>CAJYSL010000169.1 GCA_913777515.1 uncultured Mucilaginibacter sp.
GCCTATATCGGCGGTGTCCACCTCTTCCCATTCCGAACAGAGAAGTTAAGCCCGCCAGAGCCGATGGTACTGCGGTAACACGTGGGAGAGTAGGTCGGCGCCAACTCTTACCTTAAGCCCTTCATACTTAGTATGAGGGGCTTTTGCGTTTTAAAGGGGCCGGGTGCGCTCTTTTGTTGGCTCAAGCGAAATAATTGGGGGGGGGAAGAAAAAAGTTTGTTGCTTTGTGTTGAATAAAAACATACTCTCTTGTCAGCAGCTTACCAAACGCTTGTCCGTCTGATCTTACCAGAAGGCATGCTGGAATACTTTGAACTTACTGGTGTGCAGCCGTCTGCAAGCGGCCAATTGAATATTTATCTGGAGGAAAAGAACCTGCCGCCTGCGGGCTATGAAAAGGCACATATAGAATCCAAAGGCTTTCTGCCCGAAACGGCCGTTCAGGATTTTCCTATCCGCGGCCACAAGGTTGCTTTGTGCATCAGGCGGCGCAGGTGGGAGATTAAACAAAGCGGTGAGATTATCACCCGGGACTGGGATTTGGTAAGAAAAGGAGCGCGAATGCCCACAGAGTTCGGCACTTTTTTAAAAGGTATATCCCTAGGATAATCATCCCATCAGTTGCCATCTTTTGGGCAGGCTCTACACGGTAGACGGCAAGCAGCTGCAGCAGCAGTACAAAGACCACCTGAGCGACTATCAGAGCTGGGATCAGAAAGCACATGCCCAGGACCGGATGCTGTTCGAAGACAATATCGGCTCGTCATTAAGTATTGATGAGACAGCACTGAGTAATGGTGAGCTGTACACCATCATCACCAATAAAGCAGCAAAAGGCGGCAAGAAGGCTATCGTAGCTATGCTCAAAGGCACGCAGGCTGAGCAGATCATGACCGTACTGGAGCGCATTCCACTTCGCAAACGCCACAAAGTCAAAGAAGTAACGATGGACATGGCTGCCAACATGATCAAAGCTATTAGAAGGTGCTTTGTGAATGCCAGCCGGGTGATTGACCGCTTCCATGTACAGAAGTTAGCTTATGATGCGGTGCAGGAAGCCAGGATCAAGTACCGCTGGCAAGCCTTATATCAGGAGAATCAGGCCATCGAGACTGCCAGAAAGAATAAGCAAAGCTATCAGCCGGAGGTGTTTGCCAATGGGGAGATACATTAAAACAATTGTTGGCCCGCAGCCGCTACCTGCTCTTCAAACACCATGGCAAGTGGAACCTCTCGCAAAAGCAAAGGGCTGACTTACTGTTCCAGAGGTATCCGCAGTTAGCAAAGGCTTACCGCTTATCCATCCGTTTGGGCAGCATCTTTACCCACAGCAAAAATAAGCAGCAGGCTTTCAAAGCGCTCGCCATCTGGCACAATGAGGTGGCATCAGCCGGCATTGATGCTTTTAAGACTGTTGCCAGGTCCGTGCAGACGCACTATGAATCCATCCTGAACTTCTTTAATAACCGGGCCACCAATGCCTCGGCCGAATCATTCAATGCCAAGATCAAAGCTTTCAGGGCTACTTCCAGAGGCGTCAGAGACACTGCTTTCTTTCTATTCAGACTCGCTAAAATATATGCATAGCTAAACATCCCCCCCAATTATTTCGCTTGAGCCCTGATTTATCAGCGCTGGTGCCCCACAGCTCACCAATAGGTGTTCGCCAGCTCCGCTTGGTATGTGAACCCATCATTCTCAAATAGAAGCTTCTAACATCAAGTTCATTCTTTGAAGTTCATCCTGTTTACTTACGGTCTTACCGTCTCTACCGACTTACCGACTCACCGTACTTATCAACTCTTCAACCACAACTCTTTCCCATCTTCCTTGTTATTCCTGTATATGAAAGGTTGGGCTTATTATTTAGTTAACGGAATAACACTTTGTCGTGTGCTTGCTGCTCCGGTGCTGTTTGTCTTAATCTTTACGCATCGATTCGATATTTTCAAGTGGGGACTTATGCTCAGCTTCGCCACTGATGCGATTGATGGTTTTTTGGCCCGCCGTTATCATGTAGTAAGTGTGTTTGGCGCTAAAATGGATTCAATTGGCGATGACTTGACCGTGGCTGCCGGTATAGTTGGTTTGGTGAGTTCAAATCTCTTATTCTTAATGAACCGTGTCGAGTTTGTCATTGCTTTGGCTATACTCTACTTGTTACAACTAGGTCTGGCATTTTACAGATACAGACGAATGACTAACTTTCATACCTATGTTGCCAAAGTTGCGGCCGTGTCGCAGGCTGCCTTTTTACTCTCTTTTTTCTTCTTTAATGGCCCTTTGGTGCCTTTGTTCTATATAACTGTTGCCCTGACCGCGATGGATTTGATTGAGGAAATTATTTTGATATTCGTCTTGCCAGTATATGCAGTTAACGTTAAAGGCTTGTACTGGGTACTTAGGCGCAAAGACTTTTATCAATGACAAACTGCCGGCGATCGTATTAGGAATGCCGTCTTGCAGTCAATTTAGATTCGCTTTGTTTATATTAGTGGAATGAAGCGATTTTGTCTGTTTTTATCATTCATCATATTTACAATTTCTTTAAAAGCGCAACCCACCCAAAAGCCTATGCTTTATGGCAGTAGCTGGATGGCCATCACAGGTAAGCCGATGGCGGCAACGGCGGGCGCTATGATATTTCAGCAGGGTGGTAATGCTGTTGATGCCGCTTGCGCAATGTTGGCTGCTACTTGTACCATGTGGGATACCTTGAGCTGGGGAGGCGAAACGCAGGTACTTATTTATAATCCTAAAACTAAAAAGGTAATTGCCATCAATGCGATGGGTGTAGCGCCGACTGGAGCTACGGTGGAGTTGTTTAAGAGAAAGGGTTACAACTTTCCGCCAGAGTATGGTCCGTTGGCTGCGACCACACCGGGCACGCCGGGTGGGCTGATTTATATGCTGGCCAATTACGGTACCATGAGTTTGCAGCAAGTGTTGGCTCCCGCCATGCACATGGCTGCGGGTTACGCCATAGAAGCACAAGCTGCCAACACCATCGAAAGAGAAAAGGATAAAATTAAACAGTGGCCTTATAGCAAGAAGGTGCTGCTCATCCATCCAGGCGCAAGTCGCGAGGCACCGGAGGCCGGTGAAATATTTGTACAGAAAAATTTATTAGCTACCCTGACCAAAATGGTAGAAGCCGAAAAGGCAGCCAGGCAAAAAGGAAAAAGTCGCGAGGATGCACTCATGGCTGCATACGATCGTTTTTACAAAGGCGACATTGCCAGGGAGTTTGTACGCGGCTGCCAGGAGCAAGGCGGTTTAATTACCATGCAGGATTTAGCCCGTTGGAAGCCGTTGGAAGAAGAACCGTTGCAAACTAACTATAGGGGTGTTGATGTTTATAAGTTACAGCAGTGGACGCAAGGCCCGTTGATGCTGCAAGCCCTTAACATTTTGGAAAACTTTGACCTGAAACGTATGGGGTATAACAGTACACAATATATTCATACCGTGTACCAGGCAATGAACCTTTCGTTTGCCGACCGCGACTTTTATTATGGCGACCCATATGCCAGTCCGCAGGAGCCTATTAAAGGGTTGCTGAGTAAAGCTTACGCTAAACAACGTTCGCTGCTTATCAATCCAGATAAAAACGACCCTAAAATTGGTCCCGGCGACCCTTACCCGTTTGAAGGAAAATCTAATCCTTATATTAATCTGCTCAAGCAGCGCGGTTTTGAGATGGATACCACCAAACGCAATTTCGCGCCCAAGCACGACTTGGGTAATAACACGCCCAAAGATTTGTATCAAGACAGGCTATGGCGAGGAACAACATCTATTGAAGCGGCAGATAAAGAAGGTTGGGTAGTGTCGGTAACGCCAAGCGGCGGCTGGCTGCCGGCTTGTATTGCAGGCAACACGGGCATCGGCATGAGTCAGCGTATGCAAAGCTTTGTGCTCGACTCTGCCCTGAATCCTTTTAACGTAGTTGCACCGGGCAAACGGCCCCGTGTTACGCTTTCGCCTTCGATGTTTTTGAAAGATGGCAAACCGTTCCTGTCGGCCGCGGTACAAGGCGGCGATACGCAGGACCAAAATCTGTTACAGTTTTTCTTAAATGTGGTGGAATTCGGGATGACAGTACAAAAGGCAACGGAAGCCGCCAATTTTAACACGAACCAATTATGGCTGTCCTTAGGTGGTAGTAAGACATCCGACCGGGAACCTAAGCCGGGGCAAATACTGTTAAATAGTAATACCAAAGAGGAGGTACGCAACGCACTCAAAAAAATGGGCTACGATTTAAGCTTTGCCGACCGCACCAGCGGGCCTATCAATGCAATTTATTTTGACTGGAAGCACGGCAGTTTATGGGGAGGCTCCAGTAACCATGGGGAGGATTACGGCATTGGCTGGTAACAGCAGCTTATGCCAATAAAATAAACAGGGCCTGCAGACGTACTGCAGGCCCTTGCTGTTGGATAAGGTTTATGGTTGTTGAAGAATAGAGGCAAACTTGTTTTGGTATTCTGTTAGATGCTTTTGAACTTGGGTGCTAACGGCGAGTTGCTGGTGCCGGGTAGTCAATGCAGCCATTTCGTTTAATAGTGAAAGACTCACTTGTACATCATACGGGTTTAGCGTATTGGCATTGGTTTGTAGGCAGTGGTAGTTGTAGTCCAGTTGGTCTTTAAGATATCGGTCTATACTGCTGAGCATCTTGTTGGCCAGCCGGTATTCTTTCAGGTTACAAGCAGTATCGGCCAGGTAAAATTTCCTGACGGCAACATCTGCATTAGGATAGATGTCGGGCATCACCTGGTCGTATTTGTGCAGCGCTTTAATGGCCAGATCAGGGTAGTTTTCGACCGCTAAGTTTCTGCTCAGATTAAAAAACGTATTGGCGATAAACGGATAAAACAACGATGTAGACTGCTGGTCCAGAAAACGGGCGTGTTTCATGTTCCCCCACTTAAACTTATCCATCACGTTATGGTACATCACCAGGGTATTGGTTTGGGTAGCTGGTTGCTGGTTTACCGTGTCTTTTTTTACCGGTAACAACCGATAAGCAAAGCCTTCGTTATATAAGTAAGGGCGTAAGCCAATCACGTTTTCGTTAGGCGCTCCGTTAGTAAAGTAGATAGGACGTTTCCATTGGTTATGCACCAGTATGTCTATCAACGCCAGTTGGTCTTTGGTAACGTAATCAGCCGGGTATTGCCACTCCATGGTTTTCGCAATACGATTGCGCATAGTGGCAGGTAAAACATTGTTTTTGGCTACCTCATCGGCATCAATGCTAAGCTTGAAATTTTTGGTGGGCAGGTAATTACTGATCGCGCCATTTTCGTAAGTCACCTTGGTCTCTTTATTATCCGACGTGATGAAATCAAAAATTTCTTTCAGCTCAACCGAGTCAGGAATTTTGGCATCATGATAAGATAAATAATCGCGAACGCCGGCTTTGTACAAGTCATCATCCATGGTAACCGGCAGCGCGGCTGCTTTATTAATGGGATGTTTCATCTGCTTGATATACCAGTCCATGCCCAACAAGCTGAGGTTTACCAAACGGATATCTGGGCGTATACCTTCCACTTCTTGTGCATACCACAACGGGTAGGTATCATTGTCGCCATAGGTGAACAAAATAGCGTTAGGGGCGCAGGAGTTTAAATAGTTATTTGCCATATCATGAGCGGTAAGCTTAGTCGAGCGGTCATGAGCGCCCCATTCCTGCTTATCCATCAGCACCGGACCGGTTAACAGGCAAACTACAATTATGGCTGGCGACAGGTACTGCGTTCTGATTCGGGTTTGAGCAAGTTTAATCAGTCCTACAACCCCTAAACCAATCCAAATGGCAAAGGCATAAAACGAACCGACATAAGAATAGTCACGTTCCCGCGGTTGCACCGACGGCTGGTTAACATACAATACAATAGCTATCCCCGTAAAAAAGAACAGCAAGGCAATAATACCGGCATCCCGTTTACTGCGTTTAAAGTGGTAATACATCCCACATAAACCCATAATAAGCGGCAAGGCATACAACGGGGTGTAAGTATTACTTTGCTTGATGACATCGGGCAGGTGCTTGTTGCCATCAAACCAGCCCGATGTCCAGTTGCCATTTAAGTCGGTTGTGCTGGTTTGCCCGTCCTGGTCGTTATATCGGCCCACAAAGTTCCACAGAAAATAGCGAAAGTACATTTGATACACCTGCCAGCTGAACAGAAAGTTAAGATTGTCTTTAAACGCAGGTACCTGGCCTTCGCCTAACTGCAGCCATTGTTTATAAAAACTGATATCACCCGCCTCGCTGCTGTAAATGCGCGGCAGCAGCGTATTGTGGTCGTAAGTAAGGTTTTGCTTTTTGCCTGCTACCTCGTACCGTTGCTTACCCTTACGGTAAATGATAGCACCGTCTTGTTGGTCGATTGGGCGGGCGTCAAAATAAGGCCCGTATACTAATGGTGGCGCAATGTATTGTTCGCGGTTGAGATAGCGCTGTAAGATGAAGGCATTATCAGGATGGGTATTGTTTAAATTGGTTCCGGCATGGGCACGTATGGGTATCATGGCAAAAGAGCCGTATCCAAAATATATAAAAGTGATGCATACCAGGGCTAGGTTTAATGCCGGTTTATTTTTGCGGATGCTATAGACAATGCCGCCAATAAGCGCGCCTAACAATAACAGCAGAAATGCCAGCACGCCGCTGCCAAAACCCAGGTGCAGGCTGTTCACAAAAAACAAATCGAAATAGGCCGCTATTTTAACCGAGTATTGAATGATGCCAAACTGTACAAAGGCAAGCAATGCAACACCTGCGAGCAAGGCTAACAGCGTCCGTTTCGTGTTAACCTGTTTAGCGCGTTTAAAATAATAAATCAGTGTAAGTGCCGGTATGGTTAACAAGTTGAGCAGGTGAATACCTATGGATAAACCCATGATGTAAGCAATGAGCACCAGGTAACGGTCGGCATTGGGATGGTCGGCGCAGGCTTCCCATTTAAGCATGGCCCAAAATACTACCGACACGCATAATGTAGCGTGCGCAAACACAATGGTTTCAACAGCCGAAAACCAAAAGGTATCAGTATAAGCAAATGCCAATGCACCTACCAGCCCGGAGCCCATTATCATCAATAAGTTTTTACCGCTGGGCATTTCGGGTTGTTTAACCAATAGTTTTTTGGCCAGCGCGGTGATGGTCCAGAACAAAAACATTACGGTGGCAGCGCTGGCGATGGCCGATGCCATGTTAGTAAAGTAAGGCACCTTGGCCCGGTTACCCATCGAGAGTAGCGAGAACGCTTTGCCAATCATGGTAAACAAAGGGTATCCAGGCTGGTGCGAAACCTGCAGCCGGTAAGCGCAGGCAATAAATTCGCCGCAGTCCCAAAAGCTTACAGAGGGTTCGAGCGTTAAGATGTAGCTGGTTAAGGCAATAAGAAAACAGAACCAGCCTAACAGGTTGTTAATTTTGTGGTAATGCATAGGATAATAAGTAAAGGTGTTACCATAGTGCTAATTACCAGCAAGTTCAGTTTAATCTGTCAAACCCAAAACATCATTAACATCTTTTAACATTAGCGGGGTGTTACAACCCTATTAACTCATGATGAAAAAAATGTGAAAATTTATTGTTTGATTTACAGAGGGATAGGAGCCTACCAAGCCAATAATACCTGTTTTATACTCAAAATAGCATAAAACGATTTGCAATTACTAAAGCAGATGCTATCTTTGCAGCAGATTTAAGAAAAACACGAACACGTTTTTAAAGTTTCTCAAATCTCCGGTTTCAAAGCATTTAACATGCAAACGTTCGAAACCGGAAAAATAAAAAAAATATTTGCAAGTGGTTTTAAAATTCTTACCTTTGCAGACCCAATCGGGATGTAGCGTAGCCCGGTATCGCGCCACATTTGGGATGTGGAGGCCGCAGGTTCGAATCCTGCCATCCCGACTAAAGCGATACCACAAAGTATTAAAAACCTGTACATAAAATGTACAGGTTTTTTGTTTTAGTGCCATTTCAAATTACATCCAATCAGGATCAGGGTGGCTCAAACGGAAAACTTGGGGAGAATAAAACAACTATCTAAAGCACAAACTTCATTTGTGGAGATACGTCAACGATAAATTATTGCTACACCACTTGAAACTTCAATATCATAATTTTCTGAAGAGGTACTTGAATTTGTATTTGCAAAAAGATATAAGGAAGCGAAATAGGAATAAAGGCCAAGTATCGCGAAGCCACTTACGGCATGCTTTTTTCAAAATAAAGTTCAGGAAGTATGATTTGTATTTCCTGTTTTGAATCCTCTTTTTGCCAGTATGCAATAAAATTTACCCTGGCTTTTTTAATGATATAACCTTTGGTTTTCATTAGTTCAATTTTTTCAACAAAACTGTCAGAAAACTTTAGAACCGACTGCCCGGAAGAATTTAAACATTCGGTATCACGTACCATAAGCTTATCGCCGCTAATTAAGTGTGATATCCAGGGTTGACGTGGAGAAAAATAGTTCAGCTTAACATCTCTATGCGTTAGCAGGGTGGCTAATTGATTAGGTTCAGGATGTGTTTCGGTGTTGTTAATTCGCTGCAGGTTATTTGCAATAAAGCCATCAAAATGGTTGGTATTTAAATGGATAGATAAATTTCGCTTAGTCCGTGTCATCCCCACATAAAGCTGGCGTTTCTTTTCGTCGGTAACGGCATCAAAATTTTCAAGCATCATAAAAACATTGTCAAACTCACGGCCTTTTGCTTTATGTATGGTGGATACAAAAATGGTTTCGCCGCGCTGGTCAAAAAAGTCCTCCAGTTTAGAGTCGCGGATGAAAGTTTCAAGGTCAGATTTGAATTTACGCTTGGGGTTGATAGCTTCAAAATCTTTCAGCAGGTTTATGCAAAGTTCTAACTTGCTGCTTTTTTGATAGCGGTTTACAAGATCCCGCCGGGCATCGGCCCAATTGTTATCATCAATAACAAACACTTGATCGGTAAGGTTTAAACGGCTCAGAAAGTATCGTACTTCGGCAATGTTATACAAGTTAAAACCATCATTGCTCTGAATTAACTTAGCCGGGAAGTTGTTTTTTAAAAGTAGGCCGGTTATTTTCAACGCTTCGTCGTTGGTGCTTGTCAGTACACAGGTAGTGCCCGAAAGCCCGGTGGTAATAATGTCGTTAACCAACGGCGTAATAAGGTTTTTATGCTGGTATTTTACCAACTTTATTTGCCCATCGGCTGGCTGGACAGCTACAATAGGTGTTTCTTTTAACCGGTGACTGATGGTTTCGGCAAATTGGTTGCTGAATTGTACCAGGTTGTTTTTACTGCGGTAGTTCTGTATCAATTCATAACGGGTGGCTTTGTTTACCGTTATAAACTCTTCGAGGTGTTTGGAACTGGCCCCTCTAAATTCGTAAATATTCTGATCATCGTCGCCTACAGCGATCACCCGCATTTCGTCGTTACAGTCCATCAGGGCTTTGATCAGTTCAAACTCGTCGCGGTTCATGTCCTGGGCTTCGTCTATCACTAAAACGGTCTTGGTGATACGGTTTATCTCAACCTCGTTGTTCCTGATCTTGTTGATGGTGTCTTTCAGGATGTGATCGGATTTTTCAAGGGTACCCACTTTGCCCAGCAGGTCAAAGCAATAAGAATGAAAAGTTTTAATCTCGATAAATAATGCCGCATTGCCAATTAGTTTAATCAGCCTCTTTTTAAACTCGGTAGCCGCCGCGCGTGAAAACGTGAGCATCAGCAATTGTTCATGCTTAACATCCTCCATCAATAGCAGCGAGGCCAGTTTATGCACCAAAAACCTTGTTTTTCCACTACCGGGGCCGGCTAATACGGCTATGTGTTTGGCTTCGTTATCATTAATGATTTTTAATTGGGCAGGCGAAAGTTCGCCGAAAAGCTGCTTGAATTTTTCAGGCGTGATGGCACGTGTAATTTCCTGCAACTTACTCCCCTTAAAATATTTAGCCAGAAACGATGTGTAATTTAATTGAAAATAATCTTCAACAAATTGCAGGGCATCCTTATAGTCAGCAATCATTTTTTTGGCGTATTCGCCAACGATGTGTATCTGCTGAATCTTGTTTTGGTAAAACTGGTTAAGTTTTTGGTAGTCCTCGTTTTTATAGCTGATTTTATTATTTAATTCGAGCCGTTCAATATTGAGGCGATTGTACACTACCATAAAGCCGCCTTCAATTTTTATAGCCTCAATACGGGAAAGGTAAAAGAGTGTATCTTCAACGTCATCGGTATTAATTTCCTGCTTAAACAAGGCTGTGCTGTTATCGTAGGCTCTTTTTAGTTCCTGTACCGAAAATTCTACCAGCACTTCTTCGGTACTGTGCTGATTCGGTGCAGTATCAGTAACGCTGCGGTTATATAAAAACGCTACAATAAATTTAGCCAGCTCGTAACGTTTATTTAGTTTTTCTTTGAGTTCAGTTTCGGGATACAGTGCAATAACGGCGAAGTGGTTTTTTGAATAGCCCAAGCTCGCGCGGTTTATCCATTTTTTTATCGCCCAAAAGTTAATAATTGTTTTCAGCCGGTTGGGGTTTACGCCGTCTATGCGTTTATCTTCCGCTTCCTGGTTTAACTCTTTAAGTTGAAATGTTTTTTCCTGTTCGGTAAAATGAAGCAGTAAAAACTGCTCTATCCTCATAAAGGTCTCTACTGTGCTGAGAGACCGGTTTTTATTTTCAGTACGTTTAATAAATGCGGTGAGGTCTTTGGCATCGGCCAGTATCTTTTCTTCGCGCAGTAGGGTAATGATGTGGATTACCTCATCCTTTACAATGCCTAAATGATCGCTAATGTAATCAACGCGCGATTCGGCTGTTTCTTCGGTAGATTGTTTCTTGCTTTTGCTCGAGAATAACTTTTTGATGATCCGTATGGCTTTTACACGCTGTTTATCATCAAATTTGGATGAAGCATTAATTTTATCTATCGCTTCCTGAGCGGTTTTTGATAAAATGCTGTTGGCAAACACCCGGGGCATGTTTTGGCCGCGTTTTAAGTACCCGGCATCTTCAAGGGCGGCAATAGCGGTGGTTACCCTTGTTTCAATCTCGGCTACATTATCGTCCCAACCAGCCTTACGCGCAATTTCGAGCGCGGAGTTTGACATTGATGTTCTGAAACGGGTAATATCTTTAATAGCCTTCCATACCTGTTGTATCTCTTTGATAGATAGCTTGGTTTGATTAAGCAGGATAAAATGTTTGCTCAGGTCTTCTTCGCTAAACAGGGCATAGCATTCGGCAGTTATGTTTTCATCCCTTCCGGCGCGGCCTGCCTCCTGAACATAATTCTCCAACGAGTCGGAAAGTTCATAATGTATTACCAGGCCCACGTCTTTTTTATCAACGCCCATCCCAAAAGCCGAGGTGGCAACCATAATGGACACTTCGCCTGCAATAAAAGCGTTTTGATTAGCGGTTTTTGTTTTCGCATCCATTTTGCCATGAAAGGCTTTGACGTTAAAACCATCAATGCTCAATCTTTCGGCCAGTTTTTCGGCATTGCGTGTTCTGGACACGTAGATAATGGTGGGGCAGTTTTTCTCTTCTATCAGGTCGCGTACGGTAAGGTATTTTTCTTCTGGGTCGTCTTTCCTGAAAACTTTATATTGCAGGTTGGTTCGGGCGGCTTTGGATGTAAACAGTTCAAGATCAAGCGAAAGTTTGTCGCGGAAATACTCCTTTATATCGTCAATAACTTTTTGTTTAGCCGTAGCGGTAAAGCAAGATACCGGGATAGCATGTTCAATGCCTTTCTTTTCCTGTATCAGCTTAATAAAATCTCCTATGTAAAGGTAATCAACCCTGAAATCCTGTCCCCAGGATGAAAAGCAATGAGCTTCGTCAATCACAAAGCGGGCTATCTTGCGGTTTAAAAGCAGGCGTTCGATGGTTTTTGAGCGTAGCGACTCGGGCGAGATATACAGGAGCGAAGCCGAGCCATTATCTACCCGTTCAAATGACTTTGCCCGCTCTATCGGATCCAGCAATCCATTGATGGTAACCGCTTCGGTAATGCCTGCCTTTTCAAGGTTATCTACCTGGTCTTTCATCAGCGATTGCAGGGGGGATATTACTACGGTAAGGCCCTTGCTGTTTCGCCCGGCCATGAGTGCCGGTACCTGAAAGGTAATGGATTTACCGCCGCCGGTTGGAAATACCGCCAATATGGATTTATTGTTGATGGCCGCCTCGACAGCTTTTTCCTGCAACGGCTCGTCTCCGTATTTGCGGTAAGCCGGAAAGCCAAAGAAGGTTTTTAATCCCTCATGTGCGTCGAGCGCTTTTAAACAATATGGGCAGCCGGTTAGGCAGGGGTCGCTTCTGAGGCTGAACATGATCCACTCGGTTTTGGGATAGTTTTTTAAAACCCATGGCGGAGTGATGGAATACCGGTGATTAGCATTGATGAGCGACAGGCAGTAAGCTAGCTCGACAGGGTACGACAGAATAAATTCATCTAAGCATGACTGTGTGCAAATGTCATTATTGAATTTTTGATGGATAAGTTGTTTAACATTAGTGTCAGCATAATCATAATCCGCTAATCTGAAAAAGGCGTTAAATTCTTTATGGCCGTGTAACAGCAGGTAGTAGATTTGCTTTAGTGTTTCATCTGTTTGCCGGAATGCTTCCAACTCATCATAAAATAAGTCCCTCGCCTTTATCGAATCATTGAGCGGATTATTCAAATCGTCGGATTGTATTTTATCATCTTTCAATAGAGCATGATAAGGTGCCGTAGGGAATAAAAGCGGTGAAAGATAAAGCGTATCAATAATATTTGCCTCATTTATACTGGCCTCGATAAGTTTTTTACCGATGTATTTGATATCATGATTAAAAATATTATGTCCGCCTATATATGATGAGCCTTTAATGAACTGTACAAAATCAATACCCGACGCTTTATGGAAAATGGCTCCATCGCTGCGAATAGCGCCAATATCCAGTATTTTGCGGCTTATGGCATCAATTTCGGTATCAATAAAGGTGACAGGTTTCATTTTAGTGATCAGGCTTTACTCATTTTAACTTCCGGTACATCTATAAATAAAGTTTGTTAAACCGGCTAAACTGCTAAATATATGTAAATAAAGCACTAATGGTTAGGTTATTATAAACATCTATCACAATATATTTTATCGATGAGTAAAATGCTTTGTCTGATGATTTATTTAAAAATCTATTTAAATGTCTGCCCGTATAGTAAAATTTGCGATTTATACTTGGAAATATAACTTAAAATGGCGCATCTGAATCAATTACGATTATGGCATATGTGAGTAGATTCTGAAAAGCCTTTATCAGCTAATTGATAAATAGTCATAGGTGGAAAGGGGTAATTTTTCTGCTATACCGATAAAAAGTGATATCACAAAATGTTAAAGCCTTGCATATCAAATATATGAAGGCTCTTTTGCTTAATGGCTTGAAAATATATTTTAATATAAAAATTTGTAAAGACTGTTGAAACTGAATATAAAATTATTAGATGTTAATAAAATCATTATTAATATCAGCACATATTTTCAAACGGTTTGTAATCTTATAATGTAGAAGTAGTTTCTTTCGAAACTTCAGAAATTTGATATATTAGTAATATTAATTTTTTTCCTGTTCTGCACGAATTAAGGGCTCATGCCATGCCCACAACTCCTCTAACGTTTTCAAATTCTTAGGCACAGGATTATTTTTTCGGAAAGCCTCATCAATATTCATTGGCATAGTATGGTTTGCTAAACTCTCACAAGTCCGTCGAGGATTAGATGCAAGTGAAGAAGAAAAATAATCGTCTGTTACGTCATAGTGATGGGAATGTATAAATCCGTCCCAACGCTGACGCAGTACCTTTTCTTCACAAATATCAATAATCTCGACTTGCTCCATGTCTCGCTCTTCTGATGTTCCCCATGCTTTATTCAGCAGGGTAACTGCCTCAATATCTGAAGCTGGTGCTCCATATCCAAAGATGGTAAAACGTGTAGTTTTGCTATCTTTATCCAGCCAAATCTTCAAGCGATCCCATTCTCCTTTAATGAATTTGTCATTTGAATAATTCTTTTTCTCAATTGGATACAACAGTTTAGTCGGTTCAAAATAACCGCCGTCCGCTCTTGCATAATATCCAGCAGGCCCCGATAGATTCAATTCTTCACAATAACCGATGGCCACTGAGCCATGTAAAAAAGAGATTTGTGGAAGATCTTTAGTAAACTTACGTGCTCTACAAAATGCTTGATATAAAAATGGATCCCAATTAAATGTAGCTATTTGATCTTTGGATCTCAACGACAAGATGATATAGTCGTAGATTGTTGGTTCAGGTGGTAATTGCATGTTACCAAAGTATTCGGTAATTCTTAATTCAATCTCTTGGATCAATTTAGAGTGAGGATTATTCTTATGCAAATTGCTATAGAGCTTTTCGAAATTGGCCGCTTTTAAATTTGTAGGGACCTGCTCAACCAAATCTTGAAGTCCTACAACTTCAGCGAAATTATCCATTGATGGAAGTTTTTTTCCGTTGAGTTCTGAGTTTCGATAAGTAGAAGCAATACTGGCTCCCGCCCCTAATATTACTACGTGCCTTAAACCATTATACACTTGCTTTATACCCTCTGCAATTGAAAGTCCTGCCATAACCTAAATATAGATATAAGTTATAAAGTTTCGTAAATGCAATGTAAAGTGAGTTTAGGTATATCTTATTATTTTCAAGACATCATTTTATAAATAGCGCAATCATATTTGACAGCTATAAAAACGTTCGTCAAATATTCATAGCGTTTTGTGGTATATCATTTAGCACAAATAAAAATGAAGTAAATCTTCAAAAACTGAAAAAATTCAATACTACCTTTTCTTACTCAAATAGAAATCAAACTATCCTACCTTATCTCCGCCTCATCCACAACAACGCCCCGGTCACCGACAATACTCCCGGCAGCAATCCCAAAAGCACATAAAACCAGCGGACAAAGCTGCCGCCAAATGAGCCGATGTGTAGGTTGTAAACCTCAGTTTCAAAACGCTGGTCAAAGCTGGCTTTATCAATATCATTTAATTTGTTGAATTGCCCGGTTTCGGCGTTAAAGGAAAGGCTGCTGGCTTTGCCTTTGAGTAAAAAGAAGGTGGTGGTGGGCATCAGGCCTTTTACGACTATATCCCCGCATTTTACGGTGGGTATATTCACGGCAATCGGTGTAAAGCCCGGAACAAGTTGCCAGGATTTTTTTACTACCGAATCTATATTGGCCCGTACAGCATATGCAGGTTGATGTTTGGGCAATTGCCATTCTTGCGGACTGAAATATTCTTTCAGCATCCAGAAACCGGTGAAGAACAGCATAGCAGTAAATCCTATCGACCACACGCCCAAAATGCGGTGCAGCGACGAAATAGCCGTACGCCTGTTTTTAAAGTTAAGCCCGGCTTTAAAGGTAAACGCCTGCCAAAAGTGCTTGCGGTAAATTATAGTGCCGGTGAGCAGCGATAACAGCATCAATAAACCTACTACCCCGGTAAACAACATGCCCGGAATACCCATTTGTAAGCTGTAATGTAAGGTGTATAACCATCTGAAAAACAAAGGTCTGACTGAACCATAGCTGCCCTTGCTGATAATTTGCCCGGTATAAGGATTGACAAACGCGTAGTATAGATAATTATCGGTTAACCGGCTTTGCCGTTTATAAAGCATAAACTCGTAGCAATCATAACGGTCGGCCGGAAAATCATGCAGTACCAGTTTGCGGAGGTTTGGGTGCGTTTTCCATACCTTACGGTAAAGCTCATCCGCAGAAAGCGGGCGCGCTGTAGGGCGGAGGTGATGCAATTCGGGGTTAAAATACCGGTCCAGCTGATGCCTGAACATCAGCATGGAACCGGTAATACCGTAAAATAGAAAAAATAAGCCGGCCAGCAGGCCAATCCAGCCATGCAGCTTAAATGCCATTTTGGTTACGCTGCTTTTCCAGGTCATCAATTGCTCGGGTTAAAAGTTAAATCCTAAATTCAGCCTTACTTCGCGCGGAGGGTAGGGCACATAAGCATAGGTACCCACCGTTGCTGATGATGGTGCAATCCAGGCGCTGCCATAGTTGTAGCGGTTTAAAATATTATTCACGATGGCATTAACCGAGTACCGGCCGTTAGTCCAGCCCAAGCCGCCATCTACCCGAAATACAGGCGCAAGCCGCAGTTTTTGCAACTCATACCGGCCAGCCCGGTTGGCCTGCAACTGGTAGCCGCCAGATACCGAAAACCCTTTTAAGCTTTTGCCTGGCAGCTGGTAATTAAGCCAGGTGTTCTGAATATGTTTAACCCGGAACGGCGTAGCTAAACCCACGCGAAGCGGATTATCATCCTTGGTAATATAGCTGTCGGTATACGCATAGTTAACCACGGCGTTCAGCCCTTTTGTAATTTCGCCTTTTAAATCAAACTCAATGCCTTTAGAAAGGGTCTGGCCCAGTTGGGTCTGGATGTTGGTAGACGGGTCGGTCACTTTAATATTATCCCGGACGATGCGGTAAACCGAGAGCGTGGTATTCCATTTGCCGTGTGCCCAATCTTTTTTCAGACCGGCTTCCACGTTTTTACCCCTAAGCGGTTTAAAAGCTTCGCCGGTTGTGGTGTTTACGCCGCTTTGCGGGGTAAAGGTTTGGTCAAACAAGCCGTACAGCGCAAAGTCGTCAGTGATTGCATAGTTCAATCCAACTTTTGGGGTCAATGCTGTATTATCGGTATTGCCCAAGCCGGTTTTAACCGGGTTCTTCTTCACTTCGGCATTGGCAAAGGTGAGCCGGGCACCCAGGGTTAAGCGCAGTCGGTTATTCATCATCCCGATTTCATCCTGCGCATAAGCGGCCTGGTAGCTGATGGCTTGCTGGTCGGTAGCAATATCTGATAGGCTGCCGGTGCGCACGTTGGCGTCAAAGTTTATCCCATACACCGGGTGGTAGGCATCCAGCGGATATAAAGTTTGATTGGCGGTCGGGTCGTTAGAGCCCGAGTACGCTATAAAACGTTTACGGTTAATGTCTATACCACCTAAAAAATGGTGGCTGAGGTTTCCGGTGGTAAATTCGCCGTTGATGTAAGGCTGAATAGCCAGCACATCGGTATTCAGCCGCTCGTAGGTGGCCCTGCGCATAATCAGATTAGGTTGTGCCGCGTTGTACCTCGAAACAAAAAAATAGGTACCTTCCAGATGGTCTTTAGCGTAAGCAGCCTTTATAGTAAAATGCCATTGCTTGCTCAGTTCATTGTAATAAGTCAGGAAACCATTGTTTTCGGTAGATTGATAGGGCTTCTTGTTAGGGTCGTTAATGGTAAAATCGCGGGGGAGCGAAGCAAAACCATCCGGGGCAAACACGGTTGCGAAATATTGCTGAAAGCGTTGCGACTGAAAGATATATTCTGCCGAAATAAAGGAGCGGCTGTTGATATTGTACCGCAGCACCGGGTCAACCGCTACCTTGTCGTTAAAATTATATTTTTGGAAGGATTTGTCTTTTTGCCCCACGGCGTTCAGCCGGTATTGCCATTCACCGGCCTGGTCAAGGTTACCGTCTAAATCGGCGTTCAGGCGGTATAAATTAAAACTTCCCGTAGTAAAGCCGATTTGGTTGGAGCGTGTGCCCATCGGTTGCTTGGTTACCACGTTAAACGTTCCGGCCGGGTCAAACAAGCCGTTAATAAAACTGGACGGGCCCTTTATAAATTCTACCCGGCCAATAATGGCGGCATCTTCGGCACTTGGTCCGGCATAAATCATCGAAATGTCCATGCCGTTACGCAGTGGCGTAATTTGTGCGCCGCGCATGTTTACATAAGGCGTATACAGGTCGGCATTATTGTTACGGAAAGCCCCGCTCACATTGCGTGTAACGCTTTCGTTCAGGGTGATAGCCTGCTGGTCGGCAATGATGCTTTGGTCAATTTCCTGTATGTTTTGCGAAAGCTTTAACAGGGGCGTAGTAACCTTAAGCGAGCCGGAAGTTTTATCAGTTTTATACCTTCGGTAATAACGCGAGCTAACGGTTACCTCTTTGAGGTGCCGTTGTGTGGTGTCTTTAAATATAGAAGCCGTGTCTTTACCTGCATGGGGCACAGACTGCGCAGTAATGCTGCCGGACATTAAAATCATGCCGGTCAGCATCAATAATTTAGTCATTTAATTGATGTTGTATTTTGAGCGAAATAAGATGGATGAATGCGCTTGGATAAGCCCGCAGTTAACTGTGCTTTGAGACCATATTCCCGAATCAAACGAGAATACATGCACCTAACCAGAAGATAAATTTCAGTATCTCCGCGAGTTAAAGCATAGCTGTTAAGGCTTAAATAAGCGACATATGATGGCAGTCTTTACCCATGTTTATAGAATAAAGCTGCGCTATCAAAATAGGTGTTAAACGACTTTTTTGGGCGGTCTGAATATGGAGGAAAGGTAGCGGCTGCTGTAATGGTAGTTGTAAACCGGGTAGGTTTCCTGAGTGGTAGATAAAGTGCCCGGCTCGATAACTGAAAAACGGAATGGCTCCTGCAAAAATGAAACCTCCAGGCGGTTTAAACGGTCTTTAGATTCCTGCTTTTTTTCGTTTTCTTCGGCCTGCCGGATTTTTTTCATGAAATAACACTTGCCGTCGCAATGCAGCCAGGGGCGCGATTTGTTGATACAAAGTTTTTCGGCAATATATTTTTGGTTCAGGGTTAAGCCGGCATACACTGCATACATCGAAAAGTGGGTACTAATCAATGCAACGAGTAAAAACAGGGCCGTAAACCTTTTGAACATCGCGGCAAAGGTATAAGAAAATGTTTTTAAACGGGTCTGGTTGTGTCCATTTAATTCGGATGTCTTATTTATTCTGTAGGCTTAAACCTACTACAAAATGGCTTTCTCTCAGTAAATCAACTGTTTTTGCTGAAAAGTTTCGTTTTTTCGTTTCATCATTCCTATATTGACTAAAAATGTAGTTATCTATGATGAACAAGAACCTAATCCTTGCAGCGCTGGGTAGCCTGGCTTTGCAAAATGCTGTTGCTCAGAGTACCTCGCACTTGAGCCTGTCTGACACTAAGCCAAAGCCCAACGAAAAAATCACCGTAACCTACGACCCCACCGGAACCCCTTTAGCCGGCGAAAAGGAATTGACCGGGTTGGTTTATTTTTTAGATAACAAAGATTACCCGGTAGCAGATTTAGAACTTAAACCCAGCGGTAAACAGCTTAAAGGCGAGTTTACGGTTCCTGCCAATGCTAAAGCCTTTTTTGTAAAGATATT
>CAJYSL010000170.1 GCA_913777515.1 uncultured Mucilaginibacter sp.
GCTTTAGCATCAAAAATTGAAGTGCGTGCATCACCTTTAAAGTCTTCAGATACTACTTCGTCTTCAGTATAACCTAAAATACCTTTTAATTCGCCTTCAGAAGCTTCTTTCATAGCCGCTTTGATAGCGTCGTAAGATGCACCTTTGGTTAATTTTACAGTTAAGTCAACTACAGAAACGTCGGCTACTGGTACGCGGAAAGCCATACCGGTTAATTTGCCTTTTAATTCAGGGATAACCAAAGTAACCGCTTTAGCAGCACCGGTTGATGAAGGGATGATATTTTGGTAAGCACCACGGCCGCCTCTCCAGTCTTTAGCCGATGGGCCGTCAACTGTCTTTTGAGTAGCAGTGACGGCGTGTACCGTGCTCATTAAACCTTCTTCAATACCGAATTTATCATTCAATACTTTAGCGATAGGAGCTAAACAGTTAGTAGTACATGAAGCGTTAGAAACAATAGTGTTTTCGGCTTTCAGGTTTTTGTGGTTAACACCCATTACGAAAGTAGGGGTATCGTCTTTTGCAGGAGCCGACAATACTACTTTTTTAGCACCGGCGTCGATGTGTTTTTGTGCAGTTTCCTGAGTTAAGAACAAACCTGTAGATTCGATAATTACTTCAGCGCCAACTTCATTCCATTTCAGGTTAGCCGGGTCTTTTTCTGCGGTTACACGGATGGTTTTGCCGTTTACTACTAAGTTGCCGTCTTTTACTTCGATGGTACCATCAAATTTACCATGGGTTGAGTCGTATTTTAACATGTAAGCCATGTAATCAGGCTCCACTAAGTCATTAATACCTACAACTTCAACACCTGGTCTTTGTATAGCAGCTCTGAAAGCTAAACGGCCGATACGGCCAAATCCGTTGATTCCTATTTTCATTAGTTTTTAATTTTTATTAGAATAATATGTAAGTAAATTGTTTATCGGCTCTTTTAATATATACGAAATTTCTACCCCGGCATTGTTGGCCGATTGTTGTAGTAATGTCTTAAAACCATCTGCCACCGAACCGGCAAAGTAAATATCAGCATTTGCATGTTCTTTCTTTAATGGCAAAACATAGGTTTGCATTAACAAGTCAAATCCTTCAACAATAACGTCCTGTAGGTAGCTGTCGTTTAAATTATCTGTAAAAAAATCAGTCAGCGAGCTTAAAAATAACGCTGGTTGCCGCTGGTGATAAACTTTCTCAAGCAAAATTTTGCGGTCGGTGTCATACCGTTTAACAAACTTTTTGCGCAAGTTAGCCGGCAGCGTTTCATTTAAGTATGCCTTAATCAGTTGCCGCCCCAGCCAGTTACCCGAGCCTTCATCAGCCAAGATGTACCCTAATCCAAAATTGTTAGGTTTTATTTTTTTACCGTCGTACCAGGCAGCATTACTGCCGCTGCCGCAAATGCAAACTATACCTGGGTTGGTTTTACAACAGGCAATGGCTGCGCCTAAAATATCATGGTCTACCGTTACCTTAGCGTATTTAAAAAATGCCTCAAAGCTTTGGATGATGGTATCTTGTAATGTTTTATTTAAAACGCCGGCACCAAAAAAGTGAATGCGTTTAATCTCTTCGGCATGATGTATCAGGTTGATGTTTTTGTTAAGCAAGTGGAGAATATGCTTTTCGTCGCTGAAAAACGGATTGATGCTGCCGGTTTTGAAAGAGGCAACCATTCGCCCCTTGTCGGCTAAGCGCCAGTCTGCATAATTGGACCCACTATAAATAACTGCAACCATGTACTTGTATAGAGCTGTTGTGGCGCGCAAATATAATAAACTTACCGGCTTATTGTGTAAAAATTACACCAGTATAAAATTTTAAGCATATTTGGGCACTATTTAACTATTAATGGTTAAAATATTATAAGATTGTATAAACAAAAAGCAATAAGGTATAATGCGCGCTTAAATTTTAGTCGTAACTTTTGGCGCTTAAAAAGTACCTTTACTTTAGTAATAAGTTACTGTAAACAAATAAACCTTGAAAGAACAATTAGTTAAGTTTGAATCGGAGTTTTCTATCGACTGTGTGATATTTGGTTTTGAAGCAGGTGAGCTTAAAATCTTATTGATTGAGCGTAAAAACGAACCTTTTATGGACTGGCTTGCCCTACCCGGCGATTTAGTGGAGAATGATGAGGGGATAGAAGAAGCCGCCGAACGGATATTGCACCAACTTACTGGTCTGCATGATGTGCATATGGAACAGTTTCATACCTTTGGTGCTGTAAACCGGCACCCGCGCGGTCGTATCATTACAGTAGCCTATTATGCCCTGATACGTATTGACAGCCAACGGGAACTGAAAGCCGGGCAGTTTGCCAAAAGAGCCCTATGGCATAGCGTAAACGATTTGCCTAAACTGGCTTTTGATCATACCGAAATTTTTAAAACCGGCTTTAACAAACTACGCCGCCGTTTAAGTTATCAGCCTATAGCTTACGAGTTATTACCCGAAAAATTTACGCTTACCCAGTTGCAGCAGCTGTACGAAGCCATATTGAACAAGAAACTGGACAAGCGTAACTTCCGGAAAAAAATGCTGAGCTATGGCTTTTTGAAGGAATTGGATGAGAAACAGAAGAATGTATCGTTCAGGGCAGCTAAATTATACAAATTTGACCGCCGTAAATACAGCAAGATTTTTCAAAGCGAAATGGGAGTAGATGTTGACATATAAATCAATCTACATTATCGTATAAACAAGCAATGGCCCCGGAAATTCCGGGGCCATTGCTTGTTTTGTAGTATTTTATATTACAGTTGGCTTGGTGCCATCTCTAAGTGGAATTTCACTAAGTTATCTATAGGAGAGCGGATGATGTTACCCATAATCATTCCGTTTTCGGTAACCACCTCTTCTAAAACGTTTCTGAAATTATAACCTACCGAACCAATACAGTTAAAAGTGTATTTCTGATAATTAGGATAATGAGTAACCAGATTACGGAAAAAGTCTTCGAAAGATGTTTTTACCAGATTGCGGGTATACTCCAGGTGCACATTATTATCATAAACAAATTTGCTGAAACCTGCGCAAAAGCGGTTAGCTAAAGGCTGCGAGTAAACCTGCTCATTAACATCATCGGGTGTAAGATGGTAAGTGTCCCAGAAATTCTTACGTACAGCTTCGGGCATATAGCCTCTCAGATAATCAATCAGGAGTTTTTTGCCGATGTAACAGCCGCTACCTTCGTCGCCTAAAATGTAAGCGCCCGAGTCGATGTTGTGAGTAATGTTTTTGCCATCATAAATACAGGTATTAGTTCCGGTACCTAAAATAGCAGCGAAACCTTCGTTGTGGCCCAATAAAGCGCGGGCAGCAGCCAGCAAATCGTGGCCAATGTTTACTTTGGCATTAACAAACACCTGTTTCATGGCATCTTCTACCAACTTGCGTTTATCTTCGGTTGAGCAGCCGGCGCCGTAATAATTTACCTCAACAAGTTTGTCTTTTTCTAAATCGGCAGGCAGGTTGCTGTTCAGCGATTGGATGATGTATTCTTTACTTACAAAGTATGGATTGTAACCTTCAGTGTTGAAATAAACTTTCTTTCCTTCATCATTGACTAAGCACCAGTTTGTTTTGGTGGAGCCGCCGTCAGCTATTAATTTCATGGGCCTTTAATTGATTATATGCGGTAAAAGTAGCATTTACTTAATTTAAATAAAAAACTTATTTATTGTAAAAACTACACTAACTAATTTTAACAGGAGAAGCGACTATTTTGAGCGGCGGGTTTATACCCTTCCACGAGTAAAAGTTGCAGTTTAAAATTGATTTTAAAGTGTGGTTAGCACGTTTTAGCATCAAAATTCTCACAGGGCAATATATAGATTTTTAATTTATATTTGCTGCCATCTGCCAATTTATTTCTTTAGATGTCTAATCTT
>CAJYSL010000171.1 GCA_913777515.1 uncultured Mucilaginibacter sp.
AAAGGGCTGTCATTCATCATGGCAGCCCTTTCGTATTTTCTTTCATTATTTAACGTCTTCACTCATAACTATGCCGCTCAAAGTCATAGTCAGATTGATTGGTGATAATTTTCTTTTTCCTATCAATATCTGCCCCTACCTGGTGGTCAAATAAATTATCGGTTACTATTACCTCTTTATCCTTATCCCGGTCGGCGTAATGGATGTTAGCTTCGGCAATTTTAGCTACGGCTACATCATAAGGCCCTTTGGGCGACATCAGCTTTACAAATACCGGCAAACACTCAAACAGTATAAACAGGTAGCCTATAAAAGACTGTGCCATATAGGTGTCTAAATCTTTGCTGCCATCCTCTCTGAAAGCCAATTGGCCCAAGGCCCAGTTACGGTCAGAAAAGCCCGCAACGTTAGCCAGGCTATCTAACTGTGCGCTGCTGAATAAACGGGTGCTGTTTAAGCCTTCATAATCTTTACGCTGCCCCAGGTACTGCTCCAGGCGATCTAACTCCTCGGTTACGGTTTTGAGGCGATTCTGTTTTTCTATCAAAATGCCTTCTTTTTGCTTGGCGTACGTACCGTAACCTACAATGCCTGATGTCTGGTCGTTTTTATCGCCAAAAACTTCCTGGTTAAGCTGCACCCGAGAGCGGTTAATATCGCGTTCTAATGAGTCTTTTTCCTTTTTAAGCTCGGTACTCTTTACCATTTCCATGGCATACTTTTGCTTGTACGTTTTTTGCAGCGTATCAATTTTACGGGTTTGCCCTTTCAGGTAAGCCCCTTTCAATTTATTCCGAATCTCTTTATCAAATATTTTAAGCTCCAGCGGGCGCGATATTACAATGCCAATCATAATGGCCAGCAGTATACGCGGCGTGGCCTGCAATATCTGCATGTTTATGCTGCCTTGCTTATTAATGCTGGCTACAATGTAACGGTCCATATTAAAAATGGCCAGCCCCCAAATGATACCGAATAATAAAGCAAAAATCGGCGCTAAAACATTACCGCTAAATACAAAGTACATAGCGTACCCACCCGACAAACAGGCAAATAATGCAGTAAAAAATATAGTGGCCCCAATACCAACATACTTGTTATGCTCAATGGGGTATTTTTTTAAGGTTTCAATGTGCGCTCCCGAACAGAACCAAAAAAAGCGTGTAACTTTTCTCATCAACACTAATCTACAAATAAAATTTCCTAACCTGTAAGTAAAACGCCGTCAAATGCTGATTGTTACAAAACGCAGACGGAATATTTATGGATTAAAAGCCTACCTTTGAACGTTATCATTTAAAGCATTATGAAAGAAATAACTGTTGAAGAGCTGAAAAGAATGAAGGAAAACGGCGAGGATTTTCAGCTGATTGATGTGCGCGAAGACTTTGAATACCAGATGTCGAACCTGGAAGGTGAAAACATTCCGTTGGGCGGCGTTTTAATTGAAACCGATAAAATAAGTAAAGACAAACCTGTAGTGGTAATGTGCCGCAGCGGCAAACGCAGCGCCATGGCTATTATGCAGTTAGAGCAGCAAGGCTTTACCAATCTTTATAACCTGCAGGGTGGTATTTTAGCCTGGGCCAGCGAGATTGACCCAACCATTAGCGTATACTAACTGATGGGGCCAAAATTATTCCTGAGCGTTGTATATAATATAGGTATTTTTATATGCTTGTATATTGTATACTGGGGTTATTCTCATAAACAATATGCATCTTTGATAGGTGCTCTGTTTGTGGCAGTAATGTTTGTCATCCTCAAAATAAGACTACTTAAACAGGTACGTGCAACAGAGCGCCCTGTAAAAAAATAGTCAAATGATACTCGTCATTTTAGGAGTGGCGGCCTTACTGGCAGGCAACACATTTAAACGTTCATCCGGACCCTATAACCGTTTTGGCGGTTTGGCGATAACTATTGGTATTGTGCTGACAGTGTTGGGTGTATTGCTGTCAGCATTTAAATCTATCCCACCCGGTAAGGTAGGCGTGCAAACACTGTTTGGCAAAGTGCAAAGCCAAGTGCTGGAAAGTGGCCTGCATGTGGTAAACCCATTAGTAGATATTACACCGTTTACCATACAAACTCAAAACTACACCATGAGCGCTATTCACAGCGAGGGCGACGTATCCGGCGATGATGCTATCAGGGTACTATGCTCGGATGGTTTAGAGGTTACCATAGACCTTTCGGTGCTTTTTAGGGTTAAAACCAGTAAAGCACCGTTTATTTATCAAAATATCGGCATTGATTATGTTGATAAGATTGTGCGTCCCGTATCACGTACGGCTATACGCGACAATGCAGTAAATTACCAGGCTGTTGATTTGTACTCTACCAAGCGCGATGAATTCCAAAGCCGTATCTATCGTTACATAGCCGATAATTTTGCAAAAAACGGATTAGAACTTCAGCAAATCCTGGTCCGTAACATCAGCCTGCCAGCCTCGGTTAAAGCCAGTATCGAGTCTAAAATCAATGCAGAGCAAGAAGCACAGAAAATGCAGTTTGTGCTGCAAAAGGAACGCCAGGAAGCCGAGCGCAAACGTGTCGAAGCACAGGGTATTGCAGATTATCAGCGCATCATTTCGACCAACCTGACCGATAATCAACTTCAATACGAAAGCATAAAAGCCCAAAAAGATATTGCCACCTCGCAAAACGCCAAGGTCATTATTATGGGCAATGGCAAAACGCCGATTATGCTGGGTGCGCAGTAACCTGTAATTTTTCCCCAGGTTAAGCCTACTGAAAAACTTATGAATTTTTAAGGCCTAATCCCGGATAATCATTCAGCATCCATTTGCCATTATTAAACTCAGGCATGGCAAAGGGATTATTACTGGTGAGCAGCGGCCCGTCTAAATCTGCCCAATCGCATCGTGGGGCCAGGGCGGCGGCAGCCAGTGTGGCGCAACTGGTTTCGCTCATGCAACCAATCAGTATTTTCATATTTAACTCTCGGGCACGGGCAATCATCTGCTTAGCCTCAAACATCCCGGCCGACTTCATGAGTTTTATATTGATGCCATGATACACACCGTGTGCTTTATCTACATCCCCCAAACGCTGTACCGACTCATCTCCCAGTATTGGGATGGGGCTGCGTTCGGTAAGCCAGGCATTACTATCAGGGTCGGTTTTCAACATCGGCTGCTCAATGAGTTGCACCCCTTGTCCGTGCAGCCAATAAACCAAATCCAGACTGGCTTCCCTGTTTGTCCAACCCTGGTTGGCATCCACATATAAAGGTACGTCGGTAACTGACCTTACAATTTCAATCAGTTGCTTATCGTCTGCACTTCCTAATTTAACCTTGATGGCTTTGTAACCGGCGGCTTCTTCTACTTTTTGTCTAAATATTTCCGGGGTATCAATGCCAATGGTATAACTGGTTACGGGCATATTTTCGGGTTGGCTGCCCAGCAGTTGCCAGCAGGGCTGGTTTAACAGCTTGCCTTCCAAATCGTGCAAAGCAATATCGATAGCGGCCTTGATGGCAGGATTACCCGGCTGAATATTGTCCAGATAGTCAATGATGGACGCATAATCAAAAGGCAATTTAAATTGACTGACGTCTACCCTATTTAAAAAGTCTGTCGCAGTTTGTAAGCTTTCGCCCATGTAAGGCACCATCGAGGCCTCGCCATAGCCTACATGTCCCTCATGCTCTAATTGCAATAGCATTAATGGTGTTGAGGTACGCGAAAACTTGGCAATGGTAAAACGATGCTTTAAGTGCAGCTCAAAAGGGGCAAACGTTAACTTCATAATAAAATTTAAAGCTAACGAATTTACTTGTGAATGATGCTACGTGCTGTATAGCTTATGCCGGGGTTTGTATCTTTGCGGCCATGCCGGCAACTATTTACAACCCGTTTATCCGATATAACTTTAGTAACCGTAACTGCTTTTTAACCGGGCAGCCCCTGCAAAGCGAGGAAGAAAAAATACAGGTTTTTCCGGCCTGGCTCATGAGCCGTTACAACCTCGAAGACAAAGCCATCAAACTGCTCGACGAAAATTACACCGGCTACAAAGATTTAAAGCTACCTTGCCTGGCCAGTATTAATGAGCAGTACATAACACCGCTGGAAAACGAAATAGAAGCTGCTTTTACCCAAGGCTACGATGCAGTGAAGGCACTGGAGCCTTTAAAGCTGTTTCAGTGGGCAGGTAAATTATTGTACGGTATTATTTTTAACGAGATGCAGGCCGGTATCAGGCAGCAACATGCGCAGGGCGACGCCTTCCATTTGTCGCAGGCCCTGGGGCATAAATTTGGCAACCTACTGATGATGCTGCAAAGCATTAACCTGCCCATTGTATTTGATGAATTTACGCCGTTCAGTGTTTTTCTTTTCAAAGTAAAGAATGCCGAAAATGAATTTGCCTACCGCGACGAGATTAATACCCTCACGTTTTCGCTCCGTATTAATGATTTTGGATTGATTATCTGTTTGCAGGATAATGGCGCCAATTTACGTTACCACCAGGAAACGTATGACCAACTTAAAAACGACACGCTGCACCCAATACAGTTTGAAGAATTTAACGCCCGTGTATTTTATTCGGCTTTTTTATTTAACCGCCTACCAGAGTATGATGTGTTGCCGGTAGGCAATGATATTTTTATAGAGGCGGCACCATTACGCGGCACCAGCAGCCGCCCTATGTTTGACGAATGGACTTCTAAAACTTATGGTCAGGTTTTAGAAAATTTCTGGAAAAAATGGGGCTTTTTACTGTTAGAAATCATCAAAAACCCAGAGCACCCCAAAAGCTTTTTGTTTACGCCTGATGGATATAAAATAGGCGCTGAAGCGGTGGAATTACCTTTATGAGAGTCGAGAGTATAGAGTCAAGAGTACAAAGCTTTTTTGTTGCTTAAATAAAACGATGATGGCGCTAATTTATAGTTAGCGCCATCATCGTTTTACAAGCCCAGTTGCCTTAAAAACAAAGGCACAACTTCATGATACAATAAAATGGTAATCATGATACCACTGATGGCACCAAAAAAGTGGGCATCGTGGTTAATGGAATCGCGCGACTGCTTGGAGGCATAAGCGCAATAAACCAGGTAAACTACACCATATAACAAAGCAGGTATTGGAATAGGCAACGGGAAGATAATCATCTTTGTTAGGGGATTAAACAGAATGTAGCTAAACACTACTGCGCTGATAGCACCTGATGCACCTAAACTGTGATACCAGTAATCGTCTTTATGTTTACCAACAGTTGGCAAATCACTTAGTATTAAGCTGGCCATGTATAATAGTGCAAACTGCCAGTGCCCCAAAATAGCCTCGAGCTGAAAAGCAAAAAAGTAAAACGACAACATATTGAACAGCAAGTGCGACCAATCGCGGTGAATAAATCCGCTGGTAATTACCGTCCATAGCTTCTGGCCGCGGGCTACACTATAAGGGTGAAGCATAAACTCGCTGTACATCCTTTCGTTATAAAAGGCCATCAACGATAAAATGATATTGAGCGCAAACAGTATCAGCGCCACCGGCGCCATAGTTATAAATTGTTCCATTTATTGTAAGTCAAGTTGGGTATTGGTAAGCAGCCGCCCTACCGGGTAACGCATGTAGGTATTTTCGTAAAAAGGTGAATTGCGGTAAATATACTCCAGTTGCGCTGGTCCGCTTTGTGCCAGCTGCGGATTTTTTGCCTTTTCGTCATCCAATTGCTTTTGCAGCTCCGGGTGCTTTTTCAGATAGTCAAAAGCAATATCCTCAAAAACGTAATCAGAGTAATGCTCCTTTTGGTTAAGCATCGAATCAAAAAAACCCCAGGCAAAAAAAGAATCCACACCTTGCGGCTCCAGTGTTTCTACAATGTAGCGGTTAATGGCCTGATTGGTATAAACCACGTAATCGCCTTCATAAAACTTAACACGATTATCGTTAATCGTATTCAGCTTCACACTATTGTGCAGGTAGTGCCCCTCGTAAGGCCGGGCACCGGTTTTGTAATCGGCAATATAATAGGTTTGCAAAGTTAGCGTCGTATCGTGTTTTAGCCGGCGCATAGCTACCTTGTTCAGCTTAAACAAATCAATAATTTTACCCCAGGCCTGCGGAATAATATAGGCTACCGGCTTATCGGCTGTTAAGGTTGGCTTGTAAGTATTGTAATATTTAATCTCCTTGGTGTAGGGTTTACTCCGGTCATAATACAAACGATTAAATCCGCTAATGTCGCTGGGCTTGTAACCGGCCTGGTAGCCTTTAAAGGATATCATCTCAAATTGCTGCTCGTCCAAGTCCCAATTGAGCGCAAACGTTTTTTGCTGTTTTACCTGTTCGTCTGCGCGTTGCTTAAGCTCGCCTATTTGCCGGGCATCGCGCTGGCAAACATCAATCAGGTGCTGCATAAAGTCGTAGGTAGCATACACCTTTTTATCATACGGTTTGAGCATATGCGTTTCGGTAACGTAACTAATGATGTTGTGCTGCACCGTATAACCGGTAGAAAAACGCGGTGTTTCTAAAAAAGCGACGATGCCCGAATCGGGCGTGCGCTTGATACTTTCTACATACGGAACCATTTCATACCCGCTTTTGGCCATCCGCTTGTACAACTCCGGCGACAATGTTTTGGCTGTATATTCGGCCAGCAAGGGCTGCTGTTTGTCTTTCTGCGTTTCAATCAGCGTCATCACATACTGGTAATCGGCACCGTTGCTGGCATGGTTATCCAAAAACACGTCCGGCTGCCAGGTATTCAGTATCTGCATAAAAGCTAAAGCATTACGGCTATCGGCCTTGATAAAATCGCGGTTTAAATCCAGGTTGCGATAATTTCCGCGGAAACCATAGGCCCGCGGTCCGTTCTGACTAATGCGCGATACCCCGCGGTTTAAGCTGCCATCAATGTTATATAGCGCAATAAAGCAAACCAACACATCATTGGGCAGTTTCTTTTTTTGAAGCAGGTCGCGCACTAACATCATACTGGCATCAATACCCTCCGGCTCGCCCGGGTGTATGCCGTTGTTAATTAAAATCACCCGCTTATTTTGTTGTTTAATTTTTGCTGGGTCGAAATCGCCGCTTTTAGATACTACAACCAGTGTTAGTGGTTTACCCACATCGGTACTGCCATAGTTAAACAGTTTGACCTGTTGCGGATACTGTTTAACCAGTTTGGGATAATAGGCCATCACCTCGGCATAAGTAGCCGTATAGTTTTTATCTTTACTGAGTTCGAAAGGGGTAAGCTGGGCTTGCAACCGCCCCGCAAAAAGGCTTAAGCCTATAAGCAGCAGCATTTTTTTCATAGCATGGCAAATGTAAGTTTTTGTTGATGACTTGCATGTTTTACATAGCGCCCAAGTAAAAAACTATAAAAAAAGACAAACAAGTATAAACCAAATTATCTTGCCTTATCAGTAAAATAAGACGATGAACCAACTGCATATCCTCAATGGCGACGCCACGTACGAAAAATTTATACAAACCGGCTTGGACGGCGACACACTGGTTTGGCGCGAGGTATTCTCAGAGGGGCCACTATCGCCGGTGATAGATGCTGCCTTCTGGCAGCAACGTGCGCACTGGATTGGCAAAACCTTTGAAGACGCCCCTGGCAGTTACCACGATATGGTAATTACCGAACTGGAAAAACTCAACCGCCCTTACGAAGATATAACGTTGTGGTTTGACTTTGACCTGCATTGTAAAGTAAACCAATTAGGTGTAATGCAACTATTGCAGCAACAGGCCGACCTATCCGGCCCCAATATATACTTGGTTAGTGCCGACGGATATCCGGGAGTTGACGACTTCAGGGGGATGGGACAATTGTCAGCCGACCAACTGGAAGACTTATATGATAACCGCCTGCATTTAACCGATTATGATTTTACCCTGGCAAAAGAGGCCTGGCAAAAGTATACCCTTTTTGAGGCGCAGTCATTGCAGGAGTGGTTAAGTAGCGTTCCCTTTTGGGGAAGCCTGCATCATTTAAAAACAGCGCTGGCGGCGCAAGTGAAACGACTGCAAACCAACCCGGAAGGCTTAAATTACATTGCACAAATTTTGCTCAACTTATACGAGCATGGTGCTACCAGCCGCGACAAGTTGTACGAGGCATTTTGGAGCCAACATGCTATTTATGGTATGGGCGATGCAGAGCTCGACATTTATTTAAAACAACTGCAAAGCCGCGGACTGGTTAGCCTGAATGATTAAGCCCGCTGCCTGTCATTAGGATTTACTTTCAACTTTTATCAATTTTGCCTGCATGAATAACCTGCCGCCGTTAGCCGAGCGTATGCGCCCCAAAACGCTTGATGATTATGTAGGGCAACAGCATTTGGTTGGGCCGGGCGC
>CAJYSL010000172.1 GCA_913777515.1 uncultured Mucilaginibacter sp.
ACATCATCAAAAATAAACTTATTGCAAGGGTCTTTGCCGTGGTCAAAAGGCAAACGCCGTTTGTCCTCTCAGCTGCCTGAAAAAATTAAATTATTCCTTGCTTTTTACTTAGAATACAATGAGGCGACGAAGTAAGTTATTGACCACAAGCTTCATTTCAAAACGCACCACTCTTTGTTAAATTGAACCTATCAATCGGCAAGCCTAAACGCTGTCTCAGCTTAAATTGATGGTTTCGTACCTTTCCACAAGTTGGGGGATGCGAAGTCGCTATCTAAGAGCCATCATCCATGAACCACCGACTATCAACCCAATAACTCATTAACCAATAACTACCGCTTCTTCCTCAACGTACCCACCGACTCATAATGGCAGCCCTTAAACCGGGCGACCGACGCGTCGGCAATAGCTATCTGCAGGCGGTTGGGGTGGGGTTCCTCGATGCCTATGGATATCCAGTTGCCGTTTTTATCATAAATGTATTGGCGGGCGGGGTAGGGTTCGTCTTCAGCTTGCTCGTCTTCGTACATTTCGGGGTCTCCGTTGGGGTAGGGGCAACGGGCGGTGTCGGCAAAGTGGCAGGTGTTGCCGGTTTTGCGGTGGGTGGTCTGCAGCACGAAGCTCATCCGGTGAGCAGGCAGGGGTTTGAGGTACACCCGCTGCACCAGCGTATCGTTACGGTATTCGTACAACTGCATGCCTTTAACGTTGGGTAAAGGTGATGGCGGTTTGTTGATAGCAGTTTGCAGCGAAGGTGGCTTTACAGTAGTGCTTAGAGTTGCTTTTGCTGATTGCTTTTTAGGCGAGTGGCCCATGCAACCGGCAACTGCGCAAAGGATGAGGAGCAGGTACAGGCTAACTTTCATGCAGTAATATAGGCAATATTAACCTGAATGAAATACGCAATAGTTTTATCACTTGATAGAGATTGATGCAATACGTGTTAAATATTTGGTTGATAAAGTTTTATATATTCTTAACTAAAGTATTTAAATATATGTAGATATTAGTTGACGTTTTGAAAATCAACACAAAACAAATGATAAATTTAACTCAATGAAAGGATAGTTAAAGCTATTATTTTAATAGTCTTTAATTTGTGGATAAGCAATCCTGAACCGTTATAAAGTTAAATTGAAGTTTTAATGCTTCATATCATTAGATTAAATTGGCTACGCAATTTAGTGGTATACACAAATAATTATTAAAGCATGCGTAACTGCAAAATATTAGCATTCGGAGTTTTGTTGTTGACAACACTGATTGCCTGCCATGAGTCGCCGGGAACGACGTTCAAACAAGCGGTTGCTCACTCTAAAATAAAATCCGCAGCTGGCGTACCGAAGCGACAACATGGAGTAGTTTATCCTGTTATGCAAGTAACATCGCAGTGGAAGAGCCCGTGTAAGACAAAAAGGCTTTATTTGCCCGTTGATTCTGCTTTAAACGTAGCATTGATTAATCAGCAAATATGCCTGAGCAGTTTTGGCCGTGGCGGGCAACGGTCCAAATTGTCTATCCCAACTATCAGTCGGCTGGCTTTGCCGGGCGATAAAGTGGTTAGCGATTCGCTTTGCCGCTTCGACGGGTACGTAGATTTAAGATTTCCGGATATAGGCTGTTGTCAATGCTATTACTCTTCGAGAGCATTAATAGAACAAAAAAATATGCCCGATGAAGACCGGATGCGATGTTATACCAGTGGTAATCTTATCTTAGTGGATACCCTAAAACAGGTGGCTAAAGCGTTAACCATCTATTTTTCGGCTAGTGCCTCATTTGCCGGTTACGACCGCTTGTTTTTGTTGGAGAAACCTGGCGCCATCCAGATTTTTGATTGGATGACCGGGGAATCTGAAGCCATTTTACAACGAAAAACTATGGTAGTCATCAAGTCTAACGGCAGTGTTAAAATTTATCCAGCCCGCATTAAGGATACTGATTAGCGTAGCAGATGCCTGAGGGCGCACCTGGAATAAGGCCATTCACAACTTTCACCCAAAAACTACATCTTTAAGGCTGAGCAAACACATCAGGCATACACAGTTCATGGGCAGAGAAACTTTCACTTTTAAACTCAATCATCAAAAACTATCAACTACCCTGGCCGATAAGCTGGAGGCAGAGTTGAATAACGACCGGTTGCCGTTTGGTAAATTTGTTGAAGAAGAAAATTTGGGGTCAAAAAATTTTCAGCGTGAAAAATTTGGCCTGACACAGCCTTTAACGGCGGAACAAATTATACAGGTTTTACGAAGTAAACCCGAACGGGCTGATATTTTACACTTGAGCATACCGTTTAAGTGGCTTTGGGATTTTTATCAATTAGGTGTTGATGGTGGGTACGAGCAAATTTGGTCAGACTATGGGTACGAAATGGTGTACGAGTTTGATCAAAAACATAAATGCTGGGTTTACATGAGCCAAATCTGCAGTCATCATGCCTACAATGATATTTTAGATGATAGAGAAAAGCATAATTTTTACGATGGTAGTTACTACCTACATGATCATTTAGCGTTTAAGGATGCCTTAAATTACTTGTTGATATTACTCAAAAAGCTTTGGCGAGCCGGGCCTGATAGTAAGTATATGGCCAGTTATACACCTCAGGAATTAGCCCTGCCAACGGGTGACTTTAAAGACGAACGGCTTGAACAACAGACGGACGAAGAGCTTGAGTGTTTGAAAGAGCTAAATAAAATAAAAGATTCTTACGAGTTTGAGGTGCCAGAAAGTATGTTTTTTCAAACCAAAGAGATACAGCTACGGGTGCAAAATTACGAAGGAAAAATATTTATTTGGGATAGTGTTTAAAAGGCAACTCAATAGTACACCAATTAAAAATCAGATCTTGAATAACTTAAACAATCATGGGCAGAGAAACTTTCACTTTTACACTCAATCATCCAAAACTATCAACCACCCTGGCCGATAAGCTGGAAGCCGAATTGCATGGCGGCCGACTGCCGTTTGATAAGTATGTTGAGGAAGCCGTGTATAGATTACCCCGCTTTGATTGGCAAACCTACAACCGGACAGGCCCGGTAACGGGCAGGGAAATTATTGATGTTTTGCGCACTGAACCCGAACGTGCCGATATTTTATGCCTGGGTATTCCGTTTCGCTGGCTTTGGGACTATTATGACCTCGGGAACAGTGACGGCCGCGAACAAATCTGGCCAGATTGTGGCTATGAAATGCTTTATGAGCTATGGCAAAAGGATAAGTGCTGGGTATACGGTAACCAACTGAACAATTATATATGGTTTATTGGCATGGAGGACGATTATGAAAAGTATTGTTCTTATAGCAGTGACATAGGTTATTTCCACAATTATGAGAACCACTTCTACAAAGAATCCCTCAGTTATCTACTGATCCTGTTACGCAAGCTTTGGCAGGATGGCGACGACAAAAATGACATGAGTTATTATACCGCTGAAAGATTAGCTTTAGCTACCGACGAAGTTAAGGACGATCGCCTCGAACAGCAGGCTGACGAAGAGCTTCTGAGGTTGCAAGCCGAAAGCCCGGAAAAAGATTCTTACGAGTATATTGTAGCGCCGTATTTATTTATTGATCTTAAAGAGGTGCAGAAACTGTTGCAGAATTATAACGGAAGTATATTTATTTGGGACAATCAATAAGGCGGTTAGGAGTAAAGAGCAAAGAGCAAAGAGCCAAGAGCCAAGAGTAAATAGCCAAGAACCAAGAACCAAGAGGTAAGAACCGAGAGCCAGGAGCCAGTAGAAGAGAGCCAAGAACCAAGAGCCAAGAATAATGACAAATAGCGTGTTCACTTGTCGCGAGTATCAAGATCTTTCGCTGCCGCTCAAGATGACATGAGGGGGAGGAGGAATAAAGAATCAACAGCCAGGACCCAAGAGCCTTTCCTCACGCGTCGTCATTGCGAGTATACGAAGCAATCTCTTCAGGACAGGCTCTCCGCTGAACCGGCTTAAACGCGGCATAAACGCCGACTCAGCTTAAAGAGATTGCTTCGTTCCTCGCAATGACGAGGTAGATTTTATTCGCTTATTCATTCAATCGCTCATTCACTGATTTGCTTCCATTCGCTCATTCACTCAATCTATCATTCGCTCATTGGTTACCACTCACTCATTCACTCATTGAGCATCTATCACCGTAGCACCCGCTTCGGGGTAGAGCTTTTTGTACATGGTGGTGGGTTGCACGGTTACGACCACCTCGAGGGTAGGGAAAATGTGGGCTTCGAGCAGGTGACCGCCGTGTACGAGGCCGTCGCTGGTGGCCAGGTTAATGTGGGCGTGTACTACGGGTTTGCCGTTGTACATGGCAATGTCGCCAATAAGGGAGGTAATTTCGGCAGGTTCGGTAATCGGAGTTACTTTGAACATTTTGCGGCTTTGCTCGTACCAGCCCACTTTGGCGTCGGTGGCATCGCCTATGGCGGTAAAGCTAGCGCTGGTTACTTTGTATTTTTGTGCAAACTCGGTTAAGCCCGACAGTACCTCGTCGCCCTTGGCAAATATTAAAATATAGGTTTTAATGTGCTGCGACTGGCTCAGCAGCTTTACCTTAACGCCCGGCGAGTTACCCGTTTTGGCCGGATTGGTAGGCGATACGTATTCTTGCGCGCGGGCGGTGTTTAAACTCAAGGCGCCTAACAATGCCGCAGCGGTAAACAGCTTTTTAATCATGGTGGTATTTGTTTGGTAGGTTAACCGATGGAAACTAAAATGGTTTAGCCCCAAACCCCCCAGCCCCCTGAAGGGGGAGTTGTTGATTAGCCTGTGGGGAGAGCCAAGAGCCAAGAACCAAGAGCCAGGAGTGAGAGCCGTTCTCTCCACCTCGTCATCGCGAGGTACGAAGCCATCTCTTTAAGCTGAGCCAACTTTTGAGTGCATGGTAGAAGTGGTGCAGTAACTTATTATGTGCTTAAAGCCTGTCATGCGAAGAGCCGGTCCTAAAGAGATGGCGCACGTACCTTCGCAAAGACGAGGTGGGAATTTTTAGTAAAGAGTATAGATTCAAGAATACAGACGTTTGAATCAAATCGATTACTCATCGCAAGTAGCAAGATTTCTCGTTATCACTCGAAATGACAGGGTGAGAGAGTCGAGAGTACAAAATCAAGAGTAAAGAATGATTCAATTTACTCATTCACTCATTCAAAACTCACTCATTCACTCATTCTATCACTCACTCATTGGCTTTCGCTCATTGGCTTTCATTCATTGGCTTTCATTCACTCATTGGCTTCACTTCTCCATTTTACCCAAATCGGTATCCGGGCTTATCTCGGAGGGGCGGGGAGCGTTGTTGTTAACGATGTTGCCCTTGGCATCAATAAGGTAATAGTGCGGGATGCCGTAAATATTGTACGCCTTTACGGTAGGGTGCTTGGTCCAGCCCTGGGCTATCAGGTTGGTGCCGTGCATGTTGAGTTCTTTAAGTTTGGCTTTCCAGGCAGGTTCGCCGGCATCAACACAAATGTTTAAAAACACCACGTTTTTGTTTTGATGGCGTTGGTACAGGGCCTCGGCATGGTTTTGTATTTCATCAATGCATGGGCCGCAATCAACGCCCCAAAAATCAATGTACACAGTTTTGCCCTTAAACTGGCTAAGCGATACCTGTTTGCCATGCTCGTCTTTAAGGGTAAAGTTGGGGGCCGGTGCGCCGGGGCGGAGGCGTTGCGCGCTTTGGAAAAAGGCTTTCACCGTGTCGGCATAATATGGGGTCTTAACTTTGGTCAAAAAGTCTTTGTAAGCCACCAGGCAGTCCTCATAAGGATAGTGGATAAAGCTTGGTATTATAACACGTGCAGCATACCAGTCTCTTATTTCGGTTATCTGCAGGTTATTTAAACCAGAGTAATATGCACGGAGAGGGAAATTGGCAGGTTCATAATTGTTCAAATAATCATTTGCTGAATGGCTGTGAATGAGGCTGGAAAGCCTCAGGTAATTACACAAGAAATCGCGGTAATGGCTGCTGGTCTTAAACCAGGTTTCCGATTCGGTAGCATACGGCGGATAGTCGGAGAATACATCTATTTGCCGGGTTTTATCATTGGGCTTCAGTACCTTTAAACTGTACCGTTGCATCAAACCCAGCGCCTGCAGGTCTGCCACATATTTAAAATAAACGTCTAAGGCAATTTTCTTAAGTCCCTCGCTGAGTATGCCTTGGCTTAGTGTTTCAACCTCCTGGTTATACAACTGATTGATGGCTGCAAACCTGGCAGAGTCGGTTGCCGGTTTACTGTAAAGGCTATGCTGCATTTGGGCGTAAGCTTTTGATGTAGCACTGTCTATCCGGGCCAAAATACGCAGGGCATCGTTGGTAACAGCTTGTTTAGAATCGGCTTTGAAGGTTTTTCTCGGATCTTTCGCGTCCCAGGTGCAGGTAATGGTGTCGTTCTTTTTCAAAAATAAGCTCTGTTTCGCATCCCTAAGGTAGATGTCCATCATCTGGCCCTCAACCGGTATGCGCTGGCCGAAATTACCGGCGGCATCCACCTGGAGGGTAATATCCCTGTTGCCCATAAAGCCGGCGAGCATCACATCGCTGCCGGGCCCGGTATGGTTGTCAATATGGCCTTTCAGTATGGCATAATCTGCCGATGACGGTGCTTGTTTTACAGCCGGTAACGGTTTGGCCTTTTGCGCTGATAAGTGAAGGCTGGCTAGTAGCAGCAGGGGGGTAAAAAGTTTTTTCATGTTTATAAAGCGCCGGCCCCACCTAAATCCTCCCCGGAGGGGGAGGACTTTTGATGAGCGCGTGGGGGTTATGTTTTCTTTTAAAATTGGCTGCACCGGGCAACACTGTTCAATGCTAAATTTGTTCTTCACCAACGGACTAAACGACTACCGGACTAACTTATCCAGTTCTTCGTTAAGATGTTTGGCGTCGGATGGGTTGGGTGCGTTGTTGTTGACGATTTTGCCCTGATTGTTGATGATGTAGTAGCGCGGCAAACTAATCGCATCGTAAGCCCGCACAGCCGGGTGTTTGCTCCAACCCTGGGCAATCAGGTTGGTGCCGTGCATATTCAGTTCTTTAAGCTTGGCTTTCCAGGTGGGCGTGTTGGTATCAACACAAATATTTATAAAAGCGATGTTTTTATTTTTGTAGCGTTGGTGAAGGGCCGGGGTGTAATTCACAATCTCATTGATGCACGGGTTGCAGCCCACTCCCCAAAAGTCAACATACACAGTTTTGCCCTTAAACTGGCTAAGCGATACGGTGCGGCCGTTTTCGTCTTTTAGCGTAAAATTGGGCGCAGGCATTCCCGGTTTCAGCGTTTGTATGTTTCGGTAAAACTTTTTAAGCGTATCGGCATAGTACGGGGTTTTTACACTACTAGCAACTTGGTTATATAACTTTGCCGACTCGTCAAATGAATACATCCGGAATCCATCTATGATAGTGTAAGCGGTGTACCAGTCTCGTATGGCAACAGTTTTAAAGTTGCTCATGCCCAGATAGTATTGTTGCAGCGGAAGGTTATCAGCTGCCGGCGCAATTTTTTTCTTGTAATCATTGCTATCGCCATCGGTAATCACAGTCTTCATAACGTCCGAAAAACGGACGAAATCATATATAAAGTCGCGGTAGTTGATGCTGGTGTTAAACCATGTTTCAGCTTCGATGCTATACAACCGTGGGTTATTCAGCAGATTTAAAAAGCTGCTTTTCACCGTGCCGGAATTTTTAAATTGTAGTTGGTGAGCCGGTAACAAGCCGTGCTGCAACAGCAAACCAGCATATTTAAAATAGATGTCAACAGCCAGTTTGCCCAAGGTGTTGGTGTCGAGGTTGTTTACCAGCGTTTGCATTTCGCCGTTATACATCCGGTTAACCGCTGTGAATTTTTCGGCATCAGTCATTTTAAACTTAAACAGCGAATCATTTAAATTGCTGAAAGGTACAGACCAGGTATCTTCGAGTATAGCCAGGGCGCGTATCTCATTTTTGGGGTTGGTGTCGTGCAATTCGGTAGCCGTAAAGGTTTGCTTTGCATTTTTGGCATCCCAGTTTAAGGTAAGCGTGTCTTTGTCGTGCAATACAATGCGCCTGCCGGGCCGGTACAGCATGACGTCCATGGCTTCGCCTTCCACCTTAATTTTCTGGCTAAAGTTGCCGTGCTGGTCAACCGGAATGTCAATTTCTACTCCGCGGATAAACTCATTTTTCCAGGCCGAAAACGATGGTTCGGTATGGTTATCAATATGCCCGCGGATAACGGCGTAGCCAAACGGCGGATTTAGTGGGGACGTTTGCACGGCCGGTAACGGTTTGGCCTTTTGGGCTGATAAGTTAAGGCTGGCTAATAACAGCAGTGGGGTAAATAGTTTTTTCATGTTTAGGAAACCCCGGCCCCACCTAAATCCTCCCCGGAGGGGGAGGACTTTTGATGAGCGCGTGGGGGTTATGTTTTCTTTTAAAATTGGTTGCACCGGGCAACACTGTTTAATGGTTGATTGGTTTTTCGCTAACCGACTAACCGACTAACCGACTAACCGACTAACGGACTACCTTATCCAGTTCGGCGTAAAGCAGGTTGCCTTCAAGGGGGCGGGGGGCGCTGTTGTTGACAATGTTGCCCTGGGTATCAATAATAAAATAATGCGGGATGGCATCTACGTTGTAGGCCTTAACCATGGCGTTTTTGATGCCGCCGGGAGCCAGCAGATTAGTGCCTGGCAGGTTTAGTTTTTTCAGATTATTTTTCCAGTCGGGTTGGTCGGTATCAATGCATACGGTTAAAACCACCAGGTTTTTGTTTTTGTAGCGCTCGTGCAGGGCGGGCATATGGTTTTTAATATCGTACAGGCAAGGCGGGCAGCTTACTCCCCAAAAGTCGAGCAATACGTTTTTACCCTTAAACTCACTGAGCGATACCGTGCGGCCGTTTTCGTCTTTCAGGGTAAAGTTGGGGGCCGGCATACCGGGGCTGAGTTGTTTTATCCTTTCGTATACCTTTTTTAAGGTGTCGGCATAATACGGGGTTTTTATTTTGCCGAGGGCTTCCTGGTAAGCGTTGTTGGTTTGGCTAAAGGGGTAGGCGTCAAAACCGTCGATGAGCACGCGCGTGGCGTACCAGTCGCGGGTTTGAATGAGCTTGAGGTTAAGCATGCCCAAATTGTACTCGGTGAGGGCAAAATTGTCTTCGTCTGAGGCCTTTTTAGTTTTGTTCTCCTCTTCGGATCCGGTAACAACTACGGCTTTCATTGCTCTCGAAAACCTGACGTAATTATAAATAAAATCGCGGTAAATACTGCTTTCGTTAAACCAAGCGTCAGATTCGACGCCGTAACTCCCGTTGTTTGCCAGTACCGAAAATAAACCCTCTGCCTGGTCGGCGTTGTTAAAATGCAGGTTGTAGCCCGGCAGCATGTCGTGGTTGCGCAGCAAATCGGCATATTTAAAATAAATATCAACAGACAGTTTGCCTGTATAACCTCCGTTCAAAGTTTCGGCGGTAAGGGTTAGCATCTCCTGGTTGTATAGGGTATTAATGGCGCTGTACTTTTCGGTATCGGTTAGTTTTTGCTGAGACAACGAATCGCGTAAATTCGCAAAGCGTTTGTTAAATATGTTTTCGAGCTTAGCCAACATGTTCAGTTGTTGCGTATGCGGGGCGTTGCGTGCGTTAACGGCAGTAAAGCTGGGCATGGCATTTTTAGCATCCCAGTTTAACGTCAGGGTGTCTTTGTCGTGCAAAAATATCCGCCGCTCGCAGGGCGTTACCGATAGGTCCATGGCTTCGCCTTCTACCTTGATTTTCTGGCTAAAGTTGCCGTTTTTATCAACCGGAATGGCGATTTCCCTTTTATCAATAAAGCCTTCTTTCCATACCGAAAACGAAGGCTCGGTGTGATGCGTAATATGCCCGCGGATAACGGCATAACCAAATTTCGGGTTGGGTTGAGGTGTTTGCGCAGCCAGGTTGAAGCCGGCCAGCAGCAGCAGGGGAGCAATAAAGCGTTTTACGTGCATGATAAGATTGGTTAACGGTTAGTTAATGCCTACGGCAGCGCAAAGCCACCGTCATCATCGGGCTTAAAATGCAGTATTTACTTTATATCAAGTTTGCAAAAATTAACCGGTTTATGTGTGGATTTAAACCGGGGGGCGGGGCGTTGAGTTATTAGGTTATTGAGTTGTTAGGTTATTAAGTTACTGTGTTATTGAGTTATTTTAAGCCTGTGGTTGGTATTGTTATTATAGGTTTCGCAAAAAAATAAAAAAACCTCACGCGGTCATGCTGAATTTATTTCAGCATCCCATCGGGCATGCTGGCCTTCTGTGTATGTCCGCCTGAAAAGTCACTACTTAGCGCGTGGGATGCCGACCTTCGCCGGCATGACGGCCGGGTAAGTAAGTCTTCCCAACACCTGTAATGACACCACCAACCTCAGGCCAGGCTATCATCATTCATCGCCAACATTGCGCTGTTTTTAATTTCATCCATCGCTTCTGGTCCGGGACGCCACAATCAAATTTCTTCAATAATTGAAGTACCTTCGGAGAAATCGCCCGAAGTCCATTGCCAGGTTTCGTGTAGGCGGATTTTACCGTTTTCCATGAGTTCCGGTTTCGAAAAACAGGTTCCGGTCATCAATTTCCCGTCCGAGTTAATTTGGTGGTATCTTATATCGATATTTCCAGCCTGGTCAACCAACCCGATCAGGTGGCCGGTTACAATCTTTCCGCCGCTATAATTTGAGGTGACTATCTGTTGCTCTTGGTGATAATGAAAAACGGTTTCAGCAGACGTTTCGCCATTATCGGTATTTTTTACCGCTCTGAATTTTTTGTTATTGTAATTAAACATAAGCAGGATTATGTTTCTATGACATCTTTCTTTTAAGATCTAAGTATAGATGAAATATCTGACAATTTTTACGACGTGCTTTTTGTTTCCAGCCTTTAGTTGGTGCTGTCAACAACCATCGTTTAGGCTGAAGCTAAATGTGTCCGGTTACCTGCTTGGCGGGGACAACAACACCAACCTCGGGCTAATATATCCCGCTTAATGTATGACGATGGTTTCTTGCTGTTGACAGACAGATTGATATATTAGCTGTATGAAAAATTGGCTTACAGTTATTTTACTAATTATGGTTTGCAGCGCTTGCCGGAGGAATTTGAACGAGCAAAAGGTAACGCAAACTGAAGACATCGTTGAGACCGTCGTTAAAGAACCTGTAGAATCAGGTTCTTTACCTGATCCAATTGGAAATAGCCATACGACCGAGCAACCTGAGGACCCGTCTTACATTAACATAGATAAGAAGCTAATACCTATTTCGGTAAAAGATTATAAGGGATTTAATGCCGTAAATAAACCTCAATGTGAACTAAACGCGTCCGGTTTTGTGAAAAGTACGGGGCTTACCATAGAATCTGAATGCGGCGATATTTGCGAAACGTATTTGGTGGAGAAGAAAAGCGGGAAAACGATGTGTTTACCGGCCGATTATGACTTCGGCCTTTACGGTGTGGAGGTATCACCTTCGTGCAGTAAGTTTATTACCTACTCTTCTTACGATGGGCCTGATTATGTTGAGTACTACGGTCAGCGGGCTTTGGTAATGCTTTACAGGATTGGGGCAGGTAGTGGTATAAAGGCTATCAAACTCAAAAAAACCTTCGCCTTTAAACTTTGGTCTATCCACGAAGCCAAGTGGGTAAACGATAGATATATCGCCCTAAAAATGTATAAAGTTTGGATCTCGGATACTAAAGGATTTTCTTATTTTAAGGTAAGGATTGATTAAAGGTTTGTAGCGCCAGCTTCAAGCTGAATTTTACATTTGCGCTCTGTTATACTGATGGTTATCAGTATCTTACGTGATAAGAAATTAGTAGGTGGTTAACACCTATGTGAACCCGTTTTACTTGTCCGGTGGGATGCCGATATGCATAGGCATTACTGGTTTAAAGAAAGTTATCTACCTGATGTATAGCAGTATAATCAGCCGGATGATATTGTTTTTAGCCTAGGGTTGGTGTTGTCACCAATCATCTTTTGGGCTGAAGCTTAATGCGTCCGGTTATCTGATTGGCGGGGAGGCTGGTGACAACACCAACCTCAGGCTGCAAGGATATAACTTACCACAAACTGCAGAAAATATTATGGCATTTTCTTCCAGTCTAATGTATCGTTATCATCAAAATGGCTAAACACCCGCTCAATATTAGTTAGTTTAGGCTCGTGTTTCAGGCCCAGGGCCCTTATAAAGGCAAGGTATTTTTCGTGAGTTTCAAATCCATCGACCAGCTCTTTTTTAGGATTTATCACAAACCAGGCTTCTTTAACCGGTTGATAATTTAGAGTTGTGTTTACGCTATGCACCAAAATCAGGGAATCTAATACTTTGACTTCCCTGGTTCCGGGAATAGTGAGCGGAACACTATTGGTATCTG
>CAJYSL010000173.1 GCA_913777515.1 uncultured Mucilaginibacter sp.
CCAAACACTTTGATTACTTTAGCGCAGTTTAAAAACCAATTGAGAATCTTAAGAGAACATGAATTATAAATCGGGCTTATGCCTAATGATGGCTGCCTTAATTTTTGCCTCGTGCAAAACGCGTAAGCCGGTAGTCGTTATCAACAACAACGAAAAAGTTGCCAAAAGTCAGATAGATAGTTTGGTAGATATGCTGAAGGCCGAAGAGCCGGTAATGCTGAAAGATAGTGCCGGGGTGGCTATTCCGTCGTCGTTTGTAAATACGGTGAACTTTAATTTACGCAAGCCTAATTACGTTATCATTCATCATACGGCACAGGATTCCACCCAACAAACGCTCAATACTTTTACGCTGGCCCGTACCCAGGTAAGCGCACATTATGTGATAGGCCGTGATGGTAAAATTGTGCACATGCTTAACGATTATCTGCGCTCGTGGCATGCCGGGGTAAGCAAGTGGGGCAGCATCAGCGATATGAACAGTTGTTCTATTGGTATTGAGTTAGATAATAACGGACTACAGCCTTTTGAGGATGCGCAGATTAAAAGTTTGTTATTACTGTTAGCACAGCTTAAAAAAATATACAACATCCCGACCACCAATTTCATTGGTCACGCCGATATTGCCATCCCCCGAAAAAATGACCCAAGTTCTTACTTTCCGTGGAAAACGCTGGCTCAAAACGGATTTGGTTATTGGAGCGACGATGTGCTGGAACTGGCACCGGCGAATTTTGATTATGTAGCCGCCCTGCGACTGATTGGGTATGATACCCGTAACCTGCCGGGGGCTATCAAGGCGTTTAAACTGCATTTCGTACAAACCGATTTAACACCGCAGCTTACCCAACTGGATTTAAACGTATTGTATAACGTCTATAAAAAATATGCAGCCCTGAATTAAGGCTGCATGTTTTTTGTTCATATAATTTAAAATGCGGTTTGCCCTTATTTGGCAATCTCGAATACCGCACGAATCTGGTAATTCAGTTTTATCTTTTTAAAATCAACTGGTTCTGCACCATCCGCAGCTTCGGCCATGGGGGCAGCTTTAAATACACGCATGTTGGCGTATACCGGTTGATTCATCGGCTCGTTATCAATTTCCTGGATGTCGATGGCACCGCCTAATTTTTCGCCAATGCTGGTAAGCAGGTAAGTCGCTTTTTCGCGGGCGGCTTGCAAGGCTTTAATTTTAAGGTCGCGGCGTAACTCTGGTAATTTAGAATAGTCGTAACCATCTACCCCGGTTGATTGGATACCTTTGTCGTCTACCTTACCTAAAATAGTATTGATAGCATTCAAATCTCGCACCTTGATGCGGTATTGCTTACTGGCCAAAAAGTCGGGTGTTTGTTTCTTTTTAGGGTCAACCCAGTTGTACGACGACAAATTGTTAATCATAAAATCCTCTTTAGGAATACCGGCTTCGGCCACAGCCTTTTGCAACTGGCGCTCGAGCGTGCCGATTTCTACTTTGTTTTTGCCATTCATGTATTCTTTTAAAGAAATGGCTACATAAATAATATCGGGCGTTACTTCCTGCTCGGCACTACCGGTTACTTCAATTTTTCGGCGCAGGTCTGGTGTTTGCGAAAAACCGGCTACAGTAGACATAATTAAGGCAGCTGCAAATAATAATTTTTTCATGATGTTAGTATATAAGTATCAGTATGTACGATGTCACCATTCTAATTGTAACAGGGCCACCGTTTTTATATGCATGGACAATCAAAAACTTTAAAGGTTTAGTAAGAAAGATGCAGATAGCAGCAGCAGCAAACTTTGCGTAATCATAACCTCCTGCTGATTTATTGCAATGATTAGCTATATTGCTGAAAGTATTTTGATAGATAATAAATTTAGTTTCCTTGAAATTAATATTCAATGCCAGCGTTTACTATCAAAAGATTACTTTTACAAAAAATTAGGTCCTGCCCATCATGATTATATCTTTTTCTCATCCCGAAAATTGTGAGCATTGCCATGCCACCAACATATCCCGCATACGCCGTCCCGATTTTATCAGGTCGTATTTGTGGTTTTTACCTATCAAGCATTACCGCTGCTTTGCCTGTATGCATAAGTTCCTGGTTGTGGGCTTTAAGGCATCCTAAAAAGCTTTCCTGTAAAATGCCTGTGTAAGTGCTACTTACCGGTATGCCCTGATTGATGCAGGGTAAAACCGTATTGATTTTCGGTAGTTATATTTAAGTTTACAGCCCGGCGGTAAATGTTAAAGTTTAGTTTTTATTAAACCTTTTACTGTTTGGCCTATCATAAAGCGTTAGTAAACTTAAATTCAAAATCATGAAAAAGTACATTCTGAGTATAGCCTTGCTCATCGCATCGGTTGCAGCAAGTAAAGCACAAACTACCTTGGGTATTAAGGGCGGCATCAATTTTTCAAAAATCAATACAGACAACATTAAAGAGTCGAGCGTAACGGGCTACCAGGCCGGTTTATTTGCACGCCTGGGTAACACGTTGTATTTACAGCCCGAAGTTTACTTAGGCAGTCGCGGCGGTAAGTTTGAAGGCAGCAGCAGCGGTAATAGTGCCAGTGCCAGCGGCAAAGTAACCTTTACTACCCTTAACGTGCCCTTGTTGTTAGGTACCAAACTGGTAAGCGCTGGTCCGCTGAGCGTACGGGCTATGGCCGGACCGATTTACACTTACAACCTGAGCGAAAACAATAATGTGAGCAGTGCCATCCAGGATTTTGGCAAGTATAAAAACAGCACGTTGGGTTACCAGGTAGGTGCCGGTGTTGATATTGGTAACATTACTGCCGATTTACGTTACGAGGGCGGTTTGACTAAAATTAATGAGAACTATGGTCAGCGTGCCAATTTATGGGCGTTAAGCGTTGGCTTTAAGATATTCTAATCTGTAAATACTGTAGTTAAACGCAATAGCATTTAGCACAAAAAAGCCGGATAGCGGTTGGCGAAGTACCAACAACTATCCGGCTTTCTGTTTTTTGAATATGATTGAGTTAGTGGGCGGCCAGCCAATTATCGCCGGTGCCCATTTCTACCATAATAGGCACCTCGGTTTTGATAGCCGTTTTCATGTGGTGCTCAATAATGGGTTTAATAATGTCCACCTCGTGACGCGGCACATCAAATACCAACTCATCATGCACCTGCATGGTCATGCGGGCACCTAAATTTTGCGCCTTCAATTCGCGGTGAATATTAATCATGGCAATCTTAATCATGTCTGCCGCCGAGCCTTGTATAGGGGCATTGATGGCATTTCGCTCCGCAAAACCACGCACGGTGGCATTGGCCGAATTAATATCGCGGAGGTAGCGGCGGCGTCCCATCAGCGTTTTCACATAGCCATTCTCGCGGGCAAAATTCATGGTTTCGCTCATGTAATTTTTAATGCCCGAGTACTGCACAAAGTATTGCTCAATAATGTCGTTAGCCTCTTTACGTGGTATACCCAAACTTTGCGATAAACCAAACGACGACTGCCCGTAGATGATACCGAAGTTTACCGCCTTGGCATTACGGCGCATATCGCTGGTTACCTCGGTTAAAGGCACACCATATACATTGGCGGCAGTAGCCGTATGAATGTCCAGGTTTTTAGCGAAGGCCTCCAGCATATTGGCATCCTTACTAATCTCGGCAATAATGCGCAGCTCAATCTGCGAGTAATCTGCCGATAGCAGCACATGGTCGGCATCGCGGGCAATAAAGGCCTTGCGTACCTCGCGGCCGCGTTCGGTACGGATAGGAATATTTTGCAGGTTGGGATTATTAGAGCTTAGCCTGCCGGTAGCCGCGATGGCTTGGTTGTAAGAGGTATGAATGCGCCCGGTTTTAGGGTTAATCATCAACGGCAGGGCATCTACATAAGTAGACTTCAGCTTTAATAACTGCCTGAAATCTAAAATATCGCGTACAATATCGCTTTTGCTGGCCAGGGCCAGCAACACATCCTCGCCGGTTTGGTATTGGCCGGTTTTAGTTTTTTTTGCTTTAGGGTCGAGCTGTAATTTTTCGAACAGCACCTCGCCCAACTGTTTGGGCGATGATACGTTGAATTTTACGCCAGCTTTTTCATAAACAGTTGCCTCCAGGCGGTTAATATCGGTTTCCAGTTGCTTCGAAAAATCTTTCAGGGTTTGCTCATCCAGTTTTACACCCTCAAACTCCACGTCGGCCAAAACATAAATCAGCGGATGTTCAATCTCGTTAATCAGCTTTTCAGCCTCAACCGCTTGCAGTTTGCCTTCAAATACCTGTTTTAATTGCAGGGTTATATCAGCATCCTCACCGGCATATTCTTTTACCTTCTCTACGTCCACATCGCGCATGGTGAGCTGGTTTTTACCTTTGGGGCCAATCAGCTCGGTAATAGACACCGGCTTATAGCCTAAATAGTTTTCAGACAAAATGTCCATGCCGTGGCGGGTATCAGGGTCCAGAATATAGTGGGCCATCATGGTATCAAACAGCTGGCCTTTAACCTCGATGCCGTACCATTTCAATACCAGAATATCATACTTAATATTCTGCCCTACTTTGTTGATGGCTTCATTTTCGAGCACCGGTTTAAACTCGTGGGCAATGGCCCTGGCCTCTTCATCATTAGCCGGCACCGGTATGTACCAGGCCTCACCGGGCTTAATGGCGAAGGAAAGACCTACCAGTTTACAATTGTTGGCATCAATACCGGTAGTTTCGGTATCAAACGTAATTTCTGTTTGTTGCTGCAGCAAGGCCAATAGCTCGGCGCGTTTTTCGGGCGTATCTGTTAAATGATATTGGTGTGGTACGTTATGAATGTTTTTGGCTGCGGGTACATGCTCGGGCTCGGCAATGTCGGTCACATCAACGGTAAGGGTGCGTACCGTGCCGGGGGCGGCACTGCTAAATAAATCCTGTTGGCCCGAAGTGGCTTTAATTTCGGTAATGCTAAAATCATCGCCAAAAACACGGCGCCCTAAGGTTCTGAACTCCAGTTCGGCAAACAGCGGCTCCAGTAGTTCTCGGCTTGGGGCGCAAATTTCCAGGCCTTCTTCGTCCAGTTCTACCGGTGCATCCAGCAGTATGGTCGCCAACTTTTTAGACATGATGCCCTGGTCGGCAAAGTTCTCCACGTTTTCGCGTAGTTTGCCTTTCAGTTCGTGACTGTTTTTGATGATGTTTTCTACCGAGCCATATTGCTTAATGAGCAGCTTGGCCGTTTTTTCGCCGATACCAGGGATGCCCGGGATGTTGTCTACCGCATCACCCCATAAGCCTAAAATATCAATCACCTGGCAAACATCTTCTACCTCCCATTTTTCGCGCACTTCTTTCACGCCCATAATTTCAATGTCGCTGCCCATGCGCGAGGGCTTGTAGATGAAAATATTGGGCGATACCAGTTGTGCAAAGTCCTTATCGGGTGTCATACAATATACCTGGTAGCCTTGCTGCTCCGCTTTTTTAGCCAGCGTGCCTATAATATCATCAGCCTCGTAACCATCCGAAGTAATGACCGGAATATTAAAGCCTAAAATCAGTTTGATTACATAGGGCATCGCCTTAGATAAATCTTCGGGCATGGCCTGGCGGTGGGCCTTATATTGTTCAAAATCGGTATGCCGCTCGGTAGGGGCATCAGTATCAAACACCACGGCCATGTGCGTTGGGTTTTCTTTACGCAACACGTCAAGCAGGGTATTGGTAAAGCCCATAACAGCCGAGGTATTTAAGCCGCCCGAGGTAAAACGCGGGTTTTTGCTCAGTGCAAAATGCGCCCGGTACATCAGCGCCATACCATCCAGGAGAAATAATTTCTTCATTGATTTAGATTATAATGAGATGATTGCGCAG
>CAJYSL010000174.1 GCA_913777515.1 uncultured Mucilaginibacter sp.
CATCAACCCTGCTACCGGCAATCCATTAACTACCCTGGATAGGCAAGTAATTGCTATTTCGGCTATGCCTAAATCAATTCATGAAAATTTGATGACCGGCCTTCGCCAAAATTTAAATGAACAACAGGTAGAAGCAATTTTAGACAAATATACTATTGGCAAAGTAGCCTTTACGCTAAACGGTTATAAAGCCATTGTGCCTAACCTTACCGAGCAAGAGGAAAAGGTATTGGTTGACAACCTGAAGAAAGCACGCGAACAGGCCATCGACTACAAGAACATGACGCAGATCTCGGCGATTTTTGAGATCTATAAAACGAAAAACGAGCAGTACTTAAATACGCACGGCCGCAACTGGCACGATATGTTTAAAGCTTACACCGATGCCGTTAAAGCAAAAAAAGCTGCTGCTAAAGCAGCCGAAACGCAAAAGACGGCACAATAAACTACTTCTTGAATATGAGTTTAAAGAGATATTTATCTGTTCTGTTGCTGTCGGTGACGGTGAGTACCGGGATAGCCCAAACGCAAACTAACCCTTGGCGAACCGGCATCGTTACCGACGAGTTTATTTACGAAAAAGCGCCATATAAAGAATGCCATGCGGCTACTATTGTTCAAACGCCTAAAGGTTTGGTGGCTGCTTGGTTTGGCGGTACTAAAGAGCGTAACCCCGATGTGTGTATCTGGGTAAGCCGTCGGATAAACGGTAAATGGACAGAAGGGCAAAATGTAGCCAACGGCATTCAGAGCGACACTTTGCGTTACCCCACCTGGAACCCGGTTTTATATCAGATACCTAACGGTGAGTTAATGTTGTTTTATAAAATTGGCCCGAGCCCCTCCACCTGGAAGGGTTATTTAAAAACTTCTAAAGACGGCGGTATCACCTGGTCAGAGCAAAAAGCTTTACCCGAAGGTTACTTAGGTCCCATCAAAAACAAGCCTGAACTGATTGGTAAAAACCTGTTCTGTCCAACCAGTACCGAAGGCAAAGGCGGTTGGAATATTCATTTTGAGGTTACGCCCGACTTTGGCAAAACCTGGAAAAAGGTAAGTGTTGCAAAAGGCCCTGATACGCTGGAAGGTATACAACCAAGCATCCTGAAATATAAAGACGGCCGCCTGCAGCTTTTAGCTCGGAGTCGCAACCGCGCTATTCTGGAGTCATGGTCAAGCGATAAGGGGATGACTTGGACACCGTTGGCTAAGACATCTTTACCTAACAACAACTCAGGTACTGATGCCGTAACGCTGAAAGACGGTCGCCAGCTACTGGTGTATAACCATGTGTTGCCGCCGGGTAAATTAGCCAAAGGTGCACGTACGCCGTTGAATGTGGCCGTTTCAAGGGATGGCAAAACCTGGTACGCTGCCTTAATTTTAGAAGATTCTCCTATTAGTCAGTATTCTTACCCGTCGGTGATACAAAGCAGTGATGGCATGGTGCATTTTGTTTATACCTGGCGCCGTGAACGCATCAAGCACGTCATGGCTGACCCGAGTAAGTTTAAATTGGTGGAAATCAAAAATGGCGAGTGGCCTAAGGTAGCGGGATATACTCTTCCTGAAATTAAAGGCGACGCAAAAGATTTATAAGATGGATTTAACAGCAGGCAAATATTGGAATAACTTTTTGATGGGATGGATTTTAGTAGCTTATTGGCTATTGAGTGCCTCGGCTGTTCATGCTCAAACCAATAATTCTGACTTTGAATATAAAAAGCCGCTTAAACAAGTGCTTGCCGAAGTGCAGGATCGTTTCCATGTAAAGATCAAGTACTCGGAGGATATGGTGAAAGACCAGTGGGTACCGTATGCCGACTGGCGATATAAAACCACGGCAGCCAAAACACTGGCTGCGGTGCTGGCTCCGCTGGATATGAAAGTGAACGAGGAAGGTCCGAACACCTTCAAACTTAAATATTTTGAGTATTCGCGCATTACGCCCGAAGAGGGGCGCGAAAAGCTGGCTCATCTGTCTTCGTTATATCACGATAAGGCAAGCTGGGAAAACCGCAAGGCCGATTTGAAACCCTGTATGTTGCAGGCCTTGCAATTATCGCGTATGCCCGCCAAACCCAAATCAAAACCTTTTATCACCAAAAAGCGGGTGATGGATGGTTACACGGTTGAAAACATTGCTATTGAAACATTGCCAGGCGTTTATGTGTGCGGATCGTTATACAAGCCGCTTAAGCATAAAGGAAAAATTCCGGTAGTGCTTTGTCCGGATGGGCACTTTGGCGATGGCCGCTACCGTGCCGACGGGCAGTACCGCTACGCTATGTTAGCACGCATGGGCGCTATGGCCATCAGTTATGATTTGTTTGCCTGGGGCGAATCGCTGCTGCAATTTGATGGCAAAGACCATCGCCGCAGCCTGGCCATGACCATACAGGCTTTAAACAGCTTCCGAATCTTAGATTATTTACTGTCTTTAAAAGATGCTGACCCAACGCGGGTAGCTATCACCGGAGCATCAGGCGGTGGCAGCCAAACCATGCTGGTAACGGCATTGGATGATCGTATTAAACTTAGTGTGCCTGTTGTAATGCTGTCCAGCTATTTTTCGGGTGGCTGCCCATGCGAAAGCGGTTTGCCGGTACATTTATGCGGCGGTAGTACTAATAACGATGAAGTCGCTGCTATGGCAGCACCACGACCACAATTAGTTATCTCCGATGGCGGAGATTGGTCGGCCAACGTGCCCGGTACCGATTTCCCTTACTTGCAGAAAATCTATGGCTACTATGATAAACCCGAGCTGGTGCAGAACGCACATTTCCCTAAAGAAGGCCATGAT
>CAJYSL010000175.1 GCA_913777515.1 uncultured Mucilaginibacter sp.
CTCAGCAAGCCGATGCCATGTTTAAAGGCATCAGTTAACATTAAATCGCGTTGATGCTCGCCTTGTAAAACATGACGAAAACCTTTCATCTTTTTATACTGCCGATAATGAATCAGGCGGTCTTCCACATCTTCGGCACGCAGGTCAATCCAGCCCACGATGCCCCTGATGAAATTATTTTCAGCAGCCAGTTGCAGCAAAAAGTCATTCTCTTCTTCGGACTGTACCGCCTGTACCGCAATACAGCCGTGTATGCCGTTATAAACCAACGAGGGCAATAAGTCTCCCGGGAGGAAATCCCGCCGGATAACTTGCATGTCTTCGGTAATCCAGCTATCACGAACGGGGTTATAATGCCAGAAATGCTGATGAGCGTCAATTTTTTTGTTCATGGAATAGGTTATTAAATATTTTGATTAGCATATAAAGGTGTTAATAAAAAGCATCAGTAAACAAACAATTTACCTATGGTTTTAATCCGGTCAATTTAAAGTGCAGTAAAGAACGCGCACAGCGATTGTTCATTTCGGCCATTCTCCAGTCGGCTACCTGCCTCTGACAAGAAGATAAGCAGCAACTTGAAAAACTTGTATAATGTTTATAAATCGGTTAACCAAAGAGATAAAATTTGCTCTAAACAAACCTATACATTATTAGCTTGATTTTGTAGCAAGTTATCTCACTTTACCTTTTTTACACAACCGCCTCGTAACCGCCTGTTTTCTGTCTTTAGCAGTAACTAAAAGTCTTTACTTGCTAAACTCAGGTTCAATATCTCTCAAACAAACGGGATAATTTTTAATAGCTGCATAATGTCACTGCATTTTTACCAGATTTTATAGAGCATGGTAATATGATATAAATAATGGAAAATATACAGCAACTCAAAATCCCATCCCCTATGGATATTTGAACCAGAACCAAGGCTTTGCTTTACTGCACCCGGTTGCCTGACCAGCAACACGATAGCCTGAACCCAAATTGTGAATACTTCAATCAACTAAAAATGAAGAGAAATTTAGCAGGCTTTTTTGTAGTAGCTGCTGCCTTGTGTGCCAGCCAGTACGCCCGTGCGCAATATCCCGTTATACCACCAGCCGTGCAGGCCGTTGCCGACTCGGCTTTGGCTCAGGAGCAACGCTCATCTGATGCTGCCTGGCAAAAGGCCTTGCCCATCATTCAGCGCGATGAAAAGTCAGGCAAACCCTACGTGCCATGGGCAGCCAAACCATCGGATTTGCCTCAAGCTAAGATACCCGCTTTTCCGGGAGCAGAGGGTGGTGGCGCATTTACACCGGGTGGCCGCGGCGGTAAAGTGTTTGTAGTTACCAGTTTGGCCGACCGAGGTCCGGGCACATTCCGCGAAGCTTGCGAGCAGGGTGGCGCACGCGTTATTGTTTTTAACGTAGCCGGTATTATCCGTTTAAAGAGTCCGGTTATCATCCGCGCTCCGTACATCACCATAGCAGGCCAAACCGCACCCGGTGATGGCATTTGTATAGCCGGCGAAAGCGTTTGGATTAATACCCATGACGTGGTTATCCGTTATATGCGTTTTAGACGGGGCGCTACCGATGTGGCCCGCAGAGACGATGCCTTGGGTGGTAACCCGGTGGGTAACATCATCATCGACCATGTATCTGCAAGCTGGGGACTGGACGAAAACATGTCCATTTACCGCCATGTTTATGACCGCAATGGTGCCAAACAAGAGAAGATGCCGACCGTTAACGTGACCATTCAGAACTCCATATTTTCAGAAGCTTTAGATACGTATAATCACGCCTTCGGCAGCACCATTGGTGGCTTAAACAGCACGTTTATGCGTAACCTTTGGGCCAATAATATTGCCCGTAACCCATCTATCGGCATGTATGGCGATTTTGGCTTCGTGAACAACGTGGTATTTAATTGGTGGAACCGCAGTGCTGATGGCGGCGATAACAATTCGCTATTTAACTTCATCAACAATTATTACAAACCGGGACCAATTACCCCGTTAGACAAACCTATCGGTCACCGTATTTTAAAGCCCGAATCGGGCCGGGCCAAAGATAAATCAGCTTTATTTGGCCGGGTGTATGCTAATGGCAACATTATGGAAAGCAACGAGCGCGTTACGAAAAACAACTGGGACGGCGGCATACAAATTGGTGAAATGGCCGATGCCGGACGTTACACCGACAGCATCCGGTCTGATAAGCCTTTCCCGATGGCTAAAGTAAAAACCTTGTCTGCTAACGATGCTTATGCTTACGTATTGGATAACGTGGGCGCTACCCTGCCTAAGCGCGACGCCGTGGATAGCCGCATCACAAAAGTGGTAAAGACTGGTAAAATTATTTATGTAGAGGGTACAACTAATAGCAAAGGCAAAGAGTACATTAAGCACCGCTTGCCCGATGATTCTTACAAACAAGGAATCATCACCGACCCGGCCCAAGTTGGTGGTTACCCGGATTATAAGGGCACGCCGTATAAAGATAGTGACAATGATGGCATTCCCGATGCTTACGAAACACAACATGGCCTTAACCCGCGCAGTGCTGCTGATGCTACAAAGCTGGCTAAAAATGGCAACGGATATACTAATGTCGAGGTTTATTTGAATAGCGTAGTTGACCTCAATAAAGTAGTGCCTGCCGCAGGTAAATAATAACAATTACGAATTTTGTTGAAGGTCGCTCAAGATATTCTTGAGCGGCTTTTTTGCTTTTACAAGGTTTGGAGATAATCCGACATAGATTGCAAACACATTGGTTGTAAAAAAGACAAATCATTAAAAACCAATTAATAACCGTTGAGTTATTTTAATAATTATTAAAGAACTTAACTAAAATGAACGAAAAAGATAAACAAAACAGGCGCATGCTAATTGGCGGACTCGGTGCCGGATTAGCAGCTACTGCAATAGCCCCTGTTTTTGCAGCCGAAAATGACGACTTTAACATTGGTGGTGCGGCCTTACAAAACCCGACCAGCAAATACCCTAAACCACCATTTAGGGGGCAATCGCAGCCTTGGCCTGGACTGGCCGGTCAGATGGACCCGAAACCCGACCATGGCGAAACCAGCTACAAAGGTTCAGGCCGTTTGGCTGGGCGTAAAGCGCTGATTACCGGTGGCGATTCGGGTATGGGTCGCGCTGCGGCTATTGCCTATGCACGCGAGGGTGCCGATGTAGCCATCAATTACCTGCCGGCCGAAGAAGCAGATGCTAAAGAAGTGGTAGCACTTATTAAAGCTGCCGGACGTAAAGCGGTAGCCATTCCGGGCGACTTACGTACCGAGGCCTTTTGCCAGCGTTTGGTATCAGAAACGGTTAGCGGACTAGGCGGATTGGATATCTTGGTAAGTAACGCGGCACGTCAGCAATCACGCCAGTCTATTTTAGATGTAAGCAGCGAAGATTTTGATGCCACCATGAAAACTAATATTTACGCACCGTTCTGGATTATCAAAGCAGCTTTACCGCATTTAAAACCTGGTTCTGCCATCATCGGCACCACGTCTGAGCAGGCTTACGACCCATCACCCGATTTATATGATTATGCCCAAACAAAAGCAGCAACCATGAATTTTGTAAAATCGTTGGCTAAGCAATTAGGGCCAAAAGGCATCAGGGTAAACGGAGTAGCGCCAGGCCCCATTTGGACTCCATTGCAAGTAAGCGGCGGTGCTACCCAAGAAAAATTGAAAATGTTTGGCGGGCAAACACCGCTGGGTCGTCCGGGTCAGCCGGTGGAGTTAGCTTCGATTTATGTGCAATTAGCGGCCAGCGATGCCAGTTATGCAACCGGACAAGTATACGGTGCAGCCGGTGGCGGTGGTCAACCATAAACAGAAATAAATTTACCATATCATATGAGCGGCGTTTTAGAGCGTCGCTTATTTTGTTTTTATACTTTTCTTAGCGAAGCAAAAGCTCAAGCAATACCGCAAATACAGATGCTACTAAAGTATTTAAGAAGTTTACCGCATCGTTTTGCAACACGCCTTTTCGTTCTAAAACAGCGCCTAAAACAGAGTCGGTTAAGTTTCCTAAAGTGCCGGCAGCCAACAAAATGAAGAAGTGCCTATTAAAACCAAAGCCGAATGCATAAATAGCGGCAATAATCGCGCTGCCTGCCAGGCCAATCAAAGTGCCTTCCAAACTTATTACGCCGTCTAATCCAGGCTGGTCTGCCTTAAATGTGCTGATGTTTAAAAACCGGCGACCGTAAACCATACCTAATTCAGACGCCAGCGTGTCGGCCGTGGCCGCAGCAAAACAGGCGCCTATCATCAAGCGGCAGTAATCAATAATTGACGGAAATATTAGTGCTAATGCTCCGGCTATAGCGGCTACACCGGCATTAGCTAACACCTGCCCGGCCTTGCGCTGACCGCCGTCGGCTTCAGCAGCTTTCAAACGTTGTTTTCTATCCTTTTGCCATGCTGTCGATAGTGTGCCCAGCAAGAAAAATACTGTCATTAGTATCAGCCCGTTATACCCGGCGCTCAACGTCAGCAGCACTGCACATAAACCGCCGGTTAGGGCTGCAGGCACGGTAAGTTTTTTAAAAATTACGCTGAGCGCCATCCCGGTAACGATGATGGCTAATGGCAATAATAAATTGGTAGCAACAGGCATTGTAATGGCGTAAATATAGGAAAACGAGCATTTATATAGGGCACTTCGCGCTACACCTGCTTAAAAATGCCAGTTTGGTTTACCTTTGCCGTATGAAAGATATCCTTGGCCAGGCAATATACGATTACCATCACCAGCAAAAACCGGGTAAACTTTGGATACATAACCAATACGGGCCCAAAGAGCCCATGCCTGTCGAAGCTTATTTTAGAGTGGAAGACGATATGCCCGATTTAGAATGGTCGGCCCTGAACGAGTGCCGCGGCAAGGTGTTGGATATTGGCGCCGGAGCAGGTAGTCATGCACTCGAGTTGCAGGAGCGCGGCTATGAGGTAACGGCCTTAGATATTTCGCCGCTTGCGGTTGAGGTGATGCGGAAACGAGGCGTAAAAGAGGCATTGCAAGCTGATGTATTTGCGTTTACCGGTCAACGGTATGATACTTTACTCATGTTGATGAATGGCATTGGTTTGGCTGGAGATTTATCAGGATTGGCAAAACTGCTGCAACACTTTAAAAGCCTACTGGCCGAAGGTGGACAGGTGCTTTTTGATTCATCGGATGTAACTTACCTTTATGAAGGCAAACTGCCCGAAAGCAGTTACTACGGGCAAATTGCTTATCAATACGAATACAAAGGGCTGAAAACCGATTGGTTTAATTGGTTATATATTGACATGAATACGCTGAATGACATTGCTACCAAAGCCGGTTTTGAAGTAGAAATATTGTATGAAGATGAATTCGCGCAATACCTGGCCAAATTAACGCAACTTTAAGCCACTTGTTTTCTGCCAAATCTCATTTTGTGTAAAAAAGACGATGCATAAGGCTTGAAATCGTGGCGTTGTCTCAGATTTAGTTAAATTCAAATCAGCAAACTACTCATTTAACTAAATCTGTATGAAAAAAACCTTTTTATGCGCTTTGTTCATAACCACCGGCTTATGGGCAAATGCCCAGGATGCGGTGGTGTATCAAAAGCCACCCCAAGCCATGACCGACCTGCTGCTGGCCAAACCTACCCCATCGGTAAATATTGACGGTAAAGGCGAGTGGATGCTGCTGAGCGAACGCAACGCTTTGCCGTCGGTAGAAGAGCTGGCACGGCCCGAAATGCGCATTGCGGGTATGCGTATTAATCCCAATAACTTTGCGCCCAGTCGTCAGGTAATATCGTTTAGCGGGCTTAGCCTTAAAAACATCAAAACAGGGAAGACCTACCCCATTACCGGTTTGCCAACTGGCTTAAATGTTGGCGGTGCATCCTGGAGCCCCGACCAATCTAAACTGGCTGTGTTACAAACCAATGCCAAAGGGGTTGATTTATACGTTATCAACGTTGCCACGCAAAAAGCTACCAAAATAAACAAGCTGCCGCTCAACAATGTGATGGGCGGCGGTGCTACTTGGGTAGATAATGGTACGCTGCTTTATAAAGTTATTGTTAAACCGGCTACTATGGCGCCGGCAAAACCGCTTACTCCTACCGGACCTGTAGTGCAACAAAACCTGGGTAAATCGGCCCCAAGCGTTACTTATCAGGATTTGATTAAGTCGCCTTACGATGAAAAACTCTTTGAATTTTACGGCACTTCGCAATTGGTGCTTAACAAAAATGGGGTAGAAACGCCGGTGGGCAAACCGGCTATCTATGCCTCAACGTCACTGTCGCCCGATAAAAAATACATGCTGGTACGTACCCTGCACAAGCCTTTCTCCTACCTGGTAACAGCCGGAGGCTTCCCATCTACCGTTACTGTGACAGATTTGAGTGGCAAAGTTCTTAAAAATGTAGCCAACCTACCTTCAGGCGAGGTAAGGCCATCGGGTTATGACAATATGCAAAACGTACCGCGCAGCTTTGACTGGCGCGACGACGAACCGGCCACACTTACCTGGGCCATGCCTTTAGATAGCGGATTGATACGTAAAAAGGTAGACTTTCATGATGCCGTTTATGCATTAAGTGCACCGTTTACTGCCGAACCTAAAGAGTTATTTAAAACCGAGCAACGCTTCCGTAACGTGCAGTGGGGCAACGCTGATTTGGCCTTGGTGTACGAGGGCTTACGCTCCAAACAAAGCACCCGGGTAAGCCGCTTTAACCCAGGCACAGGCAAACTCGAAAAATTATGGGACCGCAACCAAACCGACGTTTACGGTAACCCCGGCGAGCCCGTTACCGACAAGAACAAGTTTGGCCGCAATGTTATCATCACCGTGGATAATGGCTCTAAACTCTTGATGAATAACATCACCGGCTCATCGGCTAAGGGCGATTTACCCTTTTTGGCCAAGTTTGATTTAAACTCTAAAAAGAACGAAATTATCTGGCGTTGTAATGAGGGGCAATATGAGTACGTGACGGATGTGATTGACCCGAACAAATTGGTTTTGGTTACCCGCCGCGAAACGCAGACCGAGGTGCCTAACTACTACATCAAAAACTTGGTGTTGCGCATGGCCGACCAGAAAATCACGTCGTTTACCAACCCACATCCGCAAATGCAGGGTGTAACCAAGCAAAAAATTCAATATAAACGCTCAGACGGTGTAGACATGACCGGCGATTTGTATCTGCCTAAAGGTTACAATAAAGAGAAAGACGGACCGCTGCCGGTGCTCATCTGGGCTTACCCGGCGGAGTTTAACTCGGCTGATGATGCTGCGCAAATCAGAGGTTCTAAAGACCGCTTCATCACCATCAATCCGGGTGGTCCCATATTTTTTGTAACGCAGGGATATGCCGTGTTAGATAATGCCTCAATGCCGATTGTGGCCCGCGACGGCAAAAAGCCGAACGACACCTTTGTGGAGCAGTTAACCATGAACGCCACCGCAGCTATCAACAAACTGGCAGATTTAGGCGTTGGCGACCGCAACCGTGTGGCCGTGGGCGGCCATAGCTATGGTGCGTTTATGACCGCAAACTTGCTGGCGCACACCAACCTGTTTAAAGCCGGTTTGGCCGAAAGCGGTGCTTACAACCGTACACTAACCCCATTCGGTTTCCAGAACGAGGAACGCACTTACTGGGACGACCCGAAATTGTACTATGATATGAGTCCGTTTAGTTTTGCAAACCAAATTAAAACGCCTTTATTGCTGATACATGGTGATGCCGATGACAATACCGGCACCTACCCTATCAACAGCGAGCGTTTGTTTGCGGCCGTTAAAGGTTTTGGCGGTACGGTACGTTTTGTGTTTTTACCTTACGAGGCTCACGGCTACCGCGGCCGCGAAAACCTATTGCACAAACTATGGGAACAAAACGAGTGGTTGAACAAATACGTTAAAAGCGCTAAATCAACTCAAACCGCCCAGGTAAATTAACCAAGAGCACACATAACACTAAACGCCTCAGCCGGTTACAACTGTCCTGAGGCGTTTTTTTTATTGCCTTTTACCTTCATCTCAAAGGTATAAACGGCTTTTGATGCAGTAATGAAAAGTGTTTTACCATCGCGTCCGCCAAAACAAACGTTGGCCGTCCAAGGCTCATTAATAACAATCATTCCGATTTGCTTGCCGTCAGGACCGAAAATATATACGCCTTTGCTACCGGTTAAATAAACATTCCCCTGCTCATCCAACGTCATACCATCAGAGCCCTTATTGATAAAAACCTGCGGGTTGGTCAAATCGCCGTTGGCGGCAATGTTGAAGCGGTATGTTTTGTTGGCTTGTATATCTGCCACGTATAAGTATTTACCATCGCGGGTGCCTGCAATGCCATTGGGCTTTTGAAATTGCGTTGTGGCTATCCGCGCTTGCGTACTTCCGGCTGGCAGGTAATATACCTTCTCCTTGTCCAGTTCAGTGGCAGTGCGCGTCCAATATGGGCGCTGGTAATATGGGTCAGTAAAGTAAATACCGCCTTTGGCATCAATCCATAAATCGTTAGGGCCGTTAAATCTTTTGCCGTTCAGGCCGTTTAGTAAAGTGGCCGTGTGTTTACCTTTTCGGTTAAAGCGCCAAATCTCGTTGTCAGCGTCGGCACAAGTAACCAGATTGCCCCTGCGGTCAAAATACATCCCGTTAGAGCGGCCTGCGCTATCAGCAAATTTACTTAGCTTACCGTTTACATCGTATTTCCAGATGGCGTTATTGGGCTGGTCGGTAAAAAATATATTGCCCTGGTTGTCGGCAGCCGGGCCTTCAGTAAACTCAAATTGCTTACTTATAAGTTTGGGTTGCGTGCCCGGAACGAACAAACCAGTAGTACTATAAGTACTATCGGCAACATTACTGCTAATACTTACTTTTGCAGTATTTGGGTAAAATGCAGTTTGATTGGGCAGCAATTTACCGGCTAACGGCAGACAACCCAAAAGGTATATGGTGGCAAGTAATTTCATAGATGATTGGCTTTAGCCAGCCAATATCAAACTTTTTTGCACATCACCGTTATCTAATTATTAACTAATTTCATGTATTCAAAAGAACAGGCATCACAGTTACGGCAAGCATTCTGGACAACCTTTGGCCAGTACCTATCGCCGCAGCTATCGGCCGACGGGCTAAAAACAAACTGGGTTAACTACAAAACAGGCATCAAACACCTGCATTTTAAAATGCAAACCGACAACCGCTCGGCCTATATAGCTATCGAGCTATCGCATCCCGACCCAGGCATACAAGAACTATTTTTTGAGCAGTTTAAAGAGCTCAAAACCGTTTTAACCAGTACACTGGATGAAGAATGGGAATGGAACCTGCACATGCCCGATGAGTATGGCAAAACCGTGAGCCGTATTTACAAAACGCTCGATAACGCCAGCGTGTTTAACCGCAACGATTGGCCAGCCCTTATTTCGTTTTTTAAACCCCGCATTATTGCGCTTGATGATTTTTGGAGCACGGCTAAATACAGCTTTGATGCTTTAAAGTAAACCGGCAACAATCTGATTGCTTTGGTGTTGCCTTTATTATGATTATTCTTTTATTGAGTTTACTGATGGCATTACCCAATCAATATCAGGAAAAAAGACATCTGTTACTTTATGCTGATGCAGAAACCAATCCCAAAATGCAGCAGCAACTCAAATACCTGCACCAGGATGCTGAAGGGTTAAAAGAACGCGAAATAGAAGTTAAGGTGTATTATAAAAACAGTAACCCGGAAGCGTTTAACAAACGAAAAATCAAATCTAGGTTTACTGCCATACTGGTGGGTAAAGACGGCGGTGATAAGTTAACTTTAACTGAACCTATCACCTTACAAAAACTATACGGCACCATAGATGCCATGCCGATGCGACGCAACGAAATGAAACGGCACCCTTAGCGGTATTTCGTAAGTGCTTAAAATAGCTATCTTTGTAGGCTTTAATAAACTACACAGCCATGCCGGAACTATCAGTTGTTATAACTGTAATGAACGAAGAGGAAAATATTAAACCTCTGATAGAAGAAATTAGAAAAGCACTACCGGCTATTGACTACGAAGTAATTTTTGTTGACGACGGTTCGGAAGACGGCACCCGCCGCGAGATTGTTGCTCACGCCGACGAACGTATTAAACTGGTTGAACTGCGTAAAAACTACGGCCAGAGTACGGCCATGACCGCCGGTATTGACCACACCAGCGGCGAATACATTGCCCTGTTAGACGGCGATTTGCAAAACGACCCGAGCGATATTCCTTTCATGCTGCAAAAGCTAAAGGATGAAGATTGGGATGTGGTAGCCGGCAACCGGGCTAACCGCCAGGACGGTATGGTGTTGCGCAAAATACCAAGCAAAATTGCCAATGCCCTTATCCGGCGCATGACGGGTGTTTACATTAAAGATTACGGCTGTACCTTAAAAATATTCCGTCGCGAAATTGCCGAAGACCTAGGCTTGTACGGCGAACTGCACCGTTTTATACCCGTGCTGGCCAAACTGCAGGGCGCTCGCATCACCCAGGTTGACGTAAAGCATCACGCACGTATACACGGTAAATCCAAGTATGGCATTAACCGTACCTTTAAAGTAATCAGCGATTTGATACTGATGGTATTTTTCCGGAAGTATATCCAGAAGCCGATGCACCTGTTTGGCAGCATAGGTTTTATCGCTTTCTTTTTAGGCGCTTTGATTAACTTTTACTTGTTGGTGCTTAAGTTATTAGGGCATGATATATGGGGCAAGCCGCTGCTAATCTTAGGGTTAATATTTTTATTAGGTGGTGTTCAGCTTATCACCTTAGGTATTTTGGCAGAGGTGAACGTGCGGACGTATTTTGAATCGCAGAACAAGAAAACTTACCAGGTGAGGAAAGTAATTACCGGCAAACGGATAGTTGCCTGATAAATATAAAGGCCCTCCTTTTCGGAGGGCCTTTTTGCATTATTGCGGTGGGTTAGTTCTGGTGGTATCTGTAGTGCGTGATGTGTCGCGCGCTGTAGAGTCAGACATTGGGGTAGACATGGTACCGGTCGAGTCCATTTTGGTGCTGTCGCCGCTACCGCTGGCTGCACGCTCCGAGCTACATCCTGCAGCTACCGAAGCTACGATTGCCGTTATAAAGGCAAAACTCAAAAATTGCTTTTTCATAAGATCTTGTTATTTGTTGTTTCCCTCTTAACACCATTCGATTGATATTGTTTAAGTTAGACTGAAAAACCGCTTATTTTCCCTATAAACCCTTATTACTGCCAATGTAAAAAGTTTATACCTGCCTCACAGCGTACTGTTAATGTTATATATTAGTGACGTAAACCTGCACTGCCATGTACAAAACTTTTGTAAACGATAATTATTTTTTGGAGCGAGGTTTTAGTATATCTACCGATAATAAGCTGCTGGATTTTGACGTTATATATCAATTCCTGGAGCATGAGTCGTACTGGTCAAAAGGTATAGCACCTGATACTTTAAGGAAAGCCATCAGCAATTCGCTTTGTTTCGGCATCTATC
>CAJYSL010000176.1 GCA_913777515.1 uncultured Mucilaginibacter sp.
ATAATGAGATTGAACAGCAGGTGGCTGAATTTCTGTTGCAAATTAAAGCAATTAAATTACAACCCGATAATCCATTTACATGGGCATCGGGCTGGAAATCGCCCATATACTGCGACAATCGCGTAACCCTCTCCTATCCGTCTATCCGTACGTACATTCGTCAAAAATTAAGCCTGGTTATTCAGGAAGAATTTGGCTCGGTGAGCTGTATTGCCGGGGTAGCTACAGCCGGCATTCCGCAGGGCGCTTTAGTTGCCCAGGAACTGGGCTTACCCTTTGTATACGTACGCGCCAAACCTAAAGACCACGGTACCGGTAACCTGATTGAAGGCGAAATAATGCCAGGCAAGCGCGTAGCGGTGGTAGAAGATTTAATATCGACCGGTAAAAGCAGCCTGCAGGCCGTTGAAGCCCTAAGAAGTGCCGGTTATGAAGTAGCCGGACTGGCCGCCATTTTTAGCTACGGATTTGATATTGCCGAAGAAAACTTTAAAAAAGCCAAATGCCGCTTTGTTACATTATCGAACTACAACGCCATGTTGAAGTTTGCTGAAGAGAAGCAATACATCAACAGCTCGAGCATTGACCTTTTACAGCAGTGGCGCCGAAACCCTGCTGAGTGGGGACAATAATAAAATAAAATGCCGGGCTTGTTTTAAATTAAGCCCGGCATTGTTTTATATCAGGAAGGTTTGATAGTTTACAAACCTGCTATACCAGATATTAATATACCTTTTCCTGTTCTCTGTTGTAATATGCCACAATGATATTCACAACTACTAAAGCTACAATAACTGCAATCATAATTAGTCCGTTTTTATACATTTAAAACGTGATTTATGACGCAATAGTTCGCTTATTGGCGCTAAAACAGCACTTTTCAATTTCTTTCAGCAATAACTTATTTTGAATTAAAAGTTGATAAAATTTCGTTTTTCAATTTATTATTTTCGAATCAGTACTTGTTGAACCCACATCAGTTGAGCGTAAAAATTCGTTCTTTATATTTATAAATGAACCGCCAAACCAAGCATTTACGGCTTATTTAACGTATTTTTGTATAAATTTTTCTAAAGGAACGGCATGATTACAGTTTCTAATTTATCCTTACGCTATGGTAAGCGCACCTTGTTCGAAGATGTAAATCTTAAATTTACGCAAGGCAATTGCTATGGTATTATCGGCGCTAACGGTGCCGGAAAATCTACTTTTCTAAAAATTCTTTCGGGCGAAATTGACCCGACTACCGGTTCGGTAAGCTTTACCCCCGGCGAGCGCATGGCGGTATTAAAACAGAACCACTATGAGTTTGACGAGTTTCCGGTGATTGAAACGGTATTGATGGGCCACAAAGAGCTTTACAATACCATGAAAGAAAAGGATGCTATTTACCTGAAAGAAGATTTTACTGATGCTGATGGCGAACGTGCCGGCGAACTGGAAAACCTTTTTGCCGAGATGGATGGCTGGAACGCCGAAAGCAACGCAGCTACTTTACTGAGCAACTTAGGCATTAAAGAAGATACCCACTATAAACTGGTAAAAGAGCTTGACGGCACCCAAAAGGTACGCGTGTTGCTGGCACAGGCTTTATTCGGTAAACCCGATATTTTGTTACTGGATGAGCCTACCAATGATTTGGACATCAATACCATTAGCTGGCTGGAAGACTTTTTAGCGGGCTACGAGGCCATTGTACTGGTAGTATCGCACGACAGGCACTTTTTAGATACCGTGTGTACCCACGTAGTCGACATCGATTTTGGTAAGATGACTATTTATACCGGTAACTACACGTTCTGGTACCAATCGAGCCAGTTGGCTTTAAAACAACGGTCGGACCAGAACAAGAAACTGGAGGAAAAGGTTAAGGAGTTACAGGAGTTCATCAGCCGCTTCAGCGCTAACGCTTCAAAATCTAAACAAGCTACCAGCCGTAAAAAAGCCCTGGATAAAATTAACCTGGATGAGATTAAGCCATCCAACCGTAAATATCCGGCTATTATGTTCAACCAGCAAAGCCGTGAGGCAGGTGACCAGATTTTACAGATTGAAAACCTGGGTAAAACGCTTAACGGTGAGGTGTTGTTTAGCAACATTAACCTGATGGTGAACAAGGGCGATAAGGTTGCTGTACTATCGCAAAACAGTTTGGCTACAAGTGCTTTTTACGATATTTTAACCGGACGTGATACCGATTTTACCGGTAGCTTTAAATGGGGCGTGACCATTAACCCGGCCGACATACCGATGGACAATGCCGAGTACTTTAAAGGCAGTGATTTAAACCTGGTAGATTGGCTGCGCCAGTACGCCTCGGGCGATAAAGACGAGCAGTTTATCCGCAGCTTTTTAGGCCGGATGCTGTTTTCGGGCGAAGAAGTACTAAAGAAAAGCACCGTACTGTCGGGTGGCGAAAAAATGCGTTGCATGTTTAGCCGCATGATGCTGCAACAGCCAAACCTGTTGCTGTTTGATGAGCCAACCAACCACCTGGACCTGGAATCAATTACGGCATTGAACAACGGTATGAAAGATTTTAAAGGCACTATCCTGTTCACCTCGCGCGACCACGAACTTACCCAAACCGTGGCCACCCGCATTATTGAATTAACACCGGCCGGCATGATTGACAAGATGATGAGCTACGACGACTACATTAAGAGCGATGCCGTACAAAAGCAACGCGAAGAAATGTACGACTTAGCCTAATATATTTTATAGGGAGTAGCCATTGCATCAAATAAATGGCTACTCCCTTATTCTCCCCGACTCCGTAGCTCAGCTGGTAGAGCAAATGACTCTTAATCATTGGGCCGAGAGTTCGAATCTCTCCGGGGTCACCCGATACGCCATTTTCTTACAGGAGAGTGGTGTTTTTTGTTTGATGGGTAAAACAATAGGGAAAATTTAACCTATGAGATATAAACTTCCCCCTAATTGATTTTTAAAGTATTTAGTTATAAAAACTTTCGAAACCTTTTGCCGAAAAAGGTTTGTCATCCTAAACCATTTTAAAATAAGGCTACTTGTGATTAGCCAATATTTTAAATTACCATTATACTTTAAACTATTCAAAGTTCATATATTGCATCAACGTTCATTGACCTAAACTAAAATGAAAAAAGAAGAGTCTGACCTTTTTCGAAATTTAAAGATTTATCCAAATACTGACTGGATTTTTAACAGCCAGCTTCTTTCGATTAACGACGTTAAAAATGAATGTATTTTTATATTAGATACTAACGTATTACTACTGCCCTACTCTGCAGGCTCAGAAAGCTTGAGCGCAATTAAAAAACTTTTCAGCAAACTATGTGAAGAAGGACGGCTGTTTATCCCCGACCAAGCGGTACGTGAGTTTGCAAATAATCGGCCTGATAAGTTAAAGGATATCTTTCAACAGTTAAGCAGAAAACACAGCAGTATTCAAAATTTAAATGTTGGAAACTACCCACTTTTAGGCGAAATTGAAGAATATATTGCTGTAATAGACCTTGAAAGAGAGCTTAATGACAAGCTCAAAGAATATCGCAATGCATTGAATAAATTAACTAATCATGTTAAGCTTTGGAATTGGAATGACCCAGTAAGCCTCATGTATAAAGAAATTTTTAATGCAAAGACAATTATTGATTTAGAAATAGATCATGATAAAGTACGGGAAAATCTACGTTATAGATACACAAATAAAATTCCGCCTGGTTTTAAAGATGCTGATAAGCCAGATGAGGGAATTGGAGATTTATTGATCTGGCTAGCTATCTTAGATGTTGCAAAAAAAGGGAAACATGTAATATTTGTTTCGGGTGACGAAAAAAACGATTGGTTCCATAGGAGCGAGAAACAAGCTCTTTATCCACGATTTGAATTAATATCGGAGTTCTTGACAGTCTCTGATGGCAAATCGTTCCATATTATAAGATTTAGTGAAATGCTTAATTTGTTAGGCGCTGATCAGACGGTTGTTAAAGAAATAGCAGTCGAGGAAAGTACAGAAACAAATATTAAGTCAACGCAAACATTCAATTCCATTGCAACTACTGACGCTTGGTCAATGTATCATTTGGGCGGAAAGATTGAAAACTTTGATTCGGTACAGGATGCTATTAACTATTTGTCCCAATACTTTTTTAAATATCATGTTAAACAGTATACGGGTGGCGTTAACAATGACTTCAGCTTCAGCTTTCAAGTGCTTATAGCTCGACCAGAATATTACAAAAATTTACTACAAGAATTAAAAACAGACAATAATATCATCTTCAAAGGCTACACCTATATTGATTAAAATCACTTTTACTGACAAGTAGGTTAGAAAATTAGATTATTTGTTTTTACATCAAATATTTATTATATAATCTAAAACAAACTTAAAATGCAGCAACTTCAATCCTTCATTCAAACTATCGTCACCGTGAATGAGAATGATTTGCAAACAGTTCTGTCTCACTTCCGCACTAAAACATTATCAAAAGGCCAGCTACTGTTGCGCCGGGGACAGATTGCCAATCAATACTATTTTGTAAACGGCGGTGCCTTACGCTTTTTTTATGAGGAAGATGTGCCGCTTACTGCCTGGATAGTAATACCTAATGAGTTTTTTACGGAAATATCCAGTTTGGGTCCGCAGCGCCCAACAAGGTTTAATATAGAAGCCGTCGAAACTACTGAGCTTCTTTACATCAGCAAAGCCGAAATTGAAGCACTTTATAAGCAAATTCCTGCCTGGCAAGAGTTTGGAAGAAAGCTTTGGGAAAGCATGGCCATCCGCATGATTGATGAGATAATCCGCTTCCAAACTTTAACCACCGAAGAACGTTACCTGGAATTTTTAAAGAAGCCAGGGTTTATGCAGCACGTATCTGTAAAACAGTTAGCGTCCTACTTAGGCATTACGCCTAATGCGTTGAGCCGTATTCGTAAAAACCTGTCCTAATACAGTTTCTACCAAATGGTAGTTTTTGACTTTTATTAAGCACGTAGCTTTGTTGTATCATTATATACAAGCTATGAAAAACATCATTTTAGTTGCCGGCGCTACCGGAAATTTAGGAACGCAGGTATGCCGTGAGCTGATTAACCGCGGAGCAGTGGTAAGAGCTCTTGCACGCTTAGAAAGCGACGCTGCCCAAGTTAGAGCCTTACAGGATTTTGGGGTAAATGTTATCCATGCAGATTTTAACCAGCCATCTGATTTGCTGTCTGCATGCGAGGGCATTTCGTGTGTAGTATCGGCATTGGCAGGCTTGCACAATGTTATTGTGACTGCCCAATCGCAATTACTCAACGCAGCCATACAGGCAGGCGTACCGCGTTTTATCCCCTCCGATTTCTGTACCGATTATACCCAATTGCCCCAAGGTGTTAATCGCAACTTTGACCTGCGCAAAGAGTTTGAAACGTTAGTTGACGACAGCGATATCAAAGCTACTTCGATATTTAACGGGGCCTTTGCCTATGTGCTTCAGTATGGCATTCCGCTATTTGATAACCTAAATAAAACTATTGCCTATTACGACGGTAAAAAAGACCGGAAGATTGACTTTACGACTGTAAACAATACGGCAGCATTTACCGCAGCGGCGGCTTTGGATAACAACGCTCCCCGCCATTTACGTATTGCCAGCTTTCAGGTAAGTCCGCAAGACTTAGCCGATTTAAGCAAAATTATATACGGAGAGGCTTTTGAACTGACCGACCAAGGGAGCCTGGAACAATTTTTAGCTTTCATCAATAAACAAAGGCAAGCGCACCCCGAAGGCGAGCAGGAACTTTACCCGCAATGGCAGCAAATGCAATATCTATACAGCATGTTTGCCGCCCATCATCCCCATCTTGATAATACACGTTATTCCGGCTTAAACTGGACATCGGCAACAAACGCCTTGCAGCAAGTGCAAAATTAATTTTTCGTTTACCTTAAAAATAGAAAGCTATGCAAATTCAATATACCGATCAGGAACTTATCAAACATTGGGATGGCTTTACCAGTCATACCATTGCAGTTAACGGCACCCAACTACATTACGTAGATGGCGGCGAAGGTCCAGCTCTTATTTGCTTGCCGGGTTGGCCGCAAACCTGTTACTCTTACCATAAAGTGGCACCTACACTGGCGGAGCATTTCCGCGTCATTATCGTCGACATACGCGGCATGGGCAGTTCTGCCACTCCGGCGTCCGGGTATGATAAAAAGACAATGGCCACTGATATTTATCATCTGATACAGTATCTCGGACTGCAACAGGTTTACATTCTCGGCCACGATATTGGCGGTATGGTAGCCATGAGCCTGGCTTTTAACTACCCGGAAATTGTGGCAAAATTGATTGTAGCCGACGGATTGCACCCCAGCGAAAGCATGATGCAAATGCGTTTACTACCTGCACCAGGCACTTTTGGCAGCAAAATAGATAACCAGCAGCCCTACACCTGGTGGATGAGCTTCAACCAGGTGAAAGGCTTACCCGAACAGTTACTGGAAGGCAGGTATCGCTTTTTGCTAGACTGGCTGTTTAGCTATGTAATGATTGATGACAGCAAGATGTCTGATTTTGAAAGGGAGGTGTACGCAGCCGTTTATAATCAACCCGAACGCATACGAGCTTCGAATGCGTGGTACCAAACGTTTAATCAGGATATAGAAGACGCCAAAAGCTACAACCAACTCCAAATGCCGGTTTTAGGTATAGCCAGTAATGTGTCATACGGATTTTACCAATATGCATTGCCTATGCTGGCCGCACAATATCAACTGGTTCACTTAGCTGATACCGGGCATTATATGTTTGAAGAGAATCCGGAGGCGGTGAGTGAAGCCATTATTGGTTTCATCAAAACGACGTAAAGGCAAAGAGTGTATACTGAGCTTACTACTTAATGTTTTTTACAACTTAAATCGAGTGATGAGCGTCGCTTATCATTCGATTTAATCCTATTATAAAAATTTTAACGAAAAAAAGCGATTTGCGGGTTATCTTAGTTTCCAACAACTTAAACCCAAAACCATATGCGAATCGCAAAGTTCATCTTAAAGATATTGTTGATAATTTTCGTTACTAGTGTTTTATCTACCCTGTTGATGCAAGTCTTACGCTCAATATTTTATGATGATTCTAACTATTACTCTACGAGTCAGGACATAAAATTATTGTTTTTTGGTAATCTGGCTTCTACTGCAATTGCATTAATAATCTATTGGATAGCTCATTCGTCTGTTAGGAACAAACCGGCCTATATTCAGGGATTTGTATGCCTGTTTGCATCGCTATTATTCTATGTTTTTATATGCTTAATTACGTTTGGCTTAACAGTGGAGGCAATTATTTATTTAATTTCAAGCATTGGATTATCCGATTTTTTGATTCCTTACTTCGATTTATTGTTAAACAGATTGATGTCTATTGATGCTTACCAATCATCCTAATCATATAAACTGAAAGGCCTTATCGTATCAATACAACAAGGCCTTTAGTTTGTAAAATGCTACTTAGCACACTCAAAGTTTTAACGCGCTATAGTTTGCCTTTATATACTTCAAATTTTCCAAACATAGTATTCTTACTTCTCAAACCGCTCATCCAACTGCTTAACCACAACCTGTTTAGCCTTGTCTTTTTGAATAGCGCCGCCAAAATAATCGGGACGGTTAGCTCCCCAAGTTACTGAGCTATTGCGAATAGTGATATTTTCTGATTCGTCTAAATAAAAGCCGGCTACTTTGGCTTTAATTAAGCCTTCTACCTTACTTGGTCGGCGGTCGTATACACCGCCGGGGATGCTGGTGGTTTTAGTAATATTGAGGTCTACCTGGTCGAAAATAATATTGGATACCATGCCGGGCGTTTCGCCGCCTACGTATACACCGTTCTCGCTGGTAGCTTTGATATTGCTGAACGTGATGTTGCTTACTTTGCCTATGCGGCCTTCGGTTTGGCCTTTAGGGAAACGCCAGCCTGCATCTTTGTTATTGCCATTGGCCCGGCGGTAAGCCGTTACGTATATAGGCTCGGCCTTGCCCCACCACACATTCGAAAACAAATGTGAGTCAATTAAAATATTAGAGAAGATTACATCGTTTACGGTACCCTCGTCGCGGTTTTGGATGCCTATACCCCGGTTACTCTTGGTGATGATACAGTTATTGATGAGCACCCGGCTGATGCGGTCCATGTTTTCGGACCCGATTTTAATGGCGCACGAGCGCGAGCTCATGGTGCAATTGCTGACCACAATATTTTCGCAAGCGCCGAACTCTTCGTATTCGCGACGATTCTTCAAACAAATACAATCATCACCCGACTCGATGTAGCAATTACTAATACGAACGTTTTTGCTATGGTCAACATCAATACCGTCGCTGTTGCGCACTTTGAGGCTATTGAGAAGCGTAATGTTATCGATGGCTACGTTATCACAGCCAATCAGGTGTACTGTCCAGTAAGCTGAGTTTTTGATGTTTAAGTCGCGGATACGGATGTTTTTGCCGCCACCTATGGTTAACAAGTGCGGACGAGGGTCTACCACATTAAAAGGCTTGAGCATGTACGAATCTTCGAGCTCGGCACCCATAAAAGAAATACCGTTACCATCTAAGGTACCGGCACCGCATATGGTCACGTTGTTCAGGTTTTGACCGCCTATCCAAATGGTGCCTTCGCCTTTGTTGTCTTTAAAAGCGCTTTGGGTATATAGCTTTTCATCCGGACTGGCCAGCACCCGCGCATTAACCTGCACCTCAAATTCGATGTTTGATTTTAAATTGAACGGCCCGGTCATGTAAGTGGCCCCGGATGGCACCACTACCCTACCCCCGCCTGCGTTGGATGCCGCATCGATGGCTTTTTGCAAGGCCACGGCGTTGTTAGTTTTCCCATCGCCTATAGCCCCGTAATCGGCTATGTTGTATATTTTTTGCTGAGCTACCGCTGCACCTTGTATCAGTAAAACAAACATCAACGCAATACCCAATAACAGGCATTGCAAACGGGAAAGAGAAATTGATATCATTAATATAAGCTTAACGGGTTAAATTTAATGTATAAGTAAACGATGCAGGCCTGGTAATTACCGTGTATTGCGGCAATGGCGTTGGTCCGCATGAGTTAGACCCTACACCCAACGTTTTATAACCAATAGTAAGCACCGTAGCCGTACTTTTAGGCAAATCAATCCGGTACTCAACGGGTGCCAGTTGCTCATCACTGTAAGGCAATGCAGCCACCTGCAGTAACGAGGTGTTGCTGGTAACTTTTAATCCGCGGCCACCGTTGCCTTTTAGCCAGGCCCAGCGTACATCCTCGTGGTTACCACACTCCATCGGCTTTTCGTACGGTGTTAATTGTTCGGCTACCGAACTGCTGTAAATCCCCACCTCAGACCCGGTTTTGCGGTCGGCATAGTTTTCCATCGGTCCGCGGCCAAAATAGCTAAACTGTTGGTAATCGTTGTTCACAAACAAACGTACACCCATGCGTGCAATAGTAATATTGGCATCGTTGGCGTTAACCTGGTTATCTACCTGTATCATACCGTTGCCGTAAATATGATAAATTACCTGGTACTTTACCTGAAAATTATTTTTACCTGTACCCGTCAACGTAGCCGATACATCAACCAGGGATGACGACACCTGCCGTGCGGTAACATTGCTGGCTGTCCATGATAATTGCTTGATGCCAAACTTTTCCCACTGGTCATCAGCATAAATATCATCGCGCTGGTGCGGTGCCCGCCAAAGGTGCAGCATCGGGCCACCGTTGTTTTGCAATACATTGTTTCCATCGTTTACCAATGAGGTTAAAGTGCCACTCTGCTTATTAAACACCGCACTGAACGATTTACCGCTCACTGTGATTACCGAACCTGTTTCCTGCAACTTTACCGGTTCGTTGATAGCCATTACTGGCGAAGTGCTAACTGCAGCCGTTGGTATTTCAAACTGATCAAAAGCTATTTCGTATCCCTTTTTTGCCCAAAGCTCATCATGATTTAAAGTAAAGGCAACCCGCAAATGATAAACGTTACCCGGTTTAAAGGCGATACCTTTGTAGGGGATTTGTACTGTTTTGGACGAACGCGGTGCAAGAGTACCTATATCCAGATTGCCCGAGGTTTCAACTTCGCCGTTTTTAGTAATGGTGTAGCTGGCCTTAAAACCGCTCAGGTTGATGAACTGATATTTGTTACGTACCCTGACAGTCCCCTTGGCTAAATCTTCGGCACTTACACTAATCCACTGATACACGTGTTTCATTTCGGGATAGTGAGGTTTAGGCGAACGGTCTGAAGCAACTACACCTTTGTGAATAAAGTAATGGTCGTTCGGAAACTCCCCGAACCCTCCACCAAAGGCCAGGATAGGATGCTCGGGGTTGCGCCGGTTCCAGATGCCCTGGTCCTGAAATTCCCAAATGGCACCACCCAAAATACTTGGATATTTATCAAACAAATCGGCATATTCTTTAAGCGAACCCATAGAGTTAAACATGGCATGTGCAAATTCGCACAAGTAGAACGGCTTAGTCAGGGTTTTATCGGTAGCTGTCAGTTCTACCGAGGATAGCAGCTTTTGCTTAGGTGTCGGATTTTCGTACGGCAAAATGGGCGAATACATTTTACTGTCGATACTGGCCGGATTGTTAGCACCCACGCCAAAACCTTCGTAATGCGTTGGTCGGGTTCCGTCAATTTTGTTGATGGCCTGTAAAGTAGCCCTGAAGTTGCTGCCACCACTCCCACACTCATTACCCAGCGACCAGATGATAACCGACGGATGATTTTTAAAGCTTTGTACGTTGGCCACATTGCGGTCAACAATGGCGCCTTTCATGGTAGGCTCCTCGTTAAAACGGTCGCGCAAGCCATGGCATTCTACATTGGCTTCGGCTACCAGGTAAAGCCCGTACTGGTCGCATAGCTCATACCAGCGCGGGTCGTCAGAGTAATGGCAGGTGCGCACATGGTTACAATTGCCTTGCTTAATTACCTCAATATCTTTAATCATTTGCGCCTCGGTAACAGCATGGCCATCTTCGGGCCAGTTCTCGTGGCGGTTAACGCCTTTTAATTTGACAGGCACGCCGTTTACCATAAACACCCTGCCCTTGATTTCAACTTTACGGAAGCCGGTTCGCTGCGATAACAGTTCTGTTTCGCCTTTTGCACTGCTTAACTTCAATACCACGGTGTAAAGATTAGGCGTTTCGGCCGTCCACTTGGCGGGGTTAGCAACCGGTACAGAAAGTTTTACGGCAGCTTCCTTACCCGGAATTAGTGGACTTACCGGCACTTGGGCCGTCGCTATAGTTTTATCGCCCTGGTAAATTGTGGCCGTTAACTGCTGCTTACCATTAGCTGCACCAGCGTAGTTAATTACTTTGGCGGTAATTTGGGCAACGCCGCTTTTATAGTTTTTATCTAAATCGGTTTTGATAAAGTAATCGCGGATGTGTTGCTCCGGCGCGCGCCATAAAGTTACGTTGCGGAATATGCCGCTTAGGCGCCACATATCCTGGTCTTCCAGGTAGCTGCCTGTTGTGTACTGGTATACCTCGGCTGCGATAGTATTTTCGCCCGGTTTTACATATTTGGTCACGTCAAACTCGGCTGCATTGCGGCTGTTTACGCTGTAACCTACCTTTTGGCCGTTTATCCACAAAAAGAATCCGGCATCCACGCCATCAAAAGTGATAAACAAGCGTCCGCCTTTCCAGTTAGCCGGTACGGTAAAATTGCGGCGGTAACTGCCTACCGGGTTACGGTCGGTATAGGCCGTATAGTTTTTGGGCGGCGCAGTCATTACCCACGGAAAATCTTTTTGAAAAGTATAGCCTATATTGCGATAAAACGGCGTACCATAACCTTTAATCTGCCAGTTGGATGGCACTTCGATGTCCTTCCATTTAGAAACATCGTAATCGGTTTTATAAAAATCTTCCGGACGACTTTGTGGCCACGATACCCAGTTAAATTTCCATTTACCGTTAAGGCTCCGGCAATAAGAGGATGCGTGCCGATTGGTCTTCAAGGCCTCCTTTAAACTGGCATAGGGCATCAGCGTAGCATGGGCAGGTTCTTTATTGATGCCCAAGCATTCCGGGTCCTGAATTTCTTTGGGTACCAATGCTTTGCCTAAGCTGTCGGACTGTACCTTGCCGGCTGATGCTTTAGCGGTTAAAGAAGTGTATAGCAGAAATAGTATGCAGAGTTTGTTCATTTTCAAATGCGATAACATAGCCGGCAATTACAGCGTAGATTGATTTTGCGGTTGGCTTCCCCACTGTTTATTGGGCTGGCTTTGCAGGTAAATATCCAGCTTGCCACCCTGCATCATATCCTGGTAGCGTATAAAATTTTTGTTGTAAGGCTTGCCGTTCCAGCTTACGGCGCGAATGTAGGCAGCATCGGCGCTGCCTTTGTGGCAAACAATCTCAAACTTTTTTTGCCCCGGTAGGCTAACAGACACCTTATCAAACAACGGAGCACAAAGCATATACTCGCCCGATACAGGGTTAACCGGGTAAAAACCCATGGCCGCAAACATATACCAGGCACTCATTTGCCCGGCATCATCATTACCGCCTAATCCACCCGGTCCGTCGCTATACTCAGCAGCTAATATCTTACGCACAGCGGCCTGCGTTTTCCAGGGCGAGGGCGAGTAGTTGTACATAAAAGGAATTTGGTGCCCAGGCTCGTTGCCGTGCCAATATTCGCCTTTATCAAACAAGCTGTCTAAAGACTGTTCCAGCTTTGCTGCCCCGCCCATTAATTTGGATAAACCGTTTACATCATGCGGTACATAAAAAGTAAACTGTCGGGGTGTTCCCTCCGTGATAAAAGTTTCTTTTTGGTCGGGCTTAAAAGGGGTAATCCAGGTTCCGTTAGCATGTCTGCCACGTACTAAGCCGGTTGATTTGTCGAAAACACTGGCGTAATACTTAGAACGCTGCATTAAGATATTATAGTCGGTTGTTTCTTTTAAGTTCTTTGCATATTGGGCCAAAGCAAAATCATCATAAGCATACTCCATGGTACGGCTTACCTGCTCCATTTTATGAAAAGCATCCAGCACGCTGTCTTCAACCGGGATGTATTTGTATTTTAAGTAACTATCCAAAGCCCGGCGTCCTTTGCCTTCTACATAATCGGCATGGCTGGCCGGTTGCTCAAAAGCATTGTGTCTTAAAATCTGGTAGGCTTCTTTGGCATCAAAATCGGTAATGCCTTTTAAGTAAGCCGAACTGATAACCGAGGTGGTATGGTCTCCTATCATTTCGGAAGTATAACTGTTCCAGCACGGAAAAATCGGCATCCAGCCGCCCTGCTTGCCTTTGAGCAATAATGATTTAGACAGATTGTTAATAAACGGCGGATTCAAGATTTCGAACAGCGGAATCTGAGCCCGGTAAATATCCCACATCGAAAAATCATCATAATAGTTACCACCGGCTAATTGCTCAGTCTGGTAATTACCCGCAAAGCGAGGGTACTTTCCATCCACATCGTTAAACAACCGTGGCTGCTGCATGGCATGGTAGTACGACGTATAAAATATTCGCTTATCACGCTCATTAGTTGTGCCCAGCGTAATCTGCCCAAATGTTTTTTCCCACTTAGCTTTGGCCGCCGCCAAAACGCGCTCAAAGTTAAAATCCGGTACTTCAGCTTGCAGGTTTTTACGTGCACCCCCTAAACTGGTAAATGAGGTACCAATTCGAATGGTTAGCTTTTCGCCTTTGTTGAGTTTAAAACCTGCGTAGATGCCTGCGCCAGCATCATTTTTTATGCTGTCGGTTTTGAATAATTTATCGTTAACGTAGGTACCTGCCCGGTTCAGACTCTTTTCAAATTTGATAACAAAGTATCCACTAAAACCTGCACTCTTCCCCCAGCCCTGGTAAATGCGATGGGCCGGGTTGTAGCCCGATATTTCGCCCGCTTTAGCGTCAAATTTGATATAGCCCTCATGGTAATCGCTGTTGGCTTTGATTAGCAGGTACAGGCTGTCGGCTTTGTCGGCTGTAAATTGCATGAGGCCGCAACGCTCGGTGCCTGTAATGGCAGCATGCAGTTGGTATTGTTTTAGGTTGATGCGATATAAATGCGGAGCCGACACTTCATCGCTGTGCTCAAAATTTGCACCGTAGTTGGTAGTTTTTAGTTTACCACTGATAGGCATCACGCTGAAACTTCCATAATCCTGCATGCAGGAACCGCTAATCCAGTGCGAACCGCGAAAGCCATAAAAAACTTTGTCCTGGTAATAGTAAGGCGGCACACACTTGGTTTCGCTAACCTGCGTTTGCGGCGTCCACTGCGTCATGGCAAACGGCAGAGTTACCGCGGGTATGGTGTTGGCAAAACGTGCCCCTGACAGCTCTGACCCATGTTTTACCGCCGATGGTGTAGTAGCAATAGCCGTACCAGCCATTGGCTGTACATAATTTACCAAATTCTGCGCTTCAGCAAAGTTATCAATAATTAAAACACAAGCGATGATGGCAGCCAACCAGGTTTTAAAAGTCATTTTTAAGCGTGTATTTGTTTTAATCATTTCTGAACATTTACGGCGTTTGCCCCTGTAGGTGTAATCAAGCCGGCGGTACTTAATTTACTAACTCCTTTGTACACCAGGGCCGGCTGCGGACTATCTGCGGGAATTGACACCTCATTCAAAGCAAGCCCCGTCACATCATCAAAAATCATTGCCGGACGAAAGTCAGATTGACCAAATTTAATAATAAAACGTTTTAGTTGAATGCCCTGAGCATGCCGGATATACAGGCCCCACGCGGGTAATTCACCAAACATATTAAATTCCGGGTAACCTGCCGCATTTTCGGGTACAGAATTAAGTGAGTCGATGCTTACATAAGCTTTTTCTTTGCTTGCACCTCCGGCATAAGTAATCTCGATATTCTGGAGTTTTACATTTTGAACTAAATGACCAGGCAAACCTGCTATCGAAGCCGGCATCACATTGTGCGGCGGCACTTTAGGCAATGGCCCTTCGAGCGGATAACCTATATCCGGTTTTCCTGCCGGAACTTGCACTTTAACGTCATCAATCATCACATCTTTAATGCTGCTGTAGCGGCCATCTGCATTACGATGCCCTAAACGTATAAAAAATGCATTGCCTGTATTTTTCGCCCTTACGTTGCGGATGTCTATATTTTCTAAAAATCCGCCATCAACGGCCTCCAGAGCGATTGCCGACCGGTAAGTGTCGTAAACCGTAATATTTCTGACTTTAATATTTTTAAAGCCTCCAACCGAACCTGTACCCAATTTAAATCCATTAGCGCTCGAGCGTAAAGTACAATTCTCTACAACTACGTTTTCGCAATAACCATCCGCAATCTCCGATTTAAGGCAGATGGCATCATCGGCAGCATTAAAAAAGCTGTTAGTAATCTTTACATTTTTGGAGTCTACAATATCAATCCCATCGTTATTCCAGTAAGCCGTGCTGTTGACGGTCATGCTGTCAATCACTACACCATCGCATTCTTTGTAATTTTGTACCCAACTGGCAGCATCTTTTAGGCTGATGCCTATTACCTTCACATCCTTACAGTTTTTAAAGAATATCAAATTCGGGCGGTTTTTTTCGGTGGGACGCTTGGTGAGCCATTGCTCATCCTTTATTTTACCCTCACGCAGCAATTTCAATAAATCGGCAATCAGCAAGTGCGCTTGCCCGTTAATCACTCCTTTACCGGTTATAGCCACATGGCGCTGACCATAAGCCGATACCACCGCCATATGGTTCTCGGCGAAATCGTCGCGATGAGCACTCCCCATTAATACCGCCCGAGTAGCTAAATGCAGCTCTACATTACTTTTTAAGCTGAGTGGCCCGGTTACAAAATTACCTTCCGGAACAACAACTATTCCCCCGCCGTTGGCAGCCGCTGCGTCAATGGCTTGCTGTATGCTCGCCGCGTTATTTGCTTTACTGGCAGCAGCTCCGTAATCGGCAATGTTATACCTTTTTTGTGCAGATAAAGGCAGGGCAAAAGGCACCAGTAAAATCAGTATAAAAAATTTCTTCATCGGTTTTAAGTCAGCGGATTAGGCGAAGGCAGGAAAAACGCAAAACCATCAATTCGGCATAGTAAGGCATCAATAGCTTGCCTCGGTAGTTTTGCGACTACTATTATACAAAGTTATCCTCTAAAAACCACACGTTTTATCCATCTAAATACAAACCCTGCATATAATTCGGTATTTGGAGTCTTGATGATAATAAGAGAATTGGATAAAAATAAAGTATACGGCTATCTGAATGCCACCTGAAAACTCCGTGTTACTGCTGCCCACGTCGTCACCCATCTTTAAACAAGTTCAGCTTTGTAGTATTGAATTTGCCCGGTGCAAATCAAGTATTCACAACAGATGCATCAGATAAATAATTATCATTGTAAAATATTAAGCAATGCACACCATTTACTAATTACGCTGAATATCAAATGATGAACAGGTCCTTCTACTTTTTCTTTGCCGTATTTGTTTGCCTGCTAACGCCGGGCTTTGCTCAAAAAATGCTGTCGGTAAAAAACCCGATTATGGACGGTTACTTTGCCGACCCCACGATTGTTAAAAGCGGCGACCGCTATTTTATTTATGCCACCATTGACCCCTGGGGCAGCAAAGAGTTAGCCGTATTTGAAACTACAGACTTTAAAGCTTTTAAACGTCATCAGTTAAACTGGCCAACCAAAGCGGCCTGTACCAGTCCTACCTCCAAAGACTCTATGGTTTGGGCACCATCAGTAGTGCAAGGTAAGGATGGTAAGTTTTATATGTATGTAGCTGTGGGCAGCGAGATTTGGGCCGGCGTAAGTAATGCGCCGCTTGGTCCGTGGAAAAACATCAAACCGGATAATAGTCCATTGGTAAAATATACAGATTTCCCGTTGGTACATAATATTGACCCCGATTGCTTTATTGATGACAACGGACAGGCTTACCTTTACTGGGGCTCAGGCTACAACTGGAAAAACGGCCACTGCATGGCGGTTAAACTAAAAAAAGACATGTACACCTTTGATGGCAAGCCCGAAGATGTAACCACCCCTCATTTTTTTGAAGGTGCGCATTTGTTAAAACGCCAGGGTAAATATTACCTCATGTTTTCGGAAGGTAAAGCTATTGATGCTACTTACCAGGTAGGCTACGCCGTAGGCCCAACGCCATTAGGTCCTTTTAAAGAGGATGAGCACCGGGTGATTTTAAACACTTCGGCAGATAGTTCGGTAGTTGGTCCGGGGCATCATACCACCTTTAAAATAGGTAATCAGCATTATATCTTATATCACCGCATTTATCCGCAAAAAGAGGCTTATGTATTGAGGCAGCTTTGCATCGACAGCCTGAATTTTGATAAACAAGGCAATATTTTAAAAGTGCGCCCTACCGTAGGCAAAAGGATTAAACTCAGCGCTGCAAAAAAGTAAAAGAGGAAACCCTGTATAACTTAAAAGCCGTACTTCTGCGAAAGGAGTACGGCTTTTTCAATCTGATAAAAATATACTGATGAAAGGAAAACGCGCTACGGTAATTATTGATTATTGCGCCAGGTAACCGCCATCCACATTGTAATAAGAGCCGGTTACAAACGAAGCTTTCTCTGAACTTAACCACAACACTAACTCTGCCACCTCATTGGGTGTGCCCAAACGGCCAATAGGATGCAAACCGGTAAGCGCTTGATAAGATGCTTCGTCTAACGCATCTTTAACCAACGGGGTTTCAATATATCCTGGACCAACCGCATTTACACGGATTTTTTGCTGGGCGTACTCTAGAGCCGCAGTTTTGGTTAAACCAACCACACCGTGCTTGGCAGCAACGTACGCTGCCGAATTTTTGGTACCTACTTGCCCTAATATAGAGGCCATGTTAATAACCACACCTCCGCCCGATTGCAGCATAGCCGGAATTTGGTAACGCATACCATAAAACACGCCCGACAAGTTAATGGCAATTACCTTATCCCAACCATCAACCGGGTAATCGCCCACCTGGCCTAATGGTCCGCCTATGCCTGCGTTATTACAGCTGATGTGCAACGCACCATATTGTTCTATAGTTTGCTTTACCAGCAAGTCATTGTTTTCTGCTGTCGATGTGTCAGCCTTGATAAATATGGCTTCACCACCTTGTGCTTTTATTTCTTCGACAGTTGCGTGGCCACCTTTTTCTGCAATATCGCTCACTACAACTTTCGCACCTTCGGCAGCATACTTTAATGCAACCGCTTTACCAATGCCCGAACCGGCACCGGTTACCAAGGCTATTTTATTTGCAAGTAATGACATAATTTTTAATTGTTTAGTTACTTGTTTTTAAACACTTTCCTGCCCGGTTTGATTTTTAAAAGGTTAGCACAATTATCCTCTCTCCTAGCACAATCCGGAAATCATCCAACAAAAAAACCGCAGAACCTTCCAGTCCTACGGCTTCAACCTAATATACAACAAAAATTATTTTACGCTGATAGCAAAGCCGCCACCGGGGGCCACCTGTTGCTTAAGTACAGTTTTAGAATTTACTTTCATTTTGCGAATGCTGTAGCTCTGCGGATTTTTATCATAGCTGGCATCCTTGCCGTCGGCATAAATAGTAGCTTCGAATGTTTTGCCTTTAGGCAGGTAGCCGAAGGTTACGGTAGCGACGCGGGCATTTTCATCAGTTACGCTACCAATGTACCACTCGTTTTTGCCTTTGGCTTTGCGGGCCAGGGTAATGTAATCGCCAGGCTCAGCTTCCAGGGCATAGCTTTCGTCCCAATCTACCGCTACATCCTTAATAAACTGGAAAGCGTCAGCAAACTTCTCGTAAGTTTCGGGCAGGTCGGCCGCCATTTGCAGTGGGCTGTACATGGTTACGTATAAAGCCAGTTGCTTGGCCAATGTAGTGTGTACAAATGAGTTATTTTCCGGATTATAGGCACTGATTTTGGTTTGGAAGATACCCGGCGTATAATCCATCGGTCCGCCAATTAAACGGGTAAATGGTAAGATGGTAGTATGGTCGGGGGTATTACCGCCAAAGGATTCATATTCGGTGCCACGGGCAGCCTCGTTACCAATCAGGTTAGGATAAGTACGGGCCAAACCAGTTGGACGGATAGCCTCATGCGCGTTCACCATAATTTTATAATCGGCCGCCTTGGTAACCGCATACAGGTAATGGTTAACCAGCCACTGACCATAATGGTGTTCTCCTCGTGGGATAATCTGCCCTACGTAACCGCTTTTTACCGCGTTGTAACCGTTCTCTACCATAAACTTGTAAGCCGTATCCAGATGGCGTTCATAGTTGCGTACCGAGCCCGAAGTTTCATGGTGCATGATAAGTTTAACACCTTTTGAGGCTGCATAGCGATGCAGTTCTTTTACATCAAAATCAGGGTAAGGCGTTACAAAATCAAAAACATAATCTTTGGTTTTGCCAAACCAGTCTTCCCAGCCTTCGTTCCAGCCTTCCACCAATACGGCATCAAAACCGTTTTTGGCGGCAAAGTCGATATACTTTTTAACGTTTGCGGTGTTAGCGCCGTGCTTGCCATTAGGTTTGGTTTTAGAGTAGTCGGTTATACCTAACTGCACATTTTCTAAATCGGTGTAAGCCCAGGTGCTTTTGCCGGTAATCATTTCCCACCAAACACCCACGTATTTAACAGGCTTAATCCACGATACATCTTTAAACTTGGTAGGCTCATTCAGGTTATAAACCAGTTTAGACAGTAATACATCTCCTGCTTTATCGCTTACAATCACGGTACGCCAAGGCGATTGTGTTGGTGCCTGCATGTAACCTTTATCGCCAATGGCATCAGGCGTTAAAAACGATTCGAGCACAAAGTTTTTATCATCCAGGTTTAACGACATGCACGAGTAATCTACCAGCGCAGCCTCATGGATGTTGATGTATAAACCGTCCTGGCTTTTCATCATCAGCGGCGTTTGCAAGCCGGTTGGAGAAAAGGTTGTTTGGCTAACATTTGGCGTAACGGCGGCCTTCATTTTGCCTCTCACTTCCGAAAGTTTAGAGGTAACGGTTTCGTATTCCTGGGTATCAAAATCTCCGGGCAGCCAAAATGCTTTATGGTCACCAGCCAGGGCAAACTGCGTATGCTCTTCTTTGATGATAAAATAATTCAGGTTAGGCTGCGACGGAAATTCGTAACGGAAACCCAAGCCATCGTTAAACAAACGGAAACGGATGCGGATATAACGGTCTTTCACCGCTTTTTGCGCCAGCGTTACCAGTAACTCATTGTAATTATTACGGATAGTTTTCTGCTCTCCCCAAACCGGATTCCAGCTTTCGTTAAACGACTGCTGCTCGGTTTTAGTCACCGTAAAACCATCTAAAAAAGAAGGTACATCTTTAGTTTCAATACCCAGTTTGCTGGTTTTAATTACAGGCTTTTGCTTGTAAGTAAGCTGGTAAGTAGGAACGCCATTGGCAGCTAAAGCAAACTTCAGCGTCAGATTTTTATCAGGCGAAGTAATGGTTTGTGCTTTTACCGTGAACACCAGTAAAAGAAGTATGAAAGTTAGATAATAGTTTTTCTGCATATGCATTTAAACGCTTATAATTTGGTATACAAAGTGGTTAGTTACGGGTTTGGTATGGCTTCGGCTGCCACACGGCAATTTGTTTGCTGCGATAGACAGCTCATTGATTGCTTTTTTATTAATCGGTAAGCAAAGAAAAAACAGACACGCAGTTTATCCTAATTGTAACATCAGAATATAGACTTATTTAAACTTTATTTTCATCATAACATTCATTTACAATAATTTACAAAATAACCATCAGCGTTTTATTTAAACTTGTTTTAAGAGTGATTTGGTCTAAAATGCACCTCATCAAATCTAAATCTACGCTAATTTTGTTCTAATTTTAATTGCACTGAACATAAATACCGGGTTCGGCGTTTAAACTTTTATCATTCGGAGATAAATATTTAGATTGCACCACTTTTCATTGCAAGCAATTAAGAGCTATAATTCTACAGCCCCCATATGCGCCCCACCATTTTAATTATTGACGA
>CAJYSL010000177.1 GCA_913777515.1 uncultured Mucilaginibacter sp.
TGTTGTCATCACCTCTAAAGTTGTTCAGGTTATCAATAGCCTTACGGTATTCGCCTTTGTTTAAGTAAGCAGTACCGGCATAGTAGTAAGCTAAGTTAGCAGCTTTGGTGTTGCTGTAATCGTTAATGATTTTTTCAAAGCCCGGATAGCTGGCATCACCTTTTAAGGCTTTGTCCCACTCTTTTTTACCCCAATACTCCTGGGCTACATACATCTGATTGGCAGCCTCAGTTTCGCGCGGAGCCAGGTACAATTTCTGGTAGGCAATATATACGGCAATTAATGCAACAATGGCAGCACCAATAAATAACAGGCTTTTCTGATTCTCTCTAACAAAGCCACCTGTTGGTACTACGGTCTTCTGTTCTGTTGCAACATTGGCATTCACTTCCGTCTTTGACATTTCTATGCTAAAATTAAGTTTGCAAAAATAGGTTATTTTAAAAATTTTATCAACATCTAAAACAATAAATAAAGGCCTTTAATTTTTAAGTGAGTCGCTCTACCAAAACCTGTAGTGTATTGCTACCTTTGAACCCGCTTTATGTATTTGCAGCATTTATCCGTTATCAACTTTAAAAACTATGCCGAGGCCGAACTGGCTTTCAGCGATGGGGTAAATGCGTTTACGGGTAACAATGGTGCAGGCAAAACCAACCTGCTGGATGCTATACACTACCTGTCGTTATGTAAAAGCTACTTTAACACTATCGATAGCCAGCAAATTAAGCAGGGCACGGATTTTTTTATCATCAACGGTACTTTTGACCGTAACGACGCCCGCGAAACCGTGGCCTGCTCGGTAAAGCGTAACCAGAAAAAGCTATTCAGGCGTAATAAAAAAGACTACCCGCGTTTAGCCGACCATATTGGTTTGTTCCCGCTGGTAATGGTGTCACCATACGATGTGAGTATCATCATGGAGGGGAGCGAAGAGCGGCGCAAGTTTGTGGATAATGTTATTTCGCAAACTGACAACCGGTACCTGGACGAGCTGATTACCTACAATAAAATCCTCTCGAACCGTAATGCGCTGTTAAAAAGTATTGCCGAAACCGGCCGGTTTGACCCGGGATTACTGGAGGTGCTTGACGAACAATTGGTAGCTTCGGGTACCCGTATTTTTGAAAAGCGTAAGGGCTTTATGGAAAGCTTTACCGATATATTTAATCAGTACTACCAGTTTTTAACAGACGATGCCGAAAAGGTGGCCATGGTATACGAGTCGCAGTTGCTGCACGAGGCCTTCGCCGCTTTGCTGAATAAATCTACCGGGAAAGACCGCGTGCTGGAACGTACCACCACCGGTATTCACCGTGATGATTTGCTGTTTAGCATACACCAGATGCCGCTTAAAAAATTTGGTTCGCAGGGGCAGCAAAAATCTTTTTTAATTGCCTTAAAGCTGGCCCAGTACAGTTATCTGCAACAGCAAAAAGGTTTTAAACCTTTGTTGCTACTGGATGATATTTTTGATAAATTAGATGAGCACCGCATTACCAAATTGATGCAGCTGGTATCCAATCACGAATTTGGTCAGGTGTTTATTACCGATACCAGTGCTGATAGGGTAAAGCAGATTTTTAACCGCATCAATGTAGATTTTAAGCTTTTTGATGTACAACAGGGTGAGGTTAGCCCAATATAATTTAAACTTTTAACGACTATTGATGATGCGTAAGGCTAACGACAAAACCATGAAACAGGCCATTGAGCAAATGCTTAATGTGTATAAGATTAAGCGCCGGTTTGACGAAACAGCTATTATTGCCGCCTGGCCCGATATTGTAGGCAAACCCGTAGCCAACCGCACTAGTGAAATCTTTATCAACAACAAAAAGTTGTTTTTACGTATTGAATCATCGGTGGTAAAAAATGAACTGATGATTATACGCTCGCAGATTATGGACAAAATAAACAGCGAGGCCGGCGACATCCTGGTGGAGGAGATTATATTTTTATAATATCCCGCTTTAATTGATAATCTTGATATTGCATTAGGCAAGCATCACTTGCCTAATAATTCTTCTATTTTTTGAGTAATAACAGCTTCATCGCCTGAACTTGCAATCAGCTCGCCTTTCTTGTTGAGCAGCGCCATGTAAGGAATCGCGGTTACATGGTATAGTTCTGATGCCAGCGGTGTTGGATTTCCTGGAGAGAATTCGTCAATCACCTGTGTCCAGGGCATTTGCTCCTGATTTAGAGCATTTATCCAATCCTTTCGGTCGTCGTCGCTGGAGATGCTGATGATGTTAAAATCTTTTGATTTATATTTTTCATAAATCTTTTTCCAGTGCGGGATACTTTTTCTGCAGGGTATGCACCAGCTTGCCCAAAAATCAAGGAGGATAATCTTTCCGCGGGTATCAGAAAGTTTTAATGGTGTGTTATCATTTTTGAGCAGGGTAAAGTCGGGTGCGGGCTTGCCAATTTCGAACCCTTGTAACGATTGTAGTTTCTTGTTGAGTGCTGCGTAATAAAAAGAGGCTTTTGCCGGACCTGAAAACTGGTTTAATATGGGGCGCAGGTAATCGGCAGATAAGCCGGATATTCCTATGATGTACTCATTAAGTATATACGGGCCTGCTTTTGACGATGGATTTTTACGTATATAGTCTTCAATCCAACGTTTTCGCTTAATCGGGATAAGTTCGGCAATTGAGTCTATCTGGTGACTGAGGCGAGTCTTTTCATTCTCTTTTGCCGAGTTTAACTTTTGTGACCAGGAAATGTACTCATAATTCCCGGTTTCTTTTTGATAGTTGATATATGCTTCGCCCATGGGCGAGCCTGTTTGGTTAACGCGCCATATCATAGGATAGTCTTTGCCTTTAGTGTCAAACTGATGTATAGCACCGGCGGTGTCCGCCTGCAATTTAATATTGGGGGCATCTGTAAATACCCCAAAGCTCCAATTGCCTGGAGAGATAATAAGATTTTTTCGCTCCGGTTGCTTCAAATCCCCATGCAAAGTAAAGTTACCGTTTGAGATAGTGGCGCTGTCTATTAATTTTCCTTCTAAAGAAAACATTTGTACCTTACCCGAAAGAATACCCTTTATGCTGCCATTAATGGTGTATTGCCCGCTTTGTGTTTTGATAGCTTTATTTGATACAGGTTTGCTTTTGCACGAGAAGAGGGCGAACAGAAAAAAAAGACAGACTATTAGCGGCTGGTGCGGATAAGGTTTCATGGTGTCAAAGTAATCCAATTCAAAGGAAATATCAATATTAAACACTACATAAAATTATGGAAGCAAGCAATCCTGTTAAAATTACCGTTAGGGCAACCATTAACGCCACTCCCGAAAAAGTTTGGGAGTTTTGGACCAAGCCGGAGCATATCACGCAGTGGAATAGCGCGTCGGACGAATGGCATACACCTGTGGCTGAGAATGATTTACGTGCCGGTGGGCAGTTTAAATCGCGAATGGAAGCAAAAGACGGCAGTATGGGGTTTGATTTTGGTGGTATATACGACGAAGTAGTACCTCACCAACTGATTACCTATACCATAGGAGACGGAAGAAAAGTAAGAATTACTTTTGCTAATAACGGTATGGAAACCGAAGTGGAAGAAACCTTTGATGCCGAAAACCAGAACCCGACTGAGATGCAGCAAGCCGGTTGGCAGGCTATCCTGAATAATTTTAAAAAATACGCCGAGAGCCATTAAGCACGCCAGGCCTCAAATGCAAAAGCCATCAATAAAGCTATTGAATGAACAGCAATATTGATGGCTTTTTATAGTTTATAGCCTTTAGGGCCGTATCATTTTAATATTAGAACTTTTCGAATGCTGAGAAGAAGAAGCTGCCTTCGATAGCGGCGTTCTCGTCAGAATCTGAACCGTGAACGGCGTTAGCTTCGATAGATTCGGCAAATAACTGACGGATAGTTCCGGCTTCAGCTTTAGATGGGTCGGTAGCGCCAATCAGCGTACGGAAATCAGCAACAGCGTTGTCTTTCTCTAAGATAGCAGCTACGATAGGACCTGAAGACATAAAGCTAACCAAGTCTTTGTAAAAAGGACGCTCTTTGTGAACAGCGTAAAACTCGCCTGCTTTTTCGGCAGTAAGTTTAGTGTATTTCATTGCTGTGATTTTGAAGCCACCTTTAACAATGTGATCTAAAATAGCACCAATGTGGCCGTTACGCACTGCATCAGGCTTAATCATGGTGAAAGTTTTGTTGTTTTCCATTTTTGCTTTAAAATTGGCGCAAAAGTAAAGGTTTGTTATTGAAACTTAAAGCTTTTTGTACAATTTGCATCGTTTGTAATTCATTAATTTAATTAAATTTGCAACTTCTTTTTGTTGTTGATGTTAGATATATCCGCGCTTAGCCAGCTTTTAAACCAGCCCCGTAAAATAGTTATTACTACCCATCATAAACCTGATGGCGATGCTATGGGCTCGTCGCTCGGTTTGTATAATTATTTAATACAGCAAGGGCACCATGCCAAGTTAGTTAGCCCTACCGATTACCCCGAGTTTTTATGGTGGATGCCCGGCAACGAAGAAGTGCTCATCTATATCGAGCAAAAAGAGCAGGCTGCCCAATTAGTGGCCGAAGCCGAACTGATTTTTTGTCTCGACTTTAACACCCTTACCCGCATAAACGAGTTAGGCGAACTGGTGCGCCAGAGCGGCGCTGTAAAGGTGATGATTGACCATCACCTGGAGCCGGAAGATTTTGACGATTACCGTTACTGGAACATCAATGCCTGCGCTACGGCACAACTGGTATACAGTTTTATTACCGATGAGCTTAAACGCCCCGACCTGATTAATGCCGATGTGGCTACCTGCCTTTATACGGGTATCATGACAGATTCGGGTTCGTTCAGGTTTCCAAATACTACAGCTTCGGTACACCGCATTGTGGCCAGTTTAATTGAGGCTGGTGCGGTAAACTGGCGGATTCACGAATTGGTTTACAGTAGTTCGTCTGAGAACCGACTGCGCTTTTTAGGTCATTGCCTGACTAATAAGCTTGAGGTATTGCCTGAGTTTAATACGGCTATTATCAGCGTAACGCACCAGGAACTGGAGCAGTTTAATATCATTACCGGCGATACTGAAGGAATTGTAAATTATGCCTTGTCAATAACCGGTATACGCCTTGCTGCCTTTATTGTAGAACGCCCTGACAGAGTAAAATTGTCATTACGTTCAAAAGGAGAATTTCCGGCCAACGAAATTTGTAAAAAATATTTTAGCGGCGGCGGTCACCGCAATGCCGCAGGCGGTCATTCTGAAGAATCTCTGCAACAAGTAATTGAAAAAATAAAACATATATTACCCGAATACAAAACACTATTAGTACAATAAAAAAAATGAAAAAAAACTTTCTGTTTTTGGCTGTAGCGGCCCTGGGTTTTGCCAGCTGTAACAGCGGATTTAAAAAGAGCGATGGCGGACTGCTATATAATATTCATGAAGACAAAGAAGGCACTAACATTAAAGCCGGCGACTTTGTAGTAATGAACCTGATTGTTAAAAACGATGCCGACTCGGTATTAAACAACAGCTACGACCAGGGCATGCCTGTAATTACTGCAGTGCCACAGCCGCAATTTAAAGGTGATGTGGTTAACGGTATCTTATTATTAAGCCAGGGCGATAGTGCAACCATCCGTGTAAACATCGACTCGGCTAAGGCAGGCAACCATATGCCTAAAGATTTCAAGGGCAAATACTTAACATACCAGGTTAAAATTGAAAAAGTGATTGCTAAAGGTAAACTGAGCGACCAGGTTTTTCAAGGTCGTGTAGCTGAACTGTTTAAGGCCGAAACTGCTAAAATGGAAAAAGCAGAGCCTGGAAAAATTCAGAAATACCTTGATGATAATAAACTGAAAGCTACTAAAACTGCTTCTGGCTTATATTATGTAATCACCAAAGAAGGTTCAGGCCCTAAAATTGGTAAAGCTGATAGCGCGGTAGTAAACTATACTGGTAAACTCATCAGCGGTAAAGTATTTGATACAAGCATTAAGGAAATAGCCCAGGCAAAAGAAAATAAAGGTCTTTATAACGCTATGCGTCCGTACAAACCTATTCATATTGCAGTTGGTGTAGGTGCCGTTATCCCGGGATGGGACGAAGGCTTGCAGTTACTGAACAAAGGCTCGAAAGCTACTTTCGTTATCCCGTCAAAACTGGCTTACGGTCAGCAGGGAGCTGGTCCAATCCCTCCTTTTACACCAATTGTATTTGATGTAGAGTTGGTTGACATTATTAAGCCAAACCCTAACGCGCCAAAACCGGCAGCAATGCCGCAAATGCCTACGCAACAGCAGCCGGCTACTAAATAATTTATGTTTTTTACGGCCTTCTTAGCTTGCTAAGGAGGCCTTTTGTTATCTGATGAAA
>CAJYSL010000178.1 GCA_913777515.1 uncultured Mucilaginibacter sp.
CCCGCTAACGAAAACACAATGAGAATAACAAATATACCGCTGAAAGCAAGCACAATCTTTTTACCGGGTTTAACGTTTCGGACCAGGAAATAGCCAATAGGTATAATCCAACCTAAAAACTGGAACCTGAGCGCTGTACCATAGGTAAGATAGGCCAGAAAACAAAATAGAAGCCCATAAATCAGTTTCATAAATCCGGTAGTTTTTTTTCCGAATAACACCACCAAAAAGAGTAATAGAATGAAAGATGTATTGCCCAGCCTGGTAAGATAACTATATGCTCCCGCGTTGCCGCCAGACAATGCGACGGTAAGTAAGGTGAAAAAACAGAGTCCGATAATGATAGTCTTCTTATTTTTATCAACAAAGACACTCAACAACTGATCATTATCCTTAATACTTTTTACCGGAGTTTTAAAGAACAACATATAACTGTACATCATTATAGAAGTGCCCAAAGTAATAAGCCCACTGGCTATATAAGCATATTCCATATTGAATATAAAATCTATACCGTAATCATAAAACACAAAAATGCTTTTGCCACTTTCAAGAGCCAGTATACGGTATTCTACCATCAGGTTAAAAACAGCCAGAAAAAACGGAATCTCGTTCTTTTTGCGCAAAAAGTATATGATAGCAACAATGAAGTTTGCAAAAAGAAAAAAATGTACAAGACTTCTATCCATTTTTCAAGTTATGAAGAATCTAACGCCTAATCAATTATCTGCCAATTACCTATTACTCTAATATTGGAGTATAATTTAACTTGTAACTCAAAGGATTATCCCTTTCTTTTATAAAAGTGGCAGGATTGCCTGCAACAATATTTAATGGAGCGATTGATTTGTGCACTACTGCTGAAGCCGCCACAATAGCCCCGGCATTGATCACGAGATTAGGCAAAATGGTAACATTAGAGGCTATCCAAACGTGGTGATCAATAACCACGTCGCCCCCATACACATCATGGGTTTCGGAATTTGGTTTATGTCCCATAGTCCAAACTTTAGTATAAGGACCAATATCAGTGTCGTTTTTTATTTTTATTTTAAACCGACGGCAATCCATCAAACAATATTGGTTGATTACGACCCGCTCACCTATTTCTATCTCCCAAAAGTTTAAAAAGCGGCTATGCATTAAAATAACGGCACTACGATCAATCTTTTTGTTAAAAAGCCGTAAAAATGCTTTTCGTAAAAAATGCGAAGGGAAATGCGTGAGCAGGTTGTTGTAAAAATAATTGAGGAAAGCCCCTCCCCACAATTTGATATTCATGCAGTACTATTTAAACGCTGTTACAGCAATGGAAACATGTTTTTGCCAACTCGAATTAGCAATATAATTGTCCCAGTTGGCAGCAAAATGATCGTCAGATAAAGGTAACAATTCTTCGACAGCTTTTGCCAACAAAATTGGCTGATCATGCGGTAACACCCTACCCAGCGTATACTGTTCAACTGATTTTTTTAATGAGCTTTCAGCATTAGATATAATCAGTTTCTTTTTAAAAGGGGCAATGGTATTTAAAACGCCGCTTTGTGAGGTGAAAGAGGGTTTGTAATACAATAAAACAATATCACAAGCTGCAATGCAAGCATTAAAAGCGCCCTGACTTAAGTACCCTTCTTGCCAGAGGATTTTGTGGCTTACCCCTTTTTCGGTAGCATATTGTTTGTAGATATCTGAAGAGATACCTGAATGCGCAGCTTTGCCTGCAATAAGTAGCTTTACGTTACTTAAATGTGCTAAAGCGTCAATAACCACATTATAGTTTTTTTCATCACGGATGTTGCCTAAAATACCGATAATCCTGTTGCCGACCGCCTCTTGCTTAATCTGCTGGTAAACCACATTATCAATCTCGGTATCGTCGTATATGCCGTGCGGTATATCAATCCTTTTAAACGGATAATTATAGTAAGATTTATCAGGTAAAAACCCATGAAAAAAAGCTACATCCATAAAAGCCATGATAGAACTCATGCTGGTTTCGGACAGGCTCTTGATAGAAAAAAATTTGTCGCGGTCAGGATCATGCAAAATAACGGCAAACTTGTGTTTCTTTTTTAGAGGCTTAAAAAACGGCGCCCAAAACCAGGCAGTACGCTGGTCAAAATCATTAAATATGACTATCGAAGACGGCTGCTTTTTTAAAAATGAGAGCAGTCTGAATGGATTGACCATACTGCGATATAAATAATGTATCTTTTTAAAAAGCTTATTTTGCGTAGCTGGCAAATCGGTACAAAGCGTTCTTAAAACACCAGGCTTGTTATAGACGGCGTTCTCGGGCATCAACAAAGTAGCCGACTTTACCTCGGGATTGTTCTGATATGCTTCGAATAGATACTTAGCATATTCGTAGTTGCCTCCAAAGCTGTTGATATTATAAATAATTATATTCATGTTATATTAATTGCCGCACCAATTGCCACTAATTAAATTTTATTGCCTTAATTTTCTCTTGCAAAGGCTTTTCGATAAAGCTGAAACTTAATGCCGATATGGCTATGAGCAATAGTAAATACAAGTAAAATAACGGCAAATTTATTTTGTACCCAATAACTGTTAAGAATGCCGTGAAGAAAAAATAAACCGGAAATTGAAGGATATAAATTCCGTAACTAATTTCTCCCAAATAAATTAACAGTTTATTGTTGAAAACCCTTGTTATTGGTCCGATATCGTAAGCTAATAACATCAGAAAAGGTACCAAGATGAAAAGGAACATTCCATTTGTGTAAGAAATTCCGGGAACAACCTGCTGTAATGCTAACAGCATCAAAGCAGTAACTATTAGCAGATAAAATGTGTTATTATGTTTGTTTCGGTTCCGGATAAAATAAAGCCCAACTAAGTTCCCTACCAAAAACTCGTTAAGATGAAATAGTGGAAAATCCTGAATAAAAGGTTTACGATTAGGAAATTTATACATCAGGCCATGCAATAGTAGTTGACTTACAACAAAGAAAGCCAAAACAGCAATAACTACAGTTTTAAAAGAAAGCTGGTTGAAAAACCGATTATTGATAAAAGGGAATGACAAATAAAAAAAAGCCTCAACAGATAGAGTCCATGATGCCGTATTTAAATTATGAGCATCAGAGTCAATCCAACTTTGCAATAAAAATACATTTACAAGTATGTCTGTAAAAGAAAGCTGATACTGTGAATCCATGTGAAAAATAGACGCACGTATTAGGTAGTATATGACCATTAATATCATAGCCAAAAAATACAAAGGTAGTATACGTGCTGCACGGTTTTGAATATAACTTCCGAAAACAATCTCTTTGCCTCGCTTACTGTAAGCAATGGACATAACAAAACCTGAAAGAAGAAAAAAATAGCTAACACCAACAGCGGCGTTGGTAATTACCGCAGATACAAAGGGTAAATTAAACGGATACAATTGATTACCGAAATGTAAAACAACAATGGCTATTGCTGCTAAAAAACGAGTAAAAGTAAGATGCTGTGTATCCATCAATTATGCTACAAAAGATAATTTCTGATAATTACTCCTCTTTTAAAACTTTTAGCAAAGTCGATTATCTGCTTATACTGCATATATTGATGAGCAACTAATGCTTGGTAATATTTATAGGTGATTTTGCCGTCAACATATTTTCACCGCAACTAACTATTCACTCCCAACTGAAATATGTTAAACACTTATGCTTTTATATTTCCTGTAAAGAGGTTGGTATTCGTCCAAATTGTCCTCCCCTTGTCGGTACTGGGTTTGAACCATTTGGTAGCACTAACGACTTTTGATTAGCGCTTTAACAAACAGCTCAATTTTTCTTTAATTGTAATGAGTAGCCATATTCTCAATCAATCAGCATGCCATCATAATCCTATGATAACAGTTGTTATTTACCAGTAACAACCTGCCTCAACTTTTTCTATCCCAGAGGGCGTTTCAGTAGCTAATGGACGCACCCAGTGCTCGTTAGCAAAATGAGTCATGACGTAATTATTTGCCTCATCTTCTTCCCAACGCTTACCAATTATACCAAACAATACTTGCGTTGCTCCGCCCAAATGAACTGCCTTTTTCCCGATTCGTTTTACATGGGCAGCCAACGGAAAACCGTAAGCGCCACAACCAATTATAGCAATATCAAAATCCATTTGGTCAATTTGCTTTTTCATGTGGTCGAGCGCATCAAACCAGGTTTTAAACGGCGTTTTGTTATTGGCTATCGACTGTACTGCTTTAATTGTTTTTAATTCGAACGGCGGCAATATTCGCTGATCTTTAAAAATAAGTTCGCGTTTAGCAAATTGATTTTTTATACTATCCTCAAACGGATGAATAACCAACACTTTCTTGCCTTTCAGCGCTTCGCTCCATGGATTTTCATGATTGTAAGGATGTAAATCGCCGATTTGCACACGCGTTACATGAGCCAACTCTTTTGCGAAAACCTTTTCTCGTTCCAGCCACGAACCCAAGATATCAACCTGCCTCATGTCTTCTAACAGAGATAAGGCAAACTTTTCGAGCATTGGGGGAGTAGCAGGAAAGAAGCCGGCATTGTTAGACATTGCTGTTATCAGCCTGTCGTCCCACCAGTAAGGATCTATCTGGTCTGATATGTATTTGAACTTAGCCCCTTGATTCTCTTTAATACTTTTATAATTGCCAACGCAACCTAATTCAACAGAACCAAACCTGCAGATCATTACAGGCTCATTCGATAATAGCTTACGCTTGATTAAATTGCTGGCCTCCTGGTTTTTTAAATCTACATTATCATAGTCCACACCATTATGACCCCGTTTAAAGACTTTAAGGTATACTGCTCTTAAAAAGTCAAGCGTTTTCTTGTTCATATTACCAGCATTATAATACCTTGTACAGGATAATGTTTATATTTAATTTAATAATATGCTTACAAAATGCTGAGGCGAATAATACGTTCGCGCTTGCAACATAACTGTTTTGGCAGCTGCCTGGTAAGCATTATACTCTTTTTGCATATTTAAAATGGCAGCAACTAAACTATCTACCGATTCATCTTCAATGCCTATACCTGCACCATAACCTGATACAGTTTCTTCGAGCCAGCCACCTTTGGTGTAAATTATAGGTGTACAAATACAATTACATTCGGTAGCCACTTGTGACACCCTGGCATAATAAGATGAATTACGGTAAGGCAACACCATACAGTCAGCTTTAGCCAGCAAGCGTGTATATTCATCAGCCAGTACACCTCTGTCAATAATTTCCACGTTTGGATGATTAACCAAAAACTCGCCAGGTTCACAAACCGAACCATCAGGCATCATAAACGGATCTACCCATTGTATCATAAACCGGCCGCCGAAATCCGGGTTGGAAGTAAAAATCTTCTCAATAGCTATTTTGAGTAAATCCGAGCCCTTTTCGTGCCGGGCGAAACCCAGGCATGAAAAAACGACACCGTTATTTTGCTTTTGCTGCTCTTGTTGTTTTAGTGCATAAACCTTTTCGGCATCAATCGGCACCGGCTGTGGAGCCATAGTAAATGGAAGCCCGGTTAGCTTTTCAAACTCTGCTTTATTACCTACAGTACCTACTGCTAAAGTTACCTTGCCGCTTGCAACCAGCTTTTTGAAGCGTAACAGCAATTTTTTCAGGATGATAGTTGATTTCGGAAAAAATGGCGCTTTGGCTGCTGCATCCCATTCCCCAGGGTTAGTGATAAAAAACAGGGTGAGATGTTTTGGCGCGTTACTTAAAGACATTACCATATGCCAGGCCAGCAGGTGATGCACCATTACCGTAGGCACCAATATGGTGTCATAAGGCTGCTTGCTTTTTAAAAATGGTTTTATTTGTTTGTAAATACGGTAGCTGTGCAGTATAAAGCTATAGTAGCGCTCAAACGGATATTTTTTGCCACCATCAAGGTATTTGGCATGCTTAAATACTTTATGCGAGTTGAAAGATCTTTCAATTTCGGGAACCGCGTCAACGTGCATGGCAACATCTACTTCCCAGCCCATTTTGCGGGCCGTTTGCTCGGTTACCTTTAGCAGGTCAAACCAATGGCCTTTTAAATCCCGTAATGATTCTTCAGCTATAAGTAATCTCTTCATTATCGTGTAATTATGCTTAGGTTAATTGCCACCCCAAGTTGTTAATCAACTGTTTTTGATGCGCCGAAAGTGGCCCGGTTTGGTAGCACGATGGCCATCGGTGCCCCTTAATACGATGCTTTAATCCGGCTGATTTTTGGTTTAGCCACAGCTGGGCATTTAAATATGCTTTTCCTTTTCCTACAAACGCGTTTAAGCTCTTGTAAACCTCGGTTGTGGTTAGCCCAGTGGCTTCCAAATCTTTAACCGCATTTTGTACCCGCAGCTTAAACAGTGATGAATTAAGACATCCAGATAACAGCGGATTGTTCTGTTGCTTGATGACATCCCAATAAAACAAAGCCTGATCGGCGGCACGTTTTTGGTTGCCTTGCCCTGTAGCCGTAAGCTTACCAAAATCATTGAGGCGATAAAAAGTCAGGGTTTTATTTTCATGAACTAAGCGTGCACCTGCCATCAATAAACGAACGAATAAATCACCGTCCTCGTGCGAGGTCATGCCGTGCTTAAAGCCACCTACCTTATCAAACCACTCCTTTTTAAATAGGCAGTGCTGAAAAACCATAGACCATTCGGTCAAAAACCAGCACAATGCCGTTTTTGATGATGGCAATGCCGATTGCTGCAAGACTACATCCTGAAGCTGTATGGATTGCTCATTTTTCCAAACTTTAGTCCAGGGGCCGTAAACGATATCGGCGTTTTGGCTATGCATAACCTCAGCCTGCACCTCCAATTTGTTTAACGAGGCCAGGTCATCACTATCCATAAACTGGATATAACTACCCGTGGCTATCTGCAAACCGGCATTACGCGCTGCTCCGGGGCCCTGATTTTTTTGCTCAATCAAAGTTACCCTGTCGCCAAAACTCCTGATTACTTCTACAGAACCATCGGTCGATCCATCATCCACTACAATTACCTGGAGCGGGGGCAGCGTTTGCGACAACATATTATCTATGGTTTCGCCAACAATTGCCGCTCTGTTGTAATTTGGAATAATAACCGAAACCTTTGCCTGCATAAGTAGATGATAAACAGCCTGCCTTTACTTTGTAATTGTGTTGTATATAGTTATATGCGGACTAAAGTCCAGCGTGTGCAACATTTTTTCGTGTGCCAATTTACCTTTATGCTGCCACTGGCTACGCTCAGCCCAGGCGCGCTCTAACGCTTCGCTAAAAGGCCCCGGTAAAAAAGACGAAGCTACGTAACCATTTACCCCGTCATCCACTAACTCTGTGTTACCAGCCACATCAGATACGACAGAAACACGGCCGCAAACCATGGCTTCTTCCAACGCCAGCGGTTTACCCTCAGCAATAGAAGGCATAAGTAGTGCATGATTATTTTTCCAAATTTCACGCACATCGCTTACTTGTCCTTTAAACTCAACTTTATCAGTCAGTTCATAAAATGCGGTAAGCTTTTTCAGATATCTTTCATCATCGCCCGAACCGTAAAAGTTCAGCTTCCATTCTCTTGTTTCCCACTCGTTGCCCGATAATATTTGAAGCAATATATCCTGCCCCTTAAAATTTACATCAAACCTAGCTACCGAGGCAAAATTGATTACGTCGTTTTCGGGGTAAGCCACATATGCGGTATCCCGCAGGTTTAATGGATTGTCAATGACCTTGGCATTGTTTACCGCTTGCGCTATTTGCCGCTCGGTGGTATCTTTATTACGCTTAGAAACAAAGAAGACCAGTTTAGCCTTTGCAAATGTATTGCATGCCTTCTCCATGTCGCCATATGACAGGCCCCCATGGTCTACGTTAAATTGTGAAAGCAGATAAAACGGTTTACTGAAAGTTGCAAGAAACGAAGAAATAAGCGGGTGAAAAGCGGCATCAAAATTATTGGCCTGGCTCACTAATATGCAATCGGGATTGAAAGCACTGATTGCATCCAGATTTTCGGGAGAAAGTTTGTTTTTTACAGCAGCAGCAGCTTTTTGTACTGCGGAGCCTGAGGAATGAACAAAATTTCTGAGCAGTACGCATGAAGAAACTTTGGCTTGCAATTCGTTAAGAACCGGGTGCAAGTTACCTTTCTGGTCATAAATCACAATTTGCACCTGATCGCCTTTGCTCAGGGCGTATTCAGCAACCTGTGTCCACAACACTTCGCTTCCTCCCCAATATGAGGCCTGAGTGGTTATTAAAGTTATCTTCATGTACTATGTCGTATACCCTGCTTGTTGCCCGGCAGGTATTACAGCGCTTACTTTTGTAGTTACCGGGTTTACCAGTACGGAACCCGCCGGTACATTTTTAGTTACTAGGCTATTGGCACCTATTACGCAATTGTCGCCAATGGTAACTCCTTTTAAAATGGTAACATTCGAACCAATCCAGCAGTTATTACCAATTTTAATAGGGGCCTTTTCATAACCCTGATCTTTAATAAGCTGATTAGTAGATTTAAATTTATGGTTATGATCGTAAACCTTTACGTTTTCGCCGAAAAGGCAATCATCGCCTATGCTGATAGAAAGCAATGAGTTTAAAGAACAGTTGGCATTAAAAAATGTGCCTTTGCCTACTTCAATAATACCATCTTCAAAAAAAACGAACCTTACAGGTCCGCGGCATGATATTTTTGATTGAACAATTAAGCGGCTCTTTGAACCGTCAAACTCAATTTCCGGAAATTGAGTAAAATAGTAATCAGCAGGCAAACTCACACGATCGCTGAACAGATACCGCAACTCGTTATACTTGTAGCGGATTTTATATCCCTCCAAGTTTTTCCTGATCACGTACCCTGTTTTATAGAACAATTTGAGCATGTATTACCTTTGTCTGCTTTATTCAACCTCCGAGCCTATCAGGTTTCAACCTTATATTGAACAACCGAAGCTCAACCAGTATCACCTTTTAAGCTTTATATCTAAGCTAACTACCAATAGCAACCGTCTTCAATTCTGGCAAACTGCTTTGGCGTTTCATTAGCGCTTGGCCTTACCCAATGTTCATTAATGAAATTATCTTTGAAGTATGGATCGTCTTCCCAGCGCCGGCCCGTAATGCCAAAAAGTACCTGAGTAGCTCCGCCCATATGAACTGCCTTTTTACCCATCCTTTTTACATGAGCGGCCAACGGAAAACCATAGGCACCACAACCAATAATGGCAATATCAAAATCAGTTTTTGATATTTGCTGTTTCATATGATCAAGCGCATCAAACCATGTTTTGTAAGGCGTTTCGCTGTATGCTATAGATTGTACGGCTTTGATCGTTTTCAGTTCAAACTCGGGCAGTACTCTCTGATCTTTAAACAATTTCTCTCTTATAGCATACTGCTTTTGAATACTTTCTTCGTATGGATGAACTACCAGCACTTTCTTGCCAGCCAAGGCCTCACTCCAGGGATTGGCGTGTTTAAAAGGCTCAATAGCCCATATGCTGATAGTAGAAACGTTTGGCATACGATCAAAAAATACGTTCTCGCCACGCATCCACGAAGCCAGCACATCTACGCCGGTCATATCGTTTTCCATCAATTGGGCAAACTTCTCCAAATTGGAAAATGTCGGGTTAATAAACCCGGCATTTTTAGACATTTCTCTGGCTACTGCCGAATCCCACCAAAAAGGGAAAGACCGGCCGCTGATGTAATCGAATACCTTTGCAGGCAAAGCCTTTTTCTGCTTAACGAAATGATAATTGAGTAAACAATGCAATTCTACCATGCCGAAGCGGGCAACCATTGCAGGGGCATTACCCAAAAGCTTTTCTTTTACCAAATCTGAGGCAGCCTGGCCTTTATACTGCACCAGATCGTCAGTAAGACCGAAAGGGTCTAAGGGCGCAATGCCCTGATAGACTTTCCTCGACGCTTTTAATATATTTTCCAGACTGCGGTTCATCAGCTTTTAAGCAAATAGCAATTAATCTAAACGATTTTTCCAGGCTTCAACAATTTGCCTGATGGTTTCATCTAACGAGATGGTAATATCCCAGTTTGGATAATGCTCTCTCATTTTACGCAAATCACTGTAATAACAGATATGGTCACCTTCGCGGTTTTGATCTGAGTAAGTATATTTCATTTCAAGGCCAGAATATTTTTCTGCTATCTTGAAAGCTTCTAATATAGAGCAGGTATTTTGTTTACCGCCGCCAATGTTGTAAACCTCGGCTATACGCGGCGCATTGATAAACTCTTCAGCAAACCTTGATACGTCATAGCTGTGAATATTATCGCGTACCTGTTTACCTTTGTAACCGTAAATAGTGTAATTAGTACCAGTAAGGTTACATTTTACCAGGTAACTTAAAAAGCCGTGTAACTCAACACCGCTATGGCTTGGGCCGGTTAAACAACCACCGCGTAAAACGCAGGTTGGCATATTAAAGTAACGGCCATACTCTTGCACACAAACGTCGGCGGCAACTTTAGATGCACCAAACAATGAGTGCTTGCTTTGGTCAATAGAAAATGTTTCAGGGATACCGGTTAAATATTTTTCATCAGCATATTCCCAACGGGTTTCCAGCTCCACCATCGGGATGTAGTTAGGCGCATCGCCATATACTTTATTGGTAGATAAATGCACGAAAGGTATTTGGGTAGAATACTGACGGGTAGCTTCGAGTAAGTTGAAAGTACCTACAGCGTTAGTATCGAAATCATCAAACGGAATAGCTGCAGCGCGGTCGTGACTTGGCTGGGCTGCGGTATGCACAATGGCATCCGGCTTTATCTCTTTGATGATGTCTAAAACGCCTTGGCGGTTTCTTATATCAAGTTCAATATGCTTAAAATTTGGAAGCGAAGTTTCCAGTTGTTTTTGATTCCAGCGGGTATCGCCTTTCTCTCCAAAAAAAACCACTCGCTGATTGCCATCAATTCCGAATATTTGCCAACCTAGTGAATGAAAATGTTTACAAACCTCTGAGCCAATAAGGCCTGATGAACCTGTTACGATAAGTTTTCGCATATTATGTTTTTCTTAAATCTCTAAGTAGTTTTTTATTAAATTATTAGCACAAACACAAAATCATTGCAATATAGCAATTTTAATATTATTAATTGCAAGCCAATCTATAAGTACCCGACGTTACGATACCTCAAAGTTATTAAAGTCGTTTACAAACGACTCATAATTTATATTAATATTATTAAAATTTGGATTATCATTATGATTTGCGCTGGGTACCATCTCGCCAATATGATAGCTCCACTTCACTTTTAAAATATTGGCCAGCCACCAATAACATAATGGATTGGTTTTCCAGTTGGTATCGCGTATTTCTAATACCTTGCTTCCATTTGGCATGAACATGATATTGGCTAACCCGGCACCATGAAGAGATATCAAAGATTCCGTATCTGCAAACAGCTTCACCTGTTCGGTAAATGATAAATCTTCGTTATACACAATTTCGTACCCATGTTTAACTAAAAGTGCTGTGATGTCACTTTCATTAACAATATTCCGTCGGTCGGCTTTAGCGCGGGAGATAAATATTTTCCGGTTACGGCCTGTTGGGGTCTGTATGTGCAGGTTACTTAGCAGTTGCTTACTTAAGCCGGCCACCAGCGCCGGGCTGGGATTGCCATAGGGCGGATCGGTTTTTACAGTAACCAGCTGTGCAAAACGATAACTAACATTCGGTTCAATCCAAACAATCGGCAGGTTGAGCACTCCGAGTGACTCTGTGATAAACGACCGGCTCTGCAAATGCTTAGGCAAAAGAACCTTACCTGCGGCAAATTCCTGGCTCATCATATATAAGCGCGGCATTACCTCACACATCCAGTGGTAATAATTTTCGCTCCAGCCATCATAGGCTAAAAAGCAGGGCCCGCTTATTTTCTCAACTTTGGTTAAGAACCTAAACTTTAAATAAAAATAAATTTGGCGGACAATCGGCAGCTTTTTATCATCACTAGTAGTGAGTAACCCGGTCGGAACATATTTCCCGTTAACAAAAACATGGGTTGTAGGTGTAACCAATGCGTTAACATAACTCACAACATCAAATTGAGGTGTGATTGATCCACCCGTATCGCTACTAATAGCCGGAACAGTGAGATATTTTTCGTTTGGCTGATATATTGGTTGTTTGGGTAAATGATCTAATATCACGACTGTGGCTTTTTTATTGATGACTTAAGAAGATTTTCTTAAACCGCGTATATAATGTAGTACTAATTTGATAAAATATGACTTGTTGGAAACGCTGTTTGATCTATAAACACCCAACACTTTACGCCCATTTTTCAGTGCTTTTTGACAAGCTACGTACCAGTACATCGACAACAATTCCTCCAATTTACTTTTCGGAAATACCAAAAGCTTGCTATTAATGTCGACGATTTGCTTGAATAATTTATTGAGTTGATTAACGTATTCAAAAGAATCTGAGAAGCGAAATGATAAGGCCTTTTCCAGCACCGAAAAATTGTCGGCTGTATATATTTTTAATGACTCAAGTAAATGTACACACTTGATCTCTGTCATTTTTTGAATCTGCAGATCTTTTTTTGATACGCTTATAGAAGCCTCATGAATTTTATAATCTAACAGCGGCAACTGCAAGTTATGCAGCTTGCTAAATTGCGCAAACTTGACCCAAAGCATATAATCTTCGGCCGGAAACCACTTTTCTTCGTATTGTAACCGGTGCTTCTCCCACACACTTTTACGGAACATGACTACCGGATGCGCAATGACGTTATTTATCAAAAGTTCGAAAAAGATATCTTCGTGGTTTTCGGGGCAACGTACAATCTCCTCTTTGTCCATCACCTTTAAAAATGCACCGCATACAGCAACATCCTGATGAGTCTCCATAAACTGGTACTGCAGCATCAGACGCTCAGGATAAGATACATCATCTGCATCCATACGGGCAATGTAAGGCGCAGATGCTTTGGTTACCGCAAAATTGAGCGTTGGCACAATGCCTAAATTACGCTCGTTGTTATAATATTTAAGCCGGTTGTCGGTAAAAGACCTAACCACCTGCTCTGTAGTATCAGAAGAGCCATCATTAACTACTATCAACTCAAAATCTGTAAACTGCTGCTCCAAAATACTATTTATAGCGCCTGCAATGTAGCTTTCGCAATTATAAACCGGCAGAATAACAGATATCTTAGGCGACATAAATAAAACTTACTTTTTGGCTAATTGCCCTTGAAGACTTTTTTAACCTTATCACGTAAACTCTTCAACTTTGCTTTAACGCCATAGCCATTGCTTGCATTTCTAAAAGCAGTTAACTCGTCAAGCCAGCTTGCATTCCATAAATGTATGCAAATGGTATCTTTCTGTATATAATTATCAACCTTGGGCAGCTTTCCTAAGGAGTCGGCAAAAGGCAAAGGATAAAAGAAGGGAGTGGGATAAATTTTTATATTACTTTTATCTTCAAAACTATTGTAGGCGGCAGTTATAATTTTCGGGATCGAAAAATCATTCATCATACTCAGATCAAACTTGAGGTTGTCATAAGTCTGCAAGCACTGCTTAATAAACTCACTATCTTTCCGGGCGCCGATTACCGCTCCGTTAATTCGGGTTTCATCCTCCAGGCCGAAAAAGCATTCATCGTCATGTAAAATGTGATCAAAACTTTTTACAACCAAGATATCAGTATCCAGGTAAATACCGCCGTATTCTCTCAAAGCCTCAAACCGCATATAATCGGCTACAAAAGCGTATTTTTTCCGGGCAAAAGCTTCTCTTACAAAAGCGTTATGTGTAGGCGTGTTCGACTCATCCCAAAGTTTTAATTCATACCCCTGCAGATGCTTGTCCCAGCTCTTAATGCATTTCTTTATAAGAGGGCTGTATTCACCTCCACCGTACCAGCAATAATGAATAATTTTTGGAATCATTAGCTTTCTTAATTATGTATGAATTAGCCTTTTGTTCAAATCAACATCTTTAAGTATGATTGCCTGTTAAAAACGTCAATCATACTTAACCAACAATTATTTAATTTTTTTCTTGAAAGAATAAATATGATGATGAAGCTTGATAGCCAATTTTACGAATCTCTTTTTAGTTTCAAAAGCAAGATCTGAAAACTCTGACTCAAGCCTTGTATGAGTCCTGATGAATTCTTTGACATACTCGGGCACAATAGTTTGCCACATTTCAGCCATCTCTGAATCATATTTAGCACGATTTATCACGCTTAGCCCTGTAGAATCGTAAATAACCAAGGGTTGGTCAATGTGCTTAAATATCTTATCCCCTACCATGCTTACCAGGTACAACCAATGGTCGGCCGCCAGCTTATACTTTTCGGGGTACAATCCGAACTGGGTGAACAAGGTTGCCTTAATTAGCGATGCCTGATGGTTTAAATTATTCTCTTTTAGAAAATCAATTTGAACTTTTTCCGGCAGTCTGTATAAATGAGTAAGCCTCTCATCAACCGATATGATGTTTCCGTAAAAAATATCAATTTGTGTATTGC
>CAJYSL010000179.1 GCA_913777515.1 uncultured Mucilaginibacter sp.
TAAATGATGTTGTAATTGGCTGCCTGTATTTACCTAACGGCAACCCGGCTCCCGGACCGAAGTTTGATTATAAGCTGCAATGGATGGAACGCCTTACGGCCCATGCCGCCGGTTTATTAGCCAAAAATCTGCCGGTGGTTTTAGCCGGCGACTATAACGTGATACCAACGGAGCTGGATGTATATAAGCCCGAACGCTGGCTGGAAGATGCGTTATTCAGACCGGAAACCCGGGCCGCTTTTGAGAAACTGATCAGCCAGGGTTGGACGGATGCATTACGCAGCCTGCGTCCGGATGAAGCGATTTATACTTTTTGGGATTATTTTAGAAACGCCTACGGGCGGAATGCCGGCTTGCGGATTGACCATTTTTTGCTAAGCCCGGCTTTAAGTGGCCGGCTCACGGCTGCAGGTGTGGATAAACACGTACGCGGTTGGGAAAAAACCAGTGACCACGCCCCTACCTGGATTGAATTAGCTTAGCGCACTAAGCAATTGAATAAGGGAAGAAATGAGATACTTTAAACCGCTTCTTCCCTCAAAAAATTATAAGCTAATGAATTATTGAGCGTCGTAAATAACAACCTTGTCAAATAAAACCCTGAACTCGTCTAAAAAGGCTTTATGCACTTCGTGTACCTGATAAACATCGTGTGCTGCTAAATCTTCAAAAAATACAACAAGGCTAAACGTATAGGTAGTATCTACAACAGCACGTTCAATAGGTGCCGGTGTACCTATGTGGAGATTTTTGATTACTTCTATATTTTCCAAACTTTGTAATCCTTGGCGAAAAGCCTGCTTTTGCTCGTCGGTGGTATCGGCTTTAAGCCAAAATAATACGTGGTGCGCTATCATGCCGCAAATATATTAATCTGATGCAGCTTTGCTAATTTTTAGGTTTCAGGACAAAACATCTAACTCAAAACTAAAAAAATGCAATTTGCCCTATTTGCACAACATATCTTTGTCACTATTTAAATGTGTTTACCAAATGTGAAGTAATAGCAGTTACTTTGCGCGTTAAAAGTATATTTACAGTTTATTTATTCACGCTTAACTTCATCATGTTCGACATTTGTTGCATTGGTCATATTACAAAAGATAAGGTAGTTAATACTTCGGGCGAGCTTTACCTGGCCGGAGGCACTGCTTTTTATTTCGCCAATGCCTTGCATCAAATGCCTGTAAACCTCGGCTTGGTAACTGCTGTTGGCTCAACCGAACTATTGGTGGCAGAACAGTTAAAGCAGAAGGGCGTAAATTTAACCGTGCTGCCAAGCGAGCACTCCGTATATTTTGAAAACATCTACGCTCAAAACCAAGACCATCGTACACAGCGTGTACTCCAAAAAGCAGAACCTTTTGATGTTGAGCAATTTGCGGATGTTGAGGCCCGTATTTTTCACCTTGGTCCCCTGCTGGCCGATGATATGCCTTTAGAACTTATCCAGTATCTGTCTACCAAAGGTAAGGTATCGTTAGATGCGCAAGGTTACCTGCGCGAGGTGCGCGATTACCAGGTACACGCCATTGATTGGCCCGAAAAACTGCAAGCGCTACCGCATATCAGTATTTTGAAGGTAAATGAATTTGAATCGGAAGTACTTACCGGTATTAACGATATACGCGACGGCGCACGCCAACTGGCCGATTGGGGCGTGGAGGAAGTGGTAGTCACCTTGGGCAGCGCAGGTTCGCTGATTTATGTAGATGGGGAGTTTCATGAAATACCAGCCTACGTACCTACCTCTATTACCGATGCAACCGGCTGCGGAGACACTTACATGGCTGGTTACCTATACCAGCGCAACCAGGGGAAAGATGTAACTACCTCGGGTAAGTTTGCAGCAGCTGTAGCCAGTTTAAAAATTGCAACTCCGGGTCCATACACGGGTACAGAGCGACAGGTACTGCAATTTTTAAGCGAGCACGAACAGTAAGTTATTTGTGATTTTTGTTCCAGCCTATTTTTAGCTTGCCATCTTCGTCCTGGCGGGCTAACAGGTGGAGTACAATACCTTTAAATCTGCGTTTTTCGAGTTCTGCCTTGTCGGTAATATTCTCGTCTTTTTTAGGGTTTCGCAAGGGTACGTCCAGCGCAATATTAGTTCCGCGGGTAAAACCATAAACGCCGGCTACGTCAGCATTCAGCACGCTTGAGCTGATTTTCATCGGGTTGATAATTACCTTTTCGCCTTCCAGGTTAAAGCGTGCATCCAGTTTCGGAATCTGGATATTGGCTAAATCGCGGAACGGAAAAGCAAACTTGCCCACGCTAATCAGCGGGTCAAAGTTTAACAAAGAAGCCTGCCGCAAGCTTACATCGACAATCCCATGCACCGAGCGTGGCGACAAGTCGCCGGCATCGGTAACCCCTCCGGTAATTTTAGCTTTAGCCGATAAGAAGCCCTGCAAGTTTTTGTAGGTGAGCGACTGCAAACCAAAATTATCAAACGACTGGAAAAACTCCCGCATGTTCACGTTCACTACTGTAGGGTTTAAATCGAAACGGTTCATGTTACCGGTACCCTGTATCAAACGACCGTTCAGATTCATGTAACCGCCAGATGTGTTAAGATGCACATCTTTCAAAATTACCCCATCACTGGTGGTTAGCAAATCCGCATTCAAATTGGTAGCTAAAAATTTACGATAGTAAACTTTGGCCACGGTAAGATGCATTTGCGCATTGCCTTTATTAAGAACCGTCCCCAACTGGTCAATCACGTTCGGACTGTTACCTGCTGAGTTGGTTCGGCGTGCCTCAGGCCGTTTGCTTACCTGCCTGCGGGCCGATAAAAAGCCTAAAAACTCTGCCAGCCGTAATTCAGGACTGTTAATTTTCCAGGTAAGCAGTATTTTTTCAGGGGCATCGTAATACAAATTTAAAAAGTTATTTACCCGGCCTTCCATCATCACCACGCTTCGTCCGCTTTGCAGTTTGATGTTATTTAAAATCAAATCATCTTTTATAAAGTTGAGCGACAGGGATGTATTTTTAAAAGGAAGATTACGTGGCAGATAAACCGCGCTGGCATTTTTAAAGGCTATCACACCTGCAATTACCGGTTTATTCAGTTTCAAGTTAACTATGTCGGCCTTGTAACGCAGCTTGGCATCAGCAGTACCGCCGCTAAACTTAGCGATATCGCTAAGCATATAATTGAGGTTAGGCAGTGGGAAATGCGCATCAAAATTACCGGTAGCAATGGGTTTTTCTAAATTCAGAACGCTGCCGGTATCAATTAAAAATGGAACATGATTATAACGGCCGGTAAATTTATATAAGCGGATAGCCGAGTTGGCATCATCGTAACCTTTATCAGCCGCCACATGGTTGGTAAACTCTCCGGTAAAACTACAACTGTCTATAACAGCATCGGGTATAATCAACTTGTTGTTTTTGATATCACCCACCACATACAAATAAGGGTCGCCACCGCCCAAGCTACCTTTAATTTGCGCCTTGATATCAATAGGCTTTTCCAAATTAAACATGTTCAGTGTTTTGGTAATGTTGGCAGCCAGCAACGCCGAAGCATTGCGCCAGGTAATTTGATTAGCTACGATGTTGATGGCAAACAGCGTTTCCTTTTTACCGGTATCAAATAGCGCATTAATTTGAAAAGGGTCGTCACCAATATTTAACCCTTTGGAGGTAACATTAATTTTTTCGGTATTCTCATTGTAGCCGGCAATCATCTGACCGCTAACTACCTTATCTTTTATAAAGCTACCCTTCTGAGTATTAAAGGCCAGGCTTTTGGCCAGCACATTCAATTGCAAGTCTGCCCGCCAGCCCGAGTCAGGATAGTTCATTTTACCATCGAGTTGGTTAACATAAAACTGGAACAGCTTATCCGCTTTTTGATTATTGACTGTAAAGCTTACTTTGTTTAACGAAAACTTACCAAACTCGGCCGAACTGCCACCGTCGTCTTTGTCGTCGGTCTTCTTTTCGGGCTGCTTGTTTTTCTTTTTAAATACCGAGGTATTGCTATAGCCTGTGCTGTCTTTATATAAATCAATAGCCGCGTTGCTGATTTCTATATTGCTGATGCGTATGGCTCCGCGCAGCAAGGCGGCCGTATTAATAGACACATCAAAATCTTTAGCATCCAGCAGCGTATGATGGTGCTCGTTCCAGCGATTATCGCGGATGGATACATTTTTGAGGGAGACAGATATACCCGGAAAGCCCTTAAAAAAAGTGGTTTCCATATCGCCGATGGCCAGCTTGCCATCCAGGTTTTTGTTTAAGGTGCCAGTTATCAGCGTAAGCACCTTTTCTTTATGAGTGTTAACGTAAATAAATAAACCTACCGAAAGCAGAATAAATAACAGGAATATAGCAGCTACTAGTTTGAGCAGCACTTTTAACCATTTGGGCATCTTCAAATTTTATGTAAGAAGCCTAAAAGGTTTGGATTTGTTTTACTACAGCTGTCTGCAGATAAAACTTATTAAATTTTATTTATTGTTTGGCTGATTTGCAGTATATTTTGTCTGCGACCAGGTTAATTAATAACCATAGTTTACAGCTGGAGGCCCATCTGTATATTGCACCGCTCGTAAGGGGAAATGATACCTGTTATTTGAGTAAAGCCTAATTTATAATACAGGTTAATGGCCGGTTGTAATACCGTATTACTTTCCAGGTACAACTGTTTAGCTCCTGCCGCCCGTGCTTTATTGATAGCCGCATTGCCTAACAGCCATCCAATACCCCTTCCTTTAGCTTTGGGCGCTACCGCCATTTTAGCCAGCTCGAAAGTATCATTATCCATTTTAATAAGCGCACATGCGCCTACCGGCTCGCCGTGGAGCAAAGCCATCAAAATATAACCGCCCTTGTGTAAAATATATTCTTCGGGATGGTCCAAGGCCTTGTAATCCGAATCTTCCATTTTAAAATAAGCGGTAATCCACTCTTCGTTTAAGTTCTTAAAAGCCTGTTTGTATTGCGGTTGATAATCTACAATTTCTACATCGGGGCTTTCGGATATTTTGTTGTTTTGTTCCACGCGTTTTATTTTAGGTGCCGATTGGTTGATGCACTCCACAAAAGATACCGCTAAATATTAAGCACAAAAATCCCGGCACCTTCATCAGCTACCGGGATTTGTATATTACCCTGAGGCAAGTATCAATTAAAACTTAAACGCGTTTTGATTTGATACGAGCAGCTTTACCGGTAAGTTCGCGCAGATAGAATAATTTTGCACGACGTACTTTACCACGGCTGTTTACCTCGATTTTATCGATGTTTGGAGAGTTG
>CAJYSL010000180.1 GCA_913777515.1 uncultured Mucilaginibacter sp.
GCCCGTGCCGCAGCTGGCTGGCATGATTGGCAAGGTGCTAAATTTGCACGCTTTGGCGATAACATGCGTTACGTTGCCGTAACTGATGGCGATAAAGTAGAGGCTGAATTACAATTTGGTTTCTCAGTAAACTCATATGGTATTGGTGATTTAGTACAAGTAATTAATGCGCTTGATTATTCGTTAATCGATCAGCAGATTGCCGAGTATCATGATTTGTATGACGTGATGCCTTCACTACAAAAAGGCGGCGATCAGCATCAGTCGTTAATCGAGGCTGCTAAAATTGAGGTGGGCCTGCGTACATTCTTGAAGCAAGGCGGCTTCAAAGGCTTTAGCGATACCTTCGAGGATTTGCATGGCATGGTACAATTACCGGGTATTGGCGCACAGCGTTTAATGGCCGAAGGTTACGGTTTTGCCGGCGAAGGCGACTGGAAAACCGCTGCTTTAGTACGCGCCATGAAAGTAATGGGTGCCGGCTTGCCGGGTGGTAACGCCTTTATGGAAGATTACACTTACCATTTTGACGGCAACAACTCGATGGTGTTAGGTTCGCACATGCTGGAGGTTGACCCTGCCATTGCTACCGGTAAACCAAAAGTTGAAGTGCATCCGTTAGGTATTGGCGGTAAAGCCGATCCGGTACGTTTGGTATTTAACGTAGGTAGCGGTGCCGCTTTAAATGCATCCATTGTAGATATGGGTAACCGTTTCCGCATGATTGTTAATGAAGTAGAAGCTGTTGAGCCAACCAACGATTTACCTAAATTACCAGTGGCCCGCGTGTTATGGAAACCATATCCGGATATGAAAACCGGTTGTGCGGCTTGGATTCAGGCTGGTGGTGCACACCACACCTGCTATAGCCAAAACTTAACCGATGAGCATTTGCATGCTTTTGCCGAAATGGCGGGTATTGAATATTTACTGATTGGTAAAGAAACCAAACTGCGCGAATTCCAAAAAGAAATTGCCTGGAACGACGCATACTATAAGCTGATCAAATAATTATCGAGTAATTGAATATGAAGAGCCATCGTCTTGAAAAAACGATGGCTTTTTTGTACGCAGAAAATTTATTTTTCTGCTGTAACCATTCATCACTGTGCCGCGTCTTATCAATACTTAACACCCAAATCATCATGAAATCATTAACTACAGTTTTATTAATAGCATCACTGGCTGCGGGAGCAATTACCACTTCTATAGCAGCACCTGTTGCGGCATCAGTTACAAGCGACAGAACAGAGATTCAGGACCGTCATTTATCGGGTTTTTCGTCTATAGAGGCATCAGGTTCTTTTGATGTGTTTATTACCCAGGGAAGCACCGAATCGGTAAAAGTAGAGGCAGAGCATGATGATTTGGATAAGATCGTTACCGAAGTGAAGAACGGCGTATTGCGTATAGATAACAAGCGCTCTACGGGCGGTATGAGTTGGGACTGGGGTAACAGAAAACGAGTAGTAAGGGTAGTGGTTCGTAATCTTAATGCCGTTAGTGTAAATGGCTCCGGTGATGTGGCTTTTAATGAAGGGCTGCGCACGCAATCTTTATCCTTGATGGTTAGGGGTTCTGGTGATGTAGAAGGTCGCATTGAGGCCGACAATCTGGAATGTGGCCTGTCGGGTTCAGGCGACGTGGCACTGAGCGGCCGTGCGAATAACCTTAGCCTAAAAGTATCTGGCTCCGGTGATTGCGATGCCCGTAAATTGGAAACTGTAAACGCGTCTGTAAGACTAAGTGGGTCTGGTGATGCTACTGTAAATGCCAGTCAGCGCGTAGATGCTAAATTATCAGGGTCTGGTGATATCCGCTACACCGGCACTGCCAAACAAATATCTACCTCCAAATCCGGCAGCGGTGATATCAGTAGGATGTAGTATTGAAATAAGATTATAACCAATCATTAAAGGCGTCCAAGTGGCGCCTTTTGTTTTGTGCTTACTTATAGCTTGCAAAGCGATTGTTACTCAAACAGTATTTGTTATATGTTGCCTAAGCGAAGAAGCGATAGCTTTAAGACTAATTCGTAATTGAGCAATAACCTTATTTGAATAACCGATGAATATTGCAAACTAAAAAGCCGATGCTGTTTGCAGCACCGGCTTCTGTAAGATATAAAGTCTTGCAATTTTTATTGCTGACCGCCAAGCACGTTACCGAACTTTGCCTCGTAGCCTTTAAATTGTGCGCTTAGTTTATTAAACAACGCGGTTTGTTTGTGAGTGCTGGTATACTCCATCAGGCCGTTTAGTACGTACAAGCCTAGCTGTACGTCGCGCTGATTCATCTCACCACCGCCATTTTGCATTACCTTGTAATTGTAATCGAGTATGTTGGTCACAAAATCATCTAACTGGTTGGTCCATTTATTGGCCAGTGCAGTCTGATTTAAGTTATATGCGTTGTTGGTTAAGTAGAACTTGCGTAAAGCAATTTCGCTGTAAGGGATGTCATCAGGCATTACTTCAGCATAGCGGTTCAGTGCTTTGATAGCTAAGTCCTGGTGACCTTCTTTGGTCAGATTGGCAATTAACGAGTTAAATTGTTTTTGAATAATAGGCAAGAACATCGTAACCGATTCATGATCCAAATATTTGGCGTTTTTCATGTTACCCCATTTAAACTTGGTCATCATGTTGTTATACATCACCAAGGTATTCATTGGGTCAGGGGCATTTTGTGCGGTGTCTGTTTTTAAAGGCTGCAAGTGGTAAGCAAAACCTTCATCGTGCAAGTACTTATCCAGGCCCATCATGTTTTCGCTGCCTACTGTAATGGCAAAATAGACAGGGCGTTTCCAATTGTTATGTGCCAAGATATCAATTAATGCCAGGTTATCTTTAGTTACGTAATTCGAATTCATTTTCCAGGTAACGGCAGGCACAATGTCAGCTCTCTGGCTGGCCGGTACCGTACCGGTACGGATCACTTCATCCGGATTAACAGTAATCTTAAAGTTTTTAGTAGGCAGATAGTTTTGTGTTAAGCCACTTTCGTATTGCACTTTCGTGTCCGGATTGTCAGAAGTGATAAAATCAAATACCTCTTTCAACTCCGTAGTGTCTTTCACGTTCATCTGCTCATTCCAGTAAATGATGTCGCGTACGCCTGATGCAAATTTGTTGTTCGGCATAGTGATAGGCAATGGCTCCGAGTCATTCATTTTTTGCTTCATCTGGCGGATGTACCAATCGGTACCCAGTAAGCTTAAGTTTACAATACGAACGTCTGGACGAATACCTTCAACCTCCTGGGCATACCACAACGGATAAGTATCATTATCACCATAAGTGAACAGGATAGCGTTAGGCGCGCAAGTATTCAGGTAGTTGCTGGCCATATCACGTGGCGTAAGCTTAGTTGAACGGTCGTGGTCGTCCCATTCCTGGCTGGCCATCAACACCGGTGCAGCTAATAAACAAACGGTAGTGGCAATACCGGCACCAACCTTAGGGCTCACAAATTTGCGCAGCAAATCGGCAATAAATAATACGCCTAAACCAATCCAGATCGTGAACACGTAGAAAGAACCGGCGTAAGCGTAGTCACGCTCGCGTGGCTGCAGTGGGTTTTGGTTCAGATATAAAACAATGGCCAAACCGGTAAAGAAAAACAATACTGCTACCACACCAGCATCACGTTTACTGCGCTTAAAATGAAAGAATAGGCCCAGCAAGCCAATAACAAACGGTAACCCGAACAAACGGTTATAAGCCTTGCTATGAGTTACGGTATAGGGTAATGCTTTACCAAAGTTTAAACCGCTAATAAAGTTACCGTCGGTACCGTTACTGTTGTTTTGGCCATCCATATCGTTAGTGCGACCCCAGAAATTCCATAAAAAGTACCGGTTATACATTTGCTGTACCTGCCAGCTGAGGAAGAAGCCAAGATTATGACCCATGTTTGGTGTTTCTTCCTGGCTCATCTGCAGCCATTCGCGGTAAAAAGCAGATTTATTAGGATCGTTATCAAAAATACGCGGGAACAGAGTATTATGATCGTAAGTGGTTTTAAGCTTTTTGCCTGCTACTTCGTATTTCTTTTCACCGCGGCGATATAACGTGGCGCCTTCAATTTGGTCAACCGGTTTGCCGTCAAAGTACTGTCCGTACAGTAAAGGAGTTTCGCCATACTGATCGCGGTTCAGGTAACTGTTTAAGGCAAAGGCATCCTGAGGATCGCTGTTGTTCAAGTTAGTACCTGCTTTAGCACGTATTACAATCATCACAAATGAGCTGTAACCAAACAAGATGAAAAGGGTACAGATCAGTACCATGTTGAGCGAGTAGCGTTTTTCGCGTACTTTTAAAACATACTCTAAAAACGCTAATACAGCGCCGGCTGCAATAAAGCCTATTATGCCTGCACTAATAGTTAGTGCCGCTACAAAGGCAACTATGGCGGCATACAAAGCCGGTTTTGATGTAGTAACCGAATAATATAAACCGGCAACTAAAGCAACAAGTACCAGTACGTAAAACACGATGGCGCCACTGTTAAAGCTAAAGCCAAGAGTATTTACAAACAGCAAGTCGGCATAAGCTGCACCTTTAACAGTAAATTGGATAATGCCCCAAAGTACCAGGCCTAAAACTACCACACCTAAAATAAAGCTCCAGATAGTGCCTGATGTAGTTACGTTTTTTGAACGGCGGAAATAGAAAATCAAAGCCGCAACCGGGATAACCAACAAGTTTAACAAGTGGATACCGATAGACAAGCCCATAATATATGCAATAAACACAATCCATCGGTCGGCCTGAGGCTCATCAGCATGGGCATCAAATTTTAAGATGGCCCAAAATACTACAGCTGTACATAAAGATGATTGCGCATAAACCTCCGACTCTACCGCCGAAAACCAGAAAGTATCAGAAAAGGTATAAGCCAAGGCTCCTACCAAACCTGATCCCATAATGAGGATGAGGTTAGTAGTGTTTAAATCTTCCGCTTTTTTAACCAGTATTTTCTTAGCAAGCATGGTAATGCTCCAGAACAAAAACAGTATAGTTGCAGCGCTGGCCAGGGCAGAGGCCATGTTGGTCCAGAAAGCCACTTTAGTTACATCGCCAAAAGAGAGTAACGAAAATGCTTTACCAATCATGGTAAATAAAGGGGCACCGGGCTGGTGGGCTACCTGTAAACGGTATATACAGGCAATAAATTCGCCACAATCCCAAAAACTGGTAGATGGCTCAAGTGTTAAGGTGTAGGTAATGGCAGCTATCAAAAAGGCCAGCCAGCCAAACAGGTTATTGATCTTAGAATAATTCATTGTTTATTTTGAATACAATCTGTAGTTTACAATTTTAAGCTGCCGAAATTAATAAATCTAAACGTAGGATAAGTCAATAACTTATGGTTTAACATAATTTTAACTGATATTCTGTGACTTAGCCCAAACAGTCAAATTTTTTGAAAAATATTTTTGCAGCTATCAAAATTCGTCTTACATTTGCATTCGATTTCGGGACGGAAACAGAACGAAAGAGGATTGTCCGATAGTATAAAGGTAGTACGACGGTTTTTGGTACCGTTTGTCTTGGTTCGAATCCAGGTCGGACAACAAAACAAAAATTCGAATTTCAGATATTGGAATTCGAATTTTTTGTTTTAGCGAATATCTGATCGTTTTTACAGTAATCAGGTAAGTGCAAGGGAGCAGTAAGATTTAAGTTTAAGCATAAATCCGGATGATGGCCAGGTGTAACAGCACGGCAGGTAATCCGCAATCCGTTTTAAGAAGATGCCTTTACAGTTTAATCCGGTTAAATTGTTTTCGGGCTCAGGTACACAAGACCTGGCCGCTAAAATAGCTAAAGTATATGGTCGCGATTTGGGCGATCTTACTTTGTCAAAATTTAGCGATGGCGAGTTTCAGCCTTATATCAACGAGTCGGTAAGGGGATGTGATGTGTTTTTCATCCAGTCTACTAATCCGCCTACAGATAACCTGATGGAACTACTTATGATGATTGATGCCGCACGCCGTGCATCAGCTCATTATGTAACCGCCGTAATTCCATATTTTGGTTTGGCCCGTCAGGATCGTAAAGATAAACCTCGTGTAGCTATCGGCGCCAAGCTGGCTGCTAATCTGCTCACTGCAGCAGGAGCCAACCGGGTAATGACGATGGATTTACATGCCGCCCAGATACAAGGGTTCTTTGATATACCGGTAGATCACCTGGATGCTTCCATCATCTTTGTGCCATACATCAAAAGCCTGGATTTGCCCAATTTAACTATTGCTTCTCCGGATATGGGAGGCTCGTACCGGGCGCGTACCTTTGCCAAGTTTTTTAACGCCGAGGTGGTTATTTGCGATAAGCGCCGTAAGCGTGCCAACGAGATTGAAAGCATGACCGTAATTGGTGATGTTACCGGGCAGGATATCGTGCTGATTGACGATATCTGTGATACTGCAGGTACACTGGCTAAAGCAGCCGGTTTAATTATGGAGCGTGGCGCTAACAGCGTACGTGCCGTATGTACCCACCCGCTGTTATCGGGCAAAGCGTACGAAACAATTGAGAACTCGGCTTTAACCGAGTTAATTGTGACTGATACCATTCCGCTAAAGCAGGAATGCAGTAAAATAAAAGTGCTGTCAACAGCTGAGCTGTTTGGTAAAGCCATTGCTAACGTAAATGAGCACGCTTCTATCAGCCAGTTGTTTAGAATAGATTAATAACAACCCCACCTAAATCCTCCCCGGTAGGGAGGACTTTACAGTAAGGTTGAAAAATTGAATTAATTAATAAATTAACCATAGATGGCATTCAAAGCTCCCTCTCTCCCGGAGAGGGTTGGGGAGAGGCCGAAATTTTAACAAAAAATGAAATCAATTGCTATTAGCGGTTCTCCAAGAGAGAACGTAGGGAAACGCGACGCTAAAGAACTGCGTTACCAGGGCATGATCCCTGCAGTACTTTACGGTGGTGCTACACAAACCCACTTTGCAGTGTCCGCAGCTGATTTGAAACCGGTTGTTTATACACCCGAGGTTCAATTCGTTGACTTAGACATTAACGGTACAACAGCTCAGGCTATCATTAAAGACATGCAGTTTCACCCGTTAACCGACGAAATTCTGCACGTTGACTTTTTACAGTTAGACCAAAGCAAACCGGTAACTATCGAAATTCCAATCCGTTTAACCGGTACTTCACCGGGTGTTAAAATGGGTGGTAAACTGGTACAAAAGCTGCGTAAATTACGCGTTAAAGCTTTACCTGGCGATCACTTAGATACCATCGAAGTTAGCATCGAAGGTTTAGAAGTTGGTAAATCAGTTCGTGTACGTGACATCAGCGTTCCAAACCTGACTATCACCAACACTCCTGAAGATACTATCTTATCTATCACTACTTCTCGTGCACTGCGTCAGGCTGAGCAAGAGGCTGCAAAAGGTAAATAAGTTTAAAACCTCTAAGGTAATTAATACAGAAAACCGCTCCTGGAATCAGAGAGTGGTTTTTTTATGCTGTTTTGATAGCTCCTGAGGTTGCTGATTAACACTGATTAAGCTTGTCGTCAAGATTTTGTGTTTGTTGATGTTGGATTGTTAGCTTTGCGTCCGCCTTTGCAATTTTTTAAAGCAGAGGCCTCACTGTTTTTAGTTTATGAAGTATTTATATGAAGTATTTAATAGTAGGCTTAGGCAACATCGGTCCCGAATATAAAGACACGCGCCACAATATCGGATTTATGATATTGGATGAAATGGCTAAGCAGGAGGGGGCGCAGTTTCATAATATGCGGCTTGCTTACTATACTGAGGTAAGCTACAAAGGCCGTATGCTGCACCTCATTAAACCCACTACTTACATGAACCTGAGCGGCAAAGCGCTAAGCTACTGGATGCAGCAGCTTAAAATACCGATTGAAAACGTGCTGGTTTTGGTAGATGACCTGGCAATTCCCTTCGGAGCTTTACGCCTTAAACCCAAAGGCAGTGCTGCCGGGCATAACGGCTTAAAAAACATTGAGCAGGTGTTGGGGCATAATAACTATGCGCGGCTGCGTTTCGGCATCAGCGACAATTACCCCAAAGGCCGACAGGTAGATTATGTATTGAGCGGATTTGACCATGATGAGCAACCCGAATTGCCGGCATTGATTGACCGGTCTATCGAAATGATAAAAAGCTTTGCTGCGGTAGGTGCCGAATTAACCATGACGCGTTTTAATAAGTAAGCATTTTGCCTACGTTTCGTTAGTAAAAGTTAAAAAGTGTTAAGTAAGTTAAGTGATTGCTTAGAAATCAACTATTTTTATCGAATGTATAATTGGCGTGTAATAATGCGGTAATACATATTTATATTTAGTGTCGGCGCTTATTTGCTGTTGACACCCTATTAAACTGACCTGACGCTCACTAATGATTAAACACCTACTTATCACTTTATTTATCCCGCTGATAACCTGCTTTACTGCGTTTTCTCAGTCCAGTTCTCCGGCAACAATTGTTATTAAAGGAACCGTGCTCGATTCGGTAAAGAGACAACCTTTGGCTTACGTTACGGTTGCACTTACGGATGCTGCCACCAACCAGCCTGTAAAAAGCACGTTTACTAAAGACGATGGTACTTTTATCCTGAACGCTGTAGCCATAAAGCGTTATAAACTTAATTTGGTTTTTGTAGGCTATAATACTAAAGTAGTTAATCTTCCTCATCCCGACCAGGCAAATAACTTAGGAGAGTTACTGGTGAGCGTAGCCAGTAACCAGTTGAAGGCCGTAACTATTACCCAGGTGAAGCCCTTGATGAAGCGCGAGGTAGACCGCATTAGTTACGATGTACAGGCCGACCCGGAAAATAAGCTGATTACTGCGCTGGATATGATGCGCCGCGTGCCGTTGCTGTCGGTTGACGCTACCGATAACATCAAATTGCAGGGTAACACCAACTACAGGATATTAATTAATGGCAAACCATCGGCCTTGATAGCCCGTAACCCGGCGGATGTTTTGAGGGCGATGCCGGCCAGTAATATACAGAAAATAGAAGTGATGACCACGCCTCCGGCTAAATACGACGCCGAAGGTTTGGCCGGTATCATTAATATTATCACTAAAAAAGATATTGGACAAGGGTACAATGGCAGTGTTAATACACGCTTGAGTAACGTGTGGGGCGAAAGCCTTAATTTAAACCTAACCGTTAAGCAGGGTAAGTTTGGCATAGGTGGTTATGCCGGGTTTAACAAGCAAAAAAGCTTAACCACCGGTTTTTCTAATATCAATCAAAGCAGCACTAAAGCCAATACTAACGCACCAGGTTATGAGTTTTCCGACCTCAGGCAGTTGGGCGCAAGTACTAATGCAGGCAATCATGCTTATGCAACTACTGAGCTTACTTACGAGGCAGACAGCCTGAACTTAATTACCGGTACATTTGAATATTTTGGAGGTAAAGGCGGTACCAACCGCGACTTGCTGAGTAACTTAATTAGCACCAGTGCAAGTAACAGCAACAGCTATCGGTCGTACAATAATGCTGATAGTAAAGACAGGGGCTTTGGTGCCGGCTTAAATTACCAATTGGGTTTTAAACGTAATAAGGAGCAACTTTTAACCGGCTCATATAAATACAATTACTCGGCTAATGAGCAGTTTAATGATATTGAGTTTGTACAACGGGTTAATTATAACAATCCAAATTACAGGCAATACAACAATGCGGGAAGTAAAGAACATACCCTGCAACTCGATTATGTACAGCCTCAAAAAAAGCTAAACATTGAGGCCGGCGCAAAAGCCATCTTCCGTAACAACTATAGCGATTCGTATAATGAGGTGCTGAGCAATGGCGGGCAGTATGTAATAGACCCTACGCAATTCAATAATTTTAATTATCAGCAAAACGTATACAGCCTATACAACTCTTACCAACTTAAATTCAACGAGCAGTGGGTAGCCAAGGGAGGCCTACGCCTGGAGCACACCACGGTAAATGCCAACGCGGCGGTAGACCAGCGGTACTCTAACCTTATTCCATCCATTTCGATACAGCGCAGCTTTAAAAACAGCAGCCTCAACCTGGCTTATGCCGACAGGATACAACGCCCGGGTATTATGCAACTCAACCCGTTCATTAACAGTCAAAATCCTAACTTATTGAATGTGGGCAATCCTGATTTACAGGCAGTGGTTAGCCATGGCGTCGAGTTAAATTACAGTAACTTTAAAAAAGGCTCTATTAACGTTGGGCTGAGTTATAGGTTTGCTAATAACACTGTCGAAAATGTGACCGTGATTAACCCGATGACGGCAGTAAGCGTAACTACTTTTCAAAACGTGGGTGCCAATAAGCGCCTGGGTGTAGATTTTAGTTTGAACTATCCTTTCTTCAACAATAAGGTTAATTTCAATTTAAACAGTCAGTTAATCAGGGTATGGCTTAAAGGGTATTTCAATAATGTGCTGTTTAACACAAGTGGGTTTCAGGGGCATACCTTTGCCGGTACTTCTTATAAGTTGGATAACGGCTATCGCTTTGGGCTCAATTTTGATTTTGACAGTCGCTATGTAATGCTGCAGGGGCGCGACAACTATTGGGTAGGTTACGCCGCCAGCGTGGGTAAAGAGCTATGGAATAAAAAAGCAACTATTGCCATGTACATTAACACGCCGTTTAGGAAATTCCGTATCAATGATAGTTACGTCCGTACACCAACTTCTTACCAGCAAACAGTAAATGATATGTTTGCCCGTACTTTTAATTTTATCTTCAATTACAAGTTTGGCAAACTGAACAGCGAACTTAAAAAGAACAAGCGCGGCATCAGTAACGACGACGTAGGCGGTGGCGGCAGAAATTAATATCTTCGCGGCTATGAAAGTATATGGCATCACCAACTGCAATACCGTTAAAAAGGCTTTAGATTGGTTAAAGCAAAATCACATCGAATTTGAATTTCACGACTTCAAAAAGTTAGGTATCTCTCCAGAAAAACTACAGGAGTGGAATGAAAAGGCCGGCTACGAAAAGTTTCTGAATAAACAAGGCCTTACTTGGAAACAATTGGATGCCGACACCAAAGCAACTGTACAATCGGCTGCTGAGGCACTGCCCTTGCTGCAGCAAAAAAACAGCATGATTAAGCGCCCGGTAATTGAAGATAATGGCTTTCTGTATTTTGGTTTTAATGAGGAGGCCTACCGGCAGCATTTTGGTAAGTAAACGGCTGGCATCACTAAGTAACTTTCGTTTTACTTGGAACACAATAGCTTAATAAGTGTTATTATTGCCGTTTATTTCTAACTAAAACTATATTTCCTGATAATGAAACTAAGCTTTGTAGCCGGCCTGTCGCTGGCTTTAATGGCTGTTACCGGTTTGAGCCGTGCGCAACAGCAAGCCGACCCGGCGGCTTCCAAGTATAGCTACACCGATGCTTTTGGTCCGTTGTTCTACCAAAAAAACGGAAACGAATACAGGGCGGCAAGCGGCGAGCCTGGTCCGCGTTACTGGCAAAACCGTGCCGATTACCAATTGTCGGCCCGTCTTAACGAGCAAACCAACGAAATTACCGGCAGCGAGGTATTAACGTACACCAATAACAGTCCGCAAAAGCTGGGCTTTTTATGGATGCAGCTCGACCAGAATTTATTTAAGCAAGATTCGCGTGGTAGTGCCATTATTCCGTTAAGCGGCAGCCGCAACGGTGGTCGTGGCGCATTTACTAATGGCTATAACATCAAGTCGGTTAAGATTAATGATGCGGATGTAAAATACGTAATTAACGATACCCGCATGCAGATTTTTCTGCCCAAAGAGGTAACTCCTAACGGCGGACAGGTAAAGGTTAAAATAGAGTATTCATTTACTGAGCCTGATTATGGCTCTGACCGTACCGGTATACAGCAAACCAAAAACGGTAAAATATTCAGCATTGCCCAATGGTACCCGCGTATGTGTGTGTATGATGATGTGATGGGCTGGAACACCGTGCCTTACAGCGGACCGGGCGAGTTTTATTTAGAGTATGGCGACTTTGATTTGGCGATTACCGTACCGGCAAGCCACATTGTACTGGCCTCGGGCGAATTGCAGAATCCGCAAGAAGTTTATACTGCCGAACAGCAAAAACGTTGGGCGCAAGCTGCGCAGAGCAACGAAACGGTAATGATTCGTACTCAGGACGAGGTGACTCAGGCTTCTTCACGTCCGGCTGGAAAACAGGAATTAACCTGGCGTTTTAAAATTCGCAATGCCCGCGATGCTTCCTGGGGTTCGTCAGCCTCATTTATGGTTGATGCCGCGAAAATTAACCTACCAAGCGGAAAAAAATGTATTTCGGTTTCGGCCTACCCGGTAGAGTCTATGGGCAAGCTGGCTTGGGGACGCTCAACTGAATATACTAAAAAGGCTATTGAGCATTACTCGTCAAAATGGTTCGAATTCCCTTATCCGGTAGCTTCTACCGTTGCCGGTAATTTGGGCGGTATGGAGTATCCGGGTATCGTTTTCTGTAGCAGCCGCAGCCGGGGCGCCTCTTTGTGGGGAGTAAACGACCACGAGTTTGGCCATACCTGGTTCCCAATGATTGTTGGCTCAAACGAGCGTTTGTATGGTTGGATGGACGAAGGTTTCAATACTTTCATCAATACCCTGTCGACCGCTGCCTTTAATAACGGTGAGTACAAAGAACGCGTGGTGGATATGCACCGTGCAGGCGCTATCTATACCCGCCCGGAAGTTGAGGCCATCATGAATACACCTGCCGGTTTAAAAGAACGTAACAATGGTTTGTTACTATATTCAAAACCTGGTGCTGGTTTAACCATGCTGCGCGAAACTATTTTAGGTCCCGAGCGCTTTGATTTTGCTTTCCGCACTTATATTGAGCGTTGGGCATTTAAACACCCTACACCCGACGACTTTTTCCGCACGATGGAGAATGCCTCAGGCGAAAGTTTACAGTGGTTCTGGCGCGGATGGTTCTTAAATAACTGGCGCCTTGACGTAGCTGTACGCGACGTAAAATACGTAGATAACGATGCCAGCAAGGGAGCGTTGATTACCCTGGATAATTTAGAGAAGATGGCGATGCCGGTAATACTCGAAATTAAAGAGAAAGGCGGCAAAACAGAACGTGTTAAGCTACCTGTGGAGATTTGGGAACGTAACAATACCTGGACTTTCAGATATCCGTCAACATCTGAGATTGAATCCGTAACTTACGACCCGGATAAGGTACTGCCTGATTACAACGAATCAAACAATACTTTTAAAAAATAGATAGAAGCCCGGCTGTTAAGCCGGGTTTTTTATTAATAAACTTTAACAATTTATATGCAAACCAAGCCGTGTCAGCACGGTTTTAGATAGACAGATACGGGTTAACATGATGATACGTTTTAGATATACAATAGCGCTTTTGCTGATGCTGGCAGGCTTTGCAGCCAGTGCCCAGGATAACCGCATCCGGGGGCAGGTAATTGAAACCGGAACCAATACTAAACTGGCCGAAGTGCTGGTACGCAATACCAACAACAACCAGGTGGTTTTAACCGGCGAAAGCGGCTCATTCGACATCCGGGGTTTGATGGGGCATACGTTGATTTTTTCATCACCGGGCTACGTATCTGACACGCTTTATATTGCCGATTTAAAATACAAAAACGTGGTAATGGTGCCGCTGGGTATTGCCTTGCGCGAAGTTAATGTACGCGGTCAGCGCTTTAACCCACGCACCGAGTATCACCAGGTGTACGAAAAAAGTAAGGTTTATGTACTTTCGCCAACCTCTTGGTTTGGTAAAGAAGCCAAGGATGCTCGCAGGCTTAAAAAGTATTTCGAGCGTGAGATAAAAGAACGCCATGTAGATTCGGTGTTTACCAAAGCCTATGTAAGCAGTATTGTGCCGCTGAAAGACCGTGAACTGGAAAACTTCATGATTTTGTACCGGCCTACTTACGAGTTTATCCGCAGCAACAAAGCAGAATCGTTAGCGGCTTACATCAATGATTCGTACAAAAAATATATGGCCTTACCGCCCGACCAGCGGACTTTGCCTAAGCTTACTGCGCAATAAGCATCATGCAAAATATTTATCCAGGCGCCGGGCATTGTTGTCCGGCGTTTTGCGTTTATACAGAGACTTATCTTTTATGACCCTAATCAAACCGGCGCCGCGCTTTTCAAAGCGGGCTAATTTGCATAACTTCGCTTATGCAGTCGATAGACTTAAGCCCGTTTAAATCCAACCTGTTTTTTAACATATTAGATATATTACTGGTAGCCATTTTAATTTACCAGCTATATAACTTAATACGAGGCACCATTGCGGCTAATATATTTATTGGCCTGGCCATGTTGTGTGTGCTTTACTTTATTGTAAAGGCGTTGGATATGAAGTTGCTTACTACTATTCTGGGCAATTTCATGAATGTGGGTATCATTGCTATCATCGTCGTCTTTCAGCAGGAAATCAGGCGGTTTTTATTGCTGGTAGGGCGTAATGCCTCCTTACAACGTAATAGGGCCTGGTGGCGGTATTTTTTAGGAAAGTCGGATGTGGAAAAGGATAATTACAAGCGCATCAAACCTATTATTGATGCCTGTAAAACCATGAAGCAAACGTATACCGGCGCCCTGATTGTTTTTGTAAAGGATTACGACGAGCAAATTTTTCAGACCAGCTGCGAGGTGATAGATGCCAAAATTTCAAAACGTCTCATCGAAACCATATTTCAAAAAAACGGCCCATTGCACGATGGTGCGTTGATTATCTCGGGTAACAAAATTAAATCGGCCAGTTGCATTTTACCGTTGACTGATAACAGTGACTTGCCGGCACAATTTGGTTTACGCCACCGGGCAGGCATTGGTGTTACCGAGGCTAACGATGCGACCGCTATCATCGTATCCGAAGAAACCGGTGAAATTTCTTACGCCAAACAGGGCCGGGTAAAAATGAACATCAGCTTTGCCGAACTGGAAAAGCTGTTGAACAAGGATTATTAGGCGTTTACAACCTGCGCTTTTTTGCCCGAGGTTAGAGTTAGAACTCTGGTCATTGGGCTATACCTCTTATCCGTGAATTATTTACGGGTTAACCTTTTCCTGCTCTTTTTTAGTAAGGTCTACAATATCAATTCGCTTAATCAGCATAGTGTATCGCGTGTTTGTATCACCTAATTTCACTACGGGCATATTGTCGGTTCTTTGGCTGTCTTTTTTACCTGCAACCGGCATAGTGCTGTAAAATGTATCGTGTTGAGCGGTTGGGTTAGCGTTGATGCTTGCCTGACGTATTCTGTCGGTCAGGTTCTTTTCAAATGCCTTGTTTTTATCAAGCGGCGACCCAATTGTAATGTTCGTATCTAGTTTTAACTGGCGATCCATCGGTGTTAGTAAGGTCGAGGGTGCATTTTGTTTTTGAGCATGTGCAGCTAAGCCTAATACACTCAACGTAATAATGGAAAGGCAGGTTTTTACCATGGTTTTAATTGATGATAAGCTAAGTTATTACATCGCCTTTTAAAAAGCTAAATTTTTATGGTTTTTAACATTTGAATACTGTAGTCGTTTGTTATAAAATAAAATAGGCTGCCGGGAATCACCAGGCAGCCTATCCATGTTAAAAACTTAAACCTATTATTGTTGCAATTGCTTAATAGCGTTATCTGCTGCGTTAACCGAAGCAGTATCGTTCATTTTAGCGCGTTGGTCTTTAATGGTTTGTAAAAAGTTAACCAATGCAGGTGCAATGCCGTATTGTTTAAAACGTACACCTACAGTTTTAATTTGCTCAATGCCCTGTTGTGCGTACTCCGATTTTTGCAGGCGACCAACATAAGCCACATAGCTGCGCATAACCGCAAACTTGCTTTGTATATCAGCTTCGTCAAATTTGCTGTTTACGTAAGGCCATTCGGCATCGCCACCGCTGGTAGCATAGATATTCAATATACTTTGTGCCAACTGGCCATCGCTGTCTTTTTCCAAGCTTTTTGCCAGGGCCAGGCCCGAAGTTGGGTCGAACTGATATAACGCATTAAGCGCCGCGGCCTGTACAGCGTAAGACTGGCTGCTTAAGGCCTGCTTAAACAGGTTGGTATTGCCTGATGCCTTTAAACCTGCTAAAGAAGTGATGGCAGCTGCTTTAACCAGATTATTTTTATCGGTTTGCGCCATGTTGGTTAATACTGGCTGGGCCGCATTGCGCACATCATCATTGTTAAGCTTTAATGCTTTGATGGCATCCATCCGAATACCATAATATTTATCTTTTAAAGCGGCCAGTATAATTTTGCGGGCGTCGGCATTATCCGAACGCTGAGCTGTTGCCCAGGTTAAGGCCTCGGCACGGTCTAAGTACAACGGCGCATTGTTGTATTGAAACAAAAATTCTGCACCGGTTTTGGTATCTGTTTTTTTGGCAAGCAGCATTTTGTCGCCGTCAACATTTACCAAATCAGGCTTGGCCGCCAGTTTAAAGGTTAAGGTGTCGGTTTTATCGCGCATCCAAACCATGTGGCGTTCTTTTTTACCGCCGCTGTAAATGTCGATAGCCATAGGCAGCACAAAAGCATTACCGACCTGGTTTTGCTGCAGGTAAACCGACTGCGTTTTAGTAGCGGCATCCCAATTGTAAGTAATGTTCAGCTCTGGGTGGCCGGCATTGTAATACCATTGGTTAAAAAACCAGTTCAGGTCTTTACCGCTGGCTTCTTCTAACGCTAAACGTAATTGTTGCGCTTCGCCGTTTTTAAAGGCATTATTTTTCAGGTAAATGTTCAGACCTTTATAAAAAGCATCATTACCTAAAAAGTTGCGGAGCATGTAAAGTATAGAACCGCCTTTTTGGTAAGTCACTACGTCGAACATGTCTTCCTTGTCGTTGTAATGAAAACGTACCAAATCTTTGGTGGGAGCATCAGCACCATTCATGTATGCTTTACGGTCGCCGTTGATGTGTGCATCGCCTTCGTCTTTACCGTATTTGTGCTCGGCCCAAAGGGTTTCGCTAAAATCGGCAAAAGACTCGTTAACAGTTAAGTTGCTCCAGCTTTCGGCGGTTACATAATCGCCAAACCACTGGTGAAACAACTCGTGTACTACGGTACTTTCGCCCTGGCTAATGTTGTAATAACGGTCGTTAAACTCACGGGCTGTACCTTGCACATAATCACCATGCAGGGTAGCTGTAGTGTTTTCCATCGCACCGCTCACATAATCGCGCACTACAATCTGGGCATATTTGTTCCACGGATAGTCAACTCCTAATGTTTTAGAGTAAAACTCCATTACTTCAGGTGTATAACCAAAAATGGTTTTAGCATAAGGCGCGTATTTAGGTTCCAGGTAATAGTTTACCTCCTTATCGCGCCATTTGTCTTTGTAAATTTTAAAGTTACCTACCACCATCATAAACAGGTAAGGCGAGTGTGGTAAGTCCATTTTCCAGTAATCGGTGCGGGTACCGTTGCCGTTATTTTTTTGTGATACCAGTTTGCCGTTAGATAAGGTAACGTACTTGGCTGGTACCGTCATGTAAATTTCGTCGGTAGTTTTCTGATTAGGCTTGTCAATGGTCGGGAACCAGGCCGATGAGCTTTCGGTTTCGCCCTGTGTCCATATTTGTACTGGCTTGTCTTTAACCGCGCTGTCAGGATTAATAAAATATAAACCTTTGGCATCGTTTATAGCTGCACTGCCTTTTACTTTTAGTTCGTCGGGCTTGGCCGTGTAAGCAATGTAAACGGTATATTTTTCGTTGTTCTGGTACACACGGTCCAGATGGATGTTAAGCGAAAGGCTATCCTGGTAAGTAAACTTTAACGGAATATTTTTGGTGCCATTGACCATAGCGATAGATTTAATATCCATGCCTTTGGCATCCAAGCGCAGAGTATCGGTAGGATACATGTGCGGTTTCAGGGTTACCCATTCTTTGCCATACAGGTATCTCTTTTTATAATCAAAGTTTACCTCGAGCTTGGTGTGTACTAAATCATTGATTTTAGTGGGGGTGGCCCGGTAAATTTTAAGTGCCGGGTTGTCAGCTGCGGGGGCCTGATTTTGAGCAGCGGCCGGTAAACTTAATGCGGCCAGGCAAATGCTTGTCCAAAAAAGCGCAAACGGTTTATTTGTTAACATATTAGAGTACTTGAAAAATATCAGTTGATTACGGATAAAGCGTTTAAATAAATGAAAATCAAAGGTAATTGTTATAGCGTAATTACAAAGTTTACAGCTATGTAAAAGGATGGAATTTAGTCGTTTTTTCATCCGAAGAAAGTCATGGACAGAGCATCACCAGAAGATACAAGCCTTAACAATGCATGTTTTTAAAACAGAATTCCTATGAAACAAAAAATCCGGCTTTGCGGGCCGGATTTTATATTATAAATTGGAGTATTAGCAATACTGGTCAAAAGCATCAATCAGGTTGTCGGCAATCATTTGTGCCGGACGGCCTTCAATCTGGTGGCGTTCAATCATGTGTACCAGTTTACCGTCTTTAAATAAAGCCATAGCAGGCGAAGACGGTGGGTAAGGCAACATATAACGACGGGCCTCATCAACTGCTTCTTTTTCCATACCGGCAAAAACGGTTACCAGTTTGGTAGGATGTTTTTCGTTTTGCACGGCCAGTTTTGCAGCAGGGCGGGCCATAGCGGCAGCGCAACCACAAACCGAATTCACCATTACAAATACAGTTCCTTCGCTTTCAACTGCATTCTTAACTTCCTGCGCGTCTTTCAATTCCTCGAAACCGGCGTTGGTTAAATCAGCCCGCATAGGGGCAACTAAATATTCTGGGTACATGTTATCTTTATAATTTATCGTTTAGCAAAAATACCAAATACCTGTTTAAAATACCCCATGCGTTAAAATATTAACATTTAACTGACGTTTTTGCATAACAAAACATCGTGACTGTCACGTATTAAGCCCAAGCCGTATTTGGGCAACCCCTTATTGATTTTATATTTTAAAATATTGCATGAACTTAAAACAAGCAGATTTGAGTAGAGAGAGTATTGTGGAGTCGCGTCAGCTTAGAGCCCGTAAAGTGCAGGTTAACCGGTTAAAAGCGCTAACCGCCTTTGCCTTTGCCGCCATCGGTATGCTGATGGTGTATATATTTCAGATAAGAGAGCATAACCGGGTGCAAGCCGGCGAGAATAGCCGGTTAACGGCACAGGTAGCCGCCCTGCAAAGCCAGATGAATGATGAGGCCACCCGCATGGACCTGATTACCGCGCAATCTGACAGTACTAGCAGCAAGGCGCTTACTTATATAGAAAGCATCCAGAGCAAGCTATCTAAAATTAATGTTTATCTCAGTAAACGCGGTTTGCGGAGCATCCCCTTTAAACCGGCAAAAGCTGTAAAAGCAACTAAAAAGAAAAACGCTTACGTTGAACTTTATCAGAAGTATAACCGCTACTTGGATAAACTGGTAGACAACATTGCCGAAATGCCGATGGGCTACCCCAGGGTGAGTGAGTTTACGTCGTACTTCGGTTACCGCAGCAATCCCTTCAATTTTGGCCGTAATGAGTTTCATCCGGGTATCGATTTTAGAGGCCAAATGGGCGAGCCGGTTAAAAGCACGGCAAGCGGCCGTGTAGTTTACGCGGGTAAAGCTGGTGGCTATGGTAATTGCATACGCATCAGCCACGGCAATAACATCGAAACCTGGTATGGGCACTTATCCCGCATTTTAGTGAGAGAAGGTCAGCGCATCAGTGTCGGGCAACTGATTGGTAAAGTTGGCTCGACCGGCCGTTCAACCGGGCCGCATTTGCATTACGAAGTTCGCCGAAATGGTGAGGCGGTTAACCCAAAGCAGTATTTGAGCTTAAACTAAACATCGTTTGGTGATGGTCTGCTGGATGTCATGTTGTGGTTAAAAAAATAACAGGTTTGTATAACCTACTGGTATTAACTACCTTTGCGTACAAAATTGAAAAGTATGTCATCAGTAGAAACTACCTACGTTAAATACAAAGTAAAAGATATGTCTCTGGCCGATTGGGGTCGTAAAGAGATTGAATTAGCTGAGGCTGAAATGCCTGGTTTGATGGCTTTACGTGCCGAGTTTGGTGCATCAAAACCATTGGCCGGTGCCCGTATTGCAGGTTGCTTGCACATGACTATCCAAACCGCTGTTTTGATTGAAACACTGGTTGAGTTAGGTGCCGAAGTTACCTGGTCGTCTTGTAACATATTCTCAACCCAGGACCATGCTGCTGCTGCTATTGCTGCTGCCGGTGTTTCTGTTTATGCCTGGAAAGGTATGAACGCCGAAGAGTTTGACTGGTGTATTGAGCAAACTTTATACTTTGGCGAAGACCGCCAGCCGTTAAACATGATTTTAGATGACGGTGGCGACTTAACCAACATGGTATTAGATAAATATCCTGAACTGGTTGGCGCTATCAAAGGTTTATCTGAAGAAACTACCACTGGTGTACACCGTTTATACGAGCGTGTTAAAAACGGTACCCTGCCTATCCCGGCTATCAACATCAACGATTCGGTTACCAAATCTAAATTTGATAATAAATATGGTTGCCGCGAATCGTTAGTTGACGCTATCCGTCGTGCAACTGACGTAATGATGGCTGGTAAAGTAGCTGTTGTTTGTGGTTACGGCGATGTAGGTAAAGGTTCGGCCGACTCATTGCGTAACGCCGGTGTTCGTGTGATTGTAACCGAGATTGACCCTATCTGTGCTTTACAAGCTGCAATGGAAGGTTTTGAAGTGAAAAAACTGAACACTGCTATTGCTGAAGCTGACATTGTAGTAACCGCTACCGGTAACTGCGATATTGTACGTGAGCAGCATTTCCGCGCTTTGAAAGATAAAGCTATCGTTTGTAACATCGGTCACTTCGACAACGAGATTGATATGGCCTGGTTAAACGGCGCTTACGGCGATACTAAAGTGGAAATTAAACCACAGGTGGATAAATACACCATCGAAGGTAAAGACGTAATTGTACTGGCCGAAGGCCGTTTAGTAAACTTAGGTTGCGCTACTGGTCACCCAAGCTTTGTAATGTCAAACTCGTTTACTAACCAAACTTTAGCGCAGTTAGAACTTTGGACTAACGGTGATGCTTACGAAAACAAAGTATACACCCTGCCTAAACACTTGGACGAAAAAGTAGCCCGTTTACACTTAGCAAAAATTGGTGTTGAGCTGGAAGAATTAGACCAGTACCAGGCTGATTACATCGGCGTAACCGTTGATGGTCCGTTTAAACCAGAGTATTACAGATATTAATCGTTTTTTCGATATAGACGAGAAGGGATGCGGCTTTAAAACTGTATCCCTTTTTTTTGTGTTACTTATTTAAGTCGTATATTAATGATTTAAAGTGGTAATGCATCTTTGATATTAAATTGTATGAACATTGTACCTATCGTCAGGAAAGCGAAGCTGAAAGATATTGACGAAAGCTTAGAAGATATAACGTATTGGTTAGCTAGATCTCCGCAAGAACGTATTGCCGCTGTGACCAAAATAATTAGGTTATCCGTTGATCAAGGAAAGAAAATGGATAAAACGCATGTTGTTAGACGAAAGTTGCGCTTATGATTTTGGATCAGGATTTTGAAGATTTCGTTCAGTTGCTTAATCTTCATCATGTAGACTATATGATTGTAGGAGGTTATGCTTTAGCTTTTCATGGTAAGCCAAGGCATACTGGTGACTTAGACATCTGGATTGATATCTCAGAAGACAATGCCAAAAAAATGATGAATGTTTTAAGAGATTTTGGCATGTCATCTTTAGGACTTCAGAAAGAAGATTTTTTGGAAGAAAATGCTATAATGCAAATAGGATATCCTCCATTGAGAATTGATATTTTGACTGCAATAGACGGTGTTGAGTTTTCAGAAGCTTATTTGAATAAACAGGTCATTGATATTGATGGAATAGAGGTCAATTACATCAGCTTGAATGATTTAATCTTAAATAAGCAAAAAAGCGGGCGACATCAAGATATTAGTGATGTTGAGGCACTTAAAAAGTTAAAGAAGTAGAGAGAATCTTTCACAACTTCTCAAAAGGCACATCACTAATCCTGTACATTTTCCAGTCTTTATAATCAAAGTGCCACCATTCTACTTTAAACACGGTGAACCCGTGGGCTTCCATTTTGTTGCGTAACAGGTCGCGCAGGCGGCGTTGTTTGGCGGTGCCACCGGTATAGTCGGGATAAGAGCGTTCGCTCATCTCATCATAAGCGCCGGTCATTTCCACTTCTTTGCCGGTTTTAAGGTCGTATAAAGATAAATCAACCGCGCAGCCACGATTGTGCCTCGAGCCGTTTTTAGGGTTGGCTACAAATTGCCGGTCTTGGGGCTTGGTTACGTCCCAAAACAGTTTGGTGACCCGCCAGGGGCGGTAACCGTCAAAAATCAGTAGCCCATAACCCAAGGGTTTCAATTCGCGGTTTACTGCTGCTACGGCCAGGGCGGCATCGCGCTGTAAAAAGGCACGCGGCTGACTGTATACCGCTCTGCCAGCCAAATTATTTTTAGTAGCGTAGCGTATATCCAGTTTTAGTGCGGGGTCTATTTTAATGAGTTCCACCAGGTAGGTAGGTTTAAATTGTCCTTTTTCTTTAGGCATGCGGACCGCACAACCCAATAGCAGGTAATAAATAGTACTGACAATCAGTAAACTTAATAGTCTTTTCACTGTAGTAAAATAGAGGAATTTAAATCCTCCTGCAAATGCACAAATTAAAAATCTTAGGATTATCAGCCCGCTACCATATGTTTAAACCCGCCCAACTTTGTAAAGCTCTTTTGCTGATTTGTGTTATAGGCTTTGCCGCCTGTAAAAATGATAAGCAGGGCGGCGACATGACTGTATCCAGTTACTTTAAAGACAGTACAGCCGGCGCTAAAACCGGCGGGGTACAGGTTATTCCGATTAATACGCCTAAGGGTAAGTTTAACGTTTGGACTAAAAAAACAGGCAACAACCCGAAAATTAAAGTGCTTCTGCTCAATGGCGGCCCGGGTGCTACGCACGAGTATTTTGAGTGCATGGAAAGCTTTTTACCCAACAAAGGCATAGAACTGATTTACTATGACCAGTTGGGCTGCGGCAATTCGGATAACCCCAAAGATACCTCGATGTGGAGCCTGCCCCGGTATGTGGAAGAGGTAGAACAGGTCCGCCAGGCTTTAAAGTTGGATAAAGACAATTTTTATTTACTCGGCCATTCGTGGGGTGGCGTTTTGGCCATAGAATATGCCTTAAAATATCAAAATCATTTAAAAGGACTGGTGATTTCTAACATGATGGCCAGCTGTCCGGATTACGGTAAGTATGCCAATGATGTACTGGCCAAGCAAATGGACCCTAAAGTGCTGGCTAAAATCAGGGCAATTGAAGCCAAAGGTGATTTTAAAAATCCGGAATATATGCAATTGCTGATGCCTAACTTTTACGCCAAGCACATTTGTCGCATTCCTTTAAATCAGTGGCCAGAGCCTATTAACCGCTCATTTAGCAAAATGAATGAGTCTTTGTACGTAACCATGCAGGGGCCAAGCGAGTTTGGTATATCCGGCAAGCTCGAAAAATGGGATCGTAAAGCTGATTTACCAAAAATCAAGGTTCCAACGTTAACTATCGGAGCCGAGGGCGATACTATGGACCCTAAACACATGGATTGGATGTCGAAGCAATTGCCGAACGGCAGTTACCTGTATTGCCCCTATGGCAGTCACCTGGCTATGTACGATGACCAGGATAACTATATGAAGGGCCTAATTAAGTTTATTGAAGCGGTTAATAACGGTAAAAACAAAGTGTTATTATAGCTGTAACAGCAAAATCATACCCGGATTAGATTAGTGTTAAAAAATGTGAAATAAAAAAATCGCATTTTATGGGTAGATATATTGCGCAAAAATTAAGCGCATATATGAAAACCCTGGTTAACCTGCTCGTGCTTGTAATGCCGGCTTTGCTGGTGCAAAGCTGTAAGAAAAAAGACGATACTACTGATGCTGCAGCTACATCAACTCCTACTTTGCAAGCCTACATTAACGGTACGGTTTGGACGCCTGATACTTTAAGTGCCGCCATTACTTATGCGGCTGCCACCGGGTTAAAAGAGTTTAGCTTTACCGGTACTAAAAACCAGAAAAGAGTAGTAACCAGCGTTAAGCAAAGTGATGCCAATAACAGCGCTTTCCCTTTGGCTACATACAAGGTTGATGGTACGTCAGCCTCGCCTGTGGCCATGAGTTTGTATACACAACAACTAACATCGGCCGGAAACTATGATTTTTTATTATACGGAACAGCGGCTGAGGCCGGCTCCGGGTCGGTTACTATCTCTGCAGTAGATACGGTTAAAAAGACCATCACCGGAACATACAGCTTTACCTCAAGCAAATTGAATTATGATGATAACGGAAATTATGTGTCCATTACTTTAGGTACCATAACCTCAGGGCAATTTAATGCGATGCCTTATACGTTTAAGCGAAATTAAACTAATAACCCGAACGATATCAAACAAAACAGGGCGTCCATGTTAAACGGACGCCCTGTTTTGTTTAAAATAAAATCAAATGCCGCTTATTTGATTTGTATCTGGCGGCTTACGCTTTTGGCTTCTTCTTTTTTGGCTACATCAATTTTTAATACACCGTCGTTGTACACGGCATCAATCTGGCTGTCATCAGCACTTTCGGGCAGGGTAAACGAACGTACGAAAGATGAGTAGCTAAACTCACGCTTGTTGTACTTTTTGTTGTTTTCGGTTTGTTCGTTACGCTGTTCAACAGCAACGGTTAAAACGCCACGCTTGGTCGAAATTTTAAAGTCCTGCTTGTTTAAACCCGGTGCGGCTAACTCAATATGGAATTTTTCCGGAGTTTCGCTGATGTTTACTGCCGGTACCCGCGATACCAAACGGTCGGACACAAAAGCATCATTAAAGAATGATTCGAAAATGTCATTGAAACCTGGCATTACCGCATTGCGGTTTTTGTCATTATTCCATTTAACCAAACTCATAGTTTTTTCCTCCTAAATGTTTTAAAATGAATGAACTACAAATAATTAATTAACTTGAATCTGTATTGTACCTTACAAGCTAAATGCCAAAAGCTAATCTTTTGGATGGATTTACAACTTCCTGGAATTAGGTATTGCGGAGTGTGAAGAATTTTCAGGTGGGCTGTCAACATTTCACAAATTTATCTGTCAACATTACGCCTAAAATGTCAAAACATCCTGCTTTTATTGTATGTTTAGTGATATTGTTAAAACGTCATTCGGCCTGTGTATTAGCTAAATGGTGATTTCAATAAAAAAACGGATACTGTTTACAAGAAGCAAACTGGTGAAAGCAAAAGGGTTATTTAATGCAGGGTACAAATCAGTTACAGAACGAACATTTAACATCTGATTCAACTCGATGGTTGGCATTGATGCCGGTTGCCGCCTTTGCTTATAGCCAGCACGGGCAAATTACCGGTTTTAACGAGCTTGCCCGCAATTTGTGCAAGCACCTTTTTGAAACAGAAAGCCAGTTGGCAAGCTGGTCCAGATATCTTAGGCAGCCGGACGGAAAAGCTTTCGTGGCAGGACAAGACCCGGCCAGCATAACCGCTTTAAACACCAGGAATATTGATGGTGAAGAGTTGCTTTACCAGCCCGACGATAACTCCAGCCTCAGGCTAAAATGGTATACTAAAGCTCATTATAATCAACAGCGTACCTATCTTGGCGGGGTGGGCACTTTGGTAGAAATTGCACCTGCACCAAATAATGCCGAAGAAAAGCAGGCTTTGCTGGCTGCTATTGTTGATACCTCTGATGATACGATTTTGAGTAAAACCCTCAAAGGTATCATCACCAGTTGGAATAAATCGGCCGAGCAAATGTTTGGCTACGCTGCTGATGAAATTATTGGAAAGCATATCTCTATTCTTATCCCTCCCTCGCGTTTGCACGAAGAAGATTATATTATCAGCAATATTGCACAAGGTAAAAAGATAGACCATTTCGAAACCATTAGAATTACCAAATGGGGAACGGAAATCCCGATTTCGCTTTCGGTTTCGCCGGTGCTGGATAGTAAAGGTCGCGTTATCGGTGCATCAAAAATTGCCCGCGACATCAGCTTACAAAAGGCAGCCGGAAACATTCTGAAGAATTATACCCAGAGACTGGAAATTATCAATTCGGTAAGTAAGATTATTTCGGAAGAGCTTGACCTTAATAAAATTCTGCAAAAGGTAACTGATGTAACTACCGAACTTATCGGCGCTCGCTTCGGCGCTTTTTTCTACAATACAGTAAACGAAAGCGGCGACGCTTTCATGCTTTACACCTTGTCGGGCGCACCTAAGGAAGCTTTTGAAAAGTTAGGTATGCCACGGCACACGTCGTTGTTCCGCCCGTCGTTTTTAGGGCAGGGTATTATCCGTATTGACGATGTTACTTTAGATGAGCGCTACGGGCAAAATCATCCAAATAAAGGTATGCCGCAAGGGCATCTCCCGGTAAGAAGCTATATGGCTATCCCGGTAGTATCCCGGTCGGGCAGGGCCATTGGTGCCTTACTATATGGGCACCCTGATGTCGGTAAATTCACCGAAGAGCATGAGGCATTAGTAATTCCGATAGCAGCGCAGGCTGCCGTAGCCTTAGACCATGCCAAGCTTTATGAAGAGGTTAAGGGGCTTAATGATAAGAAAGACGAGTTTATAGGCTTGGCCAGCCACGAGTTAAAAACACCATTAACCAGTGTAACCGGTTATTTGCAGATTTTAAACCGGATGATTGATGCCGAGCAGCCCAAAAAGTTTGTAACCAAAACCATACAACAGGTTAAACGGTTATCGGCCCTGGTATCAGACTTATTGGATATCTCGAAAATTGAAGCCGGTAAATTACAGCTGGCCAAAGAGTATTTTGATATATATGGTGTTGTTGCAGATGCGATTGAGCTGATACATCAGTCGTACCGTGCCCACGAAATTAAGTTGATGGCCGATGTGGAGAGTTTACAAATATATGCTGACCCTCAGCGCATTGAGCAGGTTATCATCAACCTGCTTACCAACGCCATCAAATACTCCCCGCAGGCTAACAGCGTAGAGGTAAGGCTTAGTCATACAGGGGACGAAGTGCAAATTAGCGTAAAAGATTTTGGCTTGGGTATACCAACCGAAAAGCGGCAGCAGATATTTTCGAGATTTTACCGGGTGGATGATTTGAGTCCTAACATATCAGGCTTGGGTATAGGCTTATATATATCGCACGAAATTGTGAGCCGCCATGGCGGTAAGTTGTGGGTAGATAGCACCCTGGGGCAGGGCAGTACTTTTTGGATGAGTTTGCCAATTGACGACGTTTAACCTACAAGTAAAACTTAACCATTTGCCGCCAGTACCTTGGCCGGTGCGCATCATTGTCCCAGATGTAAAACTGGTGAGTAATTCCTTTAGAGCGTAACAGCTCTGAAAATGCCAGGTTGCCGGGTAAAAAAGGGTCTGTTTTGCCAATCACTATCGTAATGTCCAGTTGTTTAATGGTGTCAATCAGGTCTTGGTCAACCATGTTCGACATATACTGACGGGGCATGTTAAAGTAAATATCTTCGTCGCGGTAGCCGTCGAACAAATCGTCGTAATTAGGCAATTGTATGGTAAGGTCATAGCGGCCGCTCATACCGGTAACCTTCGTAAATAGTTGGGGGTGTTTCAGTCCTAAGTTTACGGCATGGTAAGCGCCCATGCTACATCCGGCAACGTCTAACCTGTGCCCGCCGTTTGTTTTACGCATAAAAGGCAATACCTCGTTAATCAGGTAGTTTTCATACTGGATGTAGCGCGCTATACGGCCTGCCGGATGAATGTTTTTGTTGTAAAAGCTTTCGGCATCAACACTGTCTACACAAAACAACTGCAGTTCGCCGTTTTCAAGCTTATCAAACAACGAGCCCACAATACCCCAGTTCTCGTAGTCGTAAAACCTGGCCATACGAGTCGGAAAAAATAATACAGCCCGGCCGGCATGGCCAAATACCAGCAGCTCCATCTTACGCTTGAGCGCTTTACTAAACCAATGATGATATGCTCTTTCCATGGGTGATATTAGGTATGTATAATCAGGTGTCCAGGTTTTTGCATAATCATCAGGTTTAAAAATCAACGCGATAGCTGCTTGGTAATGAGCTGCGTCCAGAGTTCGTAACCCTTGGGCGTCAGGTGCAGCGAGTCGGTGCCGTAATATTCTTTATTCGGGTTCCGGCTGGCATCAAGCATGGCTTCAAAAATATTAATGAAGCGCCAGTTATTATCCTGCTTTATAATTTCGCTTTCAATCAGGTTATTGGCGTACCTGAACTGGTCGGCCAAGTGCCAGCGGCTGGGGCTGGGTTTTATAGAAACGAAATAGCAGGGCAAATCGCCAAAACGCTCCCTGGCTTTTACTACCAGTTGCTCAAAAAATATAAAAACTTCTTCAGGGTTACGGCCATCGCTCAGGTCGTTGTCGCCGGCGTAAACAACCAGTCGTTTAGGATTTAACGACATCATGAGCCTGTCGAAAAACCAAACGCAGGCCGCCAGGGTAGACCCGCCAAAACCAAGGTTAACGGGTTTGTATGCTGCAAAATCATTGTTCAGGCTTTCCCATAAACGTATACTCGAACTACCATAAAATAAGGTTTCGGGCTGATAGGGCAATTCCCTTATTTTCTTTTCAAGGCCTTTCACCTCATCTTCGTACCAATGCATGGGGGTAATATATAAAAGTAGTTTTAACTTTTAATGAAGCGCTTAAAAGTTGATTAAAATTCAGTTAGAAAAAGGCAATATTTTTAAATATGCC
>CAJYSL010000181.1 GCA_913777515.1 uncultured Mucilaginibacter sp.
AGCCTTTCCGGCTGTTTTATCAATTGCAGAAGTAAAGAAAAATTGCTCAACGATTAAATGCTTTTTGAAAAAGTGAAATTAAGAATAAAGATTTTAACATTTGCACGCCCTGCCCCCGAGTTTTAGGGATAAACAGTATAAAAAACGTGGCTACCGCGTAGGCAACCAATGTTGCATAGGCTGCACCAATGATACCATAAGCCGGAATCCAAAATATATTCAGCACAATATTGACTAACGCGCCAACACCGGTGCGCAGCATCGAAAGCTTAAAATAGCCTTCGGCAATAAGATATTGACCGCTGGCACTCCCTAAAAATACAAAAACACCAGCCCATACATGCACTGCTAAAACCGGTGCCCCCGACCAAAACTCTGGGTGCCGGTGAAACGCTATCTGGTAAATATATTTTGATGCAAAAGTCATGAATACAGCTATCGAAAGGCTCACTACAATCATCAGGTCGTACATATTTTGCAGTCGCTTAAAATAGCGGTCAATGTCAGTTTTACGGGCATAAACAATAGCCGGAAAAACAGAGGTTACAATAGCCACCGGTAAAAAGTAAAAGCTTTCGCTTAAACTTGCTACGGTTGAGTAAATACCTAACTGCGCACTACCTAAGTACCCCTCAATCATAGCCTGGTCTATTTTCATGTAAATAGTTACTAAAACAGCAGAAAACGCCAACGGCCATGCATTTTTGAGCATGTACAAGGCAAGCGAACGGTCGAATTTCCAATCGCTTAATGACAATTTGTTATTGTAATAAGCTAAGACGTAACCAATGGCCAGAATAACTGTATCAAACAACAAGGCGCCTATAAACCAAATTATCGGCATATGCATCAATACCAAGATTAGCTTGACCGCTGCTGACATTAAGTTACCGGCCACCTGCACGTACATCACATACTTAGCCTGCACTTTAGCCTGAAAATAGCTTTCAATAATGGTAAAGGCCTGTACTACCGAAGTTAAAGCGACAATCAGCACATAGTTAACAGGGGTATCCTGGTGCCTGAAATGAGCGAGTATTTGATAGGTAAAATAAACTAAAGGCAAGGTAGCGACACCCGCAATTAAACGCATCCAAAACGCGGTACCTAATAAACTATTTTGTTTATCGGGATGATTAACCAATTCACGCGTTACAAATCCGTCTAATCCTAAAGCGGCTACGGCCATAAAAAACACCACAATAGCCATCGGATAATTCAGGATACCGTATTCCGCTGTTCCTAAATAACCCGACAGCACAAAAGTGTTGACAATCATTTTAATGACCATACTACCCACTTTCGCCATCATCAGCATCCCCGTATTTTTAAAATACTTTTCGAATGCCTGTTGGTCAAATCCTGGAATTTTGGGTATGCGCATAATAACAGGCGCAAAGGTATAAAAATGTTAACTACAGCCCACCCATTATCATGGGTAAGTTGATTACGCTTGATACAAGTACAAATTATTATGTTATTTTGCCAACACCTGTTTAGGTAAAAGTAATTTGATTTATCATGATACCCAACCATCCTGATTTTAAACCGCTGCACTCTTACTCGCAAGACGGTGAAGATATGATGCTCAGACCGCTATTGATGGAGAGCGTACCCGATTATGCCAGCTACAAAGGCTTTTTTGTGGATATCGGCGCACACCACCCCTTCCGGTTTTCGAATACGATGCATTTTTACGAGTTAGGCTGGCATGGCATTAACGTTGAGCCTACGCCCGAGGCCATTGCCTTGTTTAACCAGTATCGCCCCGATGATATAAACCTTAACGTGGGCGTTGGCGCCGAGCAAAACCGCCAAACCCTGTATTGCTTTAACGATTCGGCGTTTAACAGTTTTGATAAAGTAACTTCGGAAAGCCGGGACAAAGACAGCAGCCCCGTGCACATCACCGAAACGGTAGAGGTTGAAATTTACCCGCTGGCGCAGATACTGGATGAGCATTTACCGGCAGGTACTACTATCGACTTTATGAGTGTGGACGTAGCAGGGTTGGATGTTAAAGTACTGCAATCAAACGACTGGGCTAAGTACCGCCCTAAGTTTGTACTGGTAGAAGACGTGGATATCAACTTTAGCCACCTGGACGCCTCGGAGGCTCATGGATTTTTGGCCAACCAGGGTTATCAGCTGGTAAGCAAAACCTTACGGACCCTGATTTTTAAATTAATATAATTTAAAAGTGTATAAAACAAGAAAACCCAAGCTGTAGCTTGGGTTTTCTTGTTTTATAGCAATTCCTGACTAATTAAGCAGTCTGGAATTTTTTAGCGTTGATTTTACGCTCGTTCTCGTTCAAATAAATTTTACGGATACGGATGCTTGCAGGTGTAACCTCAATGTACTCATCAGCCTGAATATACTCCATAGATTCCTCTAAGGAGAATTTGATAGCCGGAGCAATACGCACGTTGGTATCGCTACCAGATGCACGCATGTTGGTTAACTGCTTGCCTTTGGTTAAGTTAATCACCAAGTCGTTATCGCGGATGTGCTCGCCTAATACCTGGCCTTCGTAAATGTCAACACCCGGCTCAATAAAGAAACGACCGCGATCTTGTAATTTATCGATAGCAAAAGCAGTAGTTTTACCGGTATCCATAGATACCAATACACCGTTTGAGCGGCCAGGGATTACACCTTTCCAAGGCTCGTATGCTTTAAAGCGGTGAGCCATAATAGCCTCACCACCGGTAGCTGTTAATACGTTGTTACGTAAACCGATGATACCACGTGCAGGAATTTCAAACTCCAGGTGTTGTAAATCGCCTTTTGGCTCCATTACTAATAAATCACCTTTACGCTGAGTTACCAGCTCAATTACCTTACCGGCAACATCACCAGGTACGTCAACCGTTAAAACTTCGACAGGCTCACATTTAACACCATCAATTTCTTTTATGATAACCTGAGGCTGGCCTACCTGTAACTCATACCCCTCGCGGCGCATAGTTTCAATCAATACAGATAAGTGAAGAATACCACGGCCGTATACCAGATAAGAGTCAGGCGATTCAGTTTCAATAACTTTCAGCGCCAGGTTTTTCTCCATCTCTTTGTACAAACGGTCGCGCAGGTGGCGTGAGGTAACAAATTTACCTTCTTTACCAAAGAAAGGAGAAGTATTGATAGTGAACAACATGTTCATGGTAGGCTCATCAATATGAATAACCTCCAGTTGTTCTGGTTTTTCAAAATCGGCGATGGTATCACCAATGTCAAAACCCTCGATACCTACAACGGCGCAAATATCACCAGATTTAACTTCCTGAACTTTAACTTTACCTAAACCTTCGAAAGTGTAAAGTTCTTTGATTCTTGATTTTTGGATAGTGCCATCGCGTTTCACTAAAGATACCGGCTGGTTTTCTTTAATGGTACCACGGGCAACACGGCCTACTGCAATACGACCTACGAAAGAAGAGTAATCTAACGAAGTAATTTGCATTTGTAAAGTACCTTCGGCAATAGGTGCAGGAGGAATGTTTTCCAAAATTGCATCCATCAACGGGAAGATATCTTCTGTAGGTTTTTTATAATCGGTGCTCATCCAGCCTTGTTTAGATGAACCGTAAATAACAGGGAAGTTTAATTGCTCTTCGGTAGCATCCAGGTTAAAGAACAATTCGAAAATTTGCTCGTAAACTTCTTCCGGACGACAGTTTTCTTTATCAACTTTGTTTACTACTACAATTGGTTTTAAGCCTAAAGCCAAAGCCTTTTGTGTTACGAAACGGGTTTGAGGCATCGCACCTTCAAATGCATCACACAACAGCAATACACCGTCGGCCATTTTTAACACACGCTCTACCTCACCACCAAAATCGGCGTGACCAGGAGTATCAATAATGTTGATTTTAACGTCTTTATACCTAACCGATACGTTTTTAGAAACGATGGTAATACCCCGCTCACGTTCCAGATCGTTATTATCCAGAATCAACTCGCCGGTTTCCTGATTGTCGCGGAAAATAGCGCAGCTATGAAGGATTTTATCAACCAATGTAGTTTTACCGTGGTCAACGTGTGCTATAATAGCAATATTACGAATTTGATTTTGCATGAAATATGCCTCTTGAATTTTGCGCAAAGATA
>CAJYSL010000182.1 GCA_913777515.1 uncultured Mucilaginibacter sp.
AGCTGTCAGATTTTTTAGCATCGACTTAGCTTTCTGATATTGTTCGGCGTCAATAGCTTTCTTGGCGTCGGCAAGACTCTGCGCAAAAACTGATGAACCTATAAATACCAGGCCTACGGCTGCTCCAACTGCTTTACTTTTCAAATTAGTCATGTGCCTCAATTTTATAGTTTTAGTGTAAGATGTTACTTCTTCAAAATCATTTCCCTTTGCGGGATCGAATCAGGCAATAAACCCGATTTCAAAATTATCCGTTGTCCTGTTTCGTTTTTCAAAAAAGCGGCGAAACCAGCCGCTAAACCCATCTTCCCTGAACTGTCCAGGATATATAGACCACGACTAAGCGGATATTGTTTTAGAGCTAATGTTTCTTGCGATGGTTTAAAGTACTCCGTCGGTGCTTTGTCATTATTCTCATCACGAACACCAACAATTTTTACTTTACTTACGGCATCGGCATAATCCTTATCCGGATCATCTAACCAGCTAAACCCTACAATGCCTATAGAGTTTGGATGCTCACTTACATAAGTAATAACGTCTTTATTAGATTTTAGTGCATAGATGTTCTTTTGTTTTAAGTCATCTCCCGAAAAATCTTTCAAATATCTTACCAAACTCGAGTTTGGATTATCAAAAACAACGCTTTTGTCAGTATTATACTTACCACTAAGCATCTGTTTGATTTGATTAACAGTAATTAAAGTATCATTTGATTTTTCATTGACAATCAGCGTAATAGCATCAATAGCAAATCGATTTACATAAGGTGCGAAATTTCGCTTTTTAAGCACATCCAATTCGTTTGGCTTTAAATCACGTGACAAAATGGCAACCCGGATGCTATCATTCAAAAAAAGACGCATAACATCATTCTCTGTTTTGTAGATGAACTCTGGCTTAGCCTCGGGATACAACGCCTTAAAGATATAGGCCTCTTGTTCAATGATAGGTTCAAATGATTCGTCGACCAGAAACTGGGCTCTACCTGTTATAAAGGTGTCATCGCCCTTAACCTGAGGAGCAGGCTTTTCGCGGCAGCTTACTAATACTGCCAGCAAAAAAAAACCGAAAAAGGTAGTTCTTAAATTAATTATCATTTATTAGTATCTGTCCTAATAACTCTTACAAAGCGTAAAATACCATATAAAATAAACAAGCCCCCAAATGTGTAGCGCTGTGTTTGCGATAATGGCAACGGCAGCTTATCCCAAAACATAATCATCAATCCTAAGATGATGACTACAACAAAGAAGGCTGCCCCTAAAATAAACAAAAACCGCCTTTGGGGCGATTTTTGTTTATTAAAATCAGTATTTAACATTAATCTTTTATTGATCTGCTAAAGTAAATACAATTGGTACTGTGTACTGAACACGAACCGGACGACCATTTTGGCGACCAGGCGTCCACTTAGGTGCAGACTTTAATACGCGCACCGCTTCTTCTTCCAAACCAGAGCCTAATTGGCGACCGATTGGTTTGATGTCGGTTAAGCTACCATCACGTTCAACAACGAAGGTAACGTTAACACGGCCTTGTACACCGTTTTCTTGTGCTACTGACGGGTAACGAAGTGCTCTACCTAAATATTTACCGAAAGCTTCCATACCACCTGGGAAAGAAGGTAAAACTTCTACCGAGGTAAAGATTTCGTTAGGGTTAGATTCGGTTACTGCAGCACTAACCGGAGCGTTCCCTACTGGCTCGTCAATACGAACAGTTTGTGTAGGGTCACCTTTGATATCCTTTTGACCCGGGTCAGCTACCTTAAGCTCATCCTGGCTTGGCGGATCTTTTTCGCGTACCTGCTCATCGGGTTTTACTACCGGAGGTGGGAAACGCACCTGGTCAACCCTCGGCTTTTGAGGCTCGGGACTTGGTGGTGGCGGCGGAGGTGGCTCTGCCTCATTTAATGGTGGCGGTGGCTGTAATACCACCTCTTCAATTTTAACCTTTTCTTTTGGCTTGGGTATAAAACCCTTGATTTTGTTAATGATTGTAGGAGCTGAGATCGCTAATACGAATAAGATAATCGTAATAGCCAATGCTTTTAAAGTATTTTTCGGATTGCTTTTACGCAATTCGTAAGCACCGTAAGCTTTGTTCCTATCAGAAAAAACAACATCAAGCCACTCAGGTTTCAGTATGTCAAGTTTTGATCCTAAAATAGCCATGACTTTATTTTGTTAATAATTATTTAAAGTAAGTTATTGATTAATACAAGCCAACGTCCTGCAATAGTTTGATCTCCACCGGAGTAATATCTACTATAGCGTACAATTTATTGTTGGTAATGTTTAGCTCATCAATAATGTCAATCATGTTTTTGTAGATTGATTTATCACTTGGCTTAACAATTACGAACATATCCTTGCCGGTTTTTTGCTTAATTTCCTGGCCTTTTTCAATTAATACTTTACGTATACCATCTTTACCATAGTTATCTACGGTTGGTGCCGAAAGCGGATCGGTAGGCGTACCTACAAACCACTCTAAACGATTGTCTTTACCTAAAAGAACGGTTACCGTTCTTGAAGCTGCAATTGGCTCCTGCTCCTGAGGATTTTCTTCGTTTTTATCCGGCATGGCCAAATCCATTGCTTTTGGCTTTGACAGGGTAGTAGTAAGCATGAAGAAAGTTACCAGTAAGAAAGCCAAATCTACCATTGCTGTTAAGTCAACACGGGTTGATTGCTTTTTACTTCTTACTTTTCCGCCCTTCTTACCACCCCCGCCGGAGGTATCTAATTCTGCCATTTTATATTACTTTCCTCTTAATGTTGTAATTAAACTAAACTTGTTTACTTCCTGCTTTTGCAAGATGGCAATGATGCGTTGAATAGTTGGATACTCTTCTTTGCTATCACCTTTAATAGTGATACGCAGCTCTTTGTTAGACAAGTTTTTGTTTACAACACGAGCTTCGTGTATCCAGTTATACAATTCGTTACTTACAGAGTCGGTTGGTATACCAGGCGCTTTAAAAGCTTTACGTTGGTCGGCGTCTAAATTAATAAACTGTTTTACCTGGCTCATTGGTACACCAATGTTAGGCATAACCGCAAAACGATCTAATTCACTTTGCGTAAAACCAATTTTATATTTTTCGCCCATACGCTGCAATAATTGCTTGCGCACTTCAAAACCTTCAACTCCGAAAAACACCTTACCTTTACCGCCAATGGTCATCGTTGCAATGTCGGTTTCCGGCAAAATCACCTGTGTTGCAGCTCCCGGGGTATCTACCGGAACGGGATCTTCAACCCTTGGTTTTGCCGTTAATATAAAGAAGGTAAGTAACAGAAACGCCACATCACACATTGCGGTCATATCTATCGACGTACTCTTTCTTGGAATTTTTACTCTAGGCATTTTATATTCTGTTCTTAAAAATCAATACTAAACAATTGGTTATTTATCAGACAACTGTGTCTGCCGATATTACTTATTATAATAACGGCAGATCAGCGTTTACCAATATTAGTATCTTGCTTTATTTTTGTGTGAAGCAGCAAATGTTTGTACAATGCTGAAACCGGTTTCGTCGATAGCGTAAGTCAGTTTATCAATTTTAGACGTAAACACGTTGTAAGAGATAATTGACAATGCTGAAGTTGCGATACCCAATGCAGTGTTAATCAAAGCCTCAGAAATGTGAGATGATAACTCAGCCTGGTTAGGAGCACCTGAAGTAGCCAGTGTCTGGAACGCACCAATCATACCTACTACCGTACCTAACAAACCTACTAACGTACCTACTGATACTAAAGTAGCGATGATAGTAAGGTTTTGCTCTAACATTGGCATTTCTAAAGCAGTAGCCTCTTCGATATCTTTTTGGATAGCTAAAGTTTTTTGGTCAACGTCAAGGTTTGGCTCTTCTTCCATTTCACGGTATTTTTTCAAACCAGATTTGATAACGTTAGCTACCGAACCTTTTTGTTTATCACACTCTTGGCTTGCAGCCTCGATGTTACCTTGGTTTAAGAAAGCGTTGATTTTTCTAACAAATGCATCAACGTTACCGGTACCAGAAGCTTTGCCAATAACAACAAAACGCTCGATAGAGAAAACAACCATCATCAGGAACATGGTCATCAGAACCGGTACAATCGGACCACCTTTGTGTACAGTACCGAATACGTCAACAGGCTCGCCTTTAGGATCGCCACCTTTATAATGACTGGCATCACCAAAAACAAAAATAAACAGTAATACAGCGATTACGAAACAAATAGGAATAACAAGAGAAGCGAAAGCACCTGAGTTACCTGAGCTTTCTTTTTTAACAGGAGTAGTTGGTTTTGATGGAGCGGTTGCCATTACTTTAAATTTAGTTTTAGTTTTTATTTATCTATTTAGTTAATTAAATATGCTCTTTAAACGAATAACAAATTTATAATTTTATGATTATAAAATTAAGCAAAATGTAATTCTTTACAATTATTTAATGTCAAACTTATTATTTGGTTTGTCAACTGGTTTATCTATTAACGCAATCCATTGCGTTTATTATGTTTAACCAAACAATTTTCTGCAATGAAAACCATTTTTTTTAATAATAGCAAGCTTTCAACGTTAAAAAACTGTAACTAAAATGATATAGCCACTGCAATTTTCGTTATTTGGCTTACTTAAAACAAAAACGGGTATAACCGACTTCATTTTTGCTGCATTTCCAAACAAAACGATTAGTTTTTGCTAAACTTAAAACAAATTCGATGTTTTTTAAAACGTTTTAGCAATATTAACTTAAGTTTCATGGTAAATTCACAAAAGACGGTGGATAATTAGCCGCCTGCCTTTTTAGCTTTATAACCATCCGAAGTTAAAATCTGGAGTATTTTATCGCGGAAATCTCCCTGAATTAAAATCTCATAATCTTTTACAGAACCACCAACACCGCACTTGGTTTTTAATACTTTTCCTAAAGCTTCCAAATCACTTTCGGCTCCGGCAAAACCGGTAACCCGCGTCACGAGTTTACTCCCACTTTTGCGGTCCAGATAAATTTTTAGATTTTGCTGCTGAGGTGGCGGCGTGGTAATATCGTCCTGACTTCCGGCATCAAATTCAAAATCAGGATTGGTGGAATAAATCATTCCGCCGGAAAAGTTTTTATTTTTCTTGCTCATAGCTTACGCGCTGTAACTGCTGCCCACAATTACCTTTAATGATAAAGGTACAATTTTGATGTCAATATCAGCACCCAGGTTTTGAGGCTCACCGTCCAGATGTACGGGGCCGGCGGCGTTGCGCGATACTTGTATGTTCTTTCCGCGAATAATTTCTACGTATTGCGACTTATCGGCTGTTTTATTAAACATACGCAGTCCCATTTCGGGAAAACGGTATAAAGGAAACGGCTTAATGACACACACGTCAAGCAGCCCATCCTGTACTGAGGCATGCGGTGATACGTGAGCATTATTACCATACTGCGAGGAATTGGCGAAGCTCAGCATAAAGGCATCACGACTGTAAGTCTTACCGTCGATAACCATATCGTACCGCTGCGATTTATAACTTATGATTTCGCTTACGGCCGATTTAAAGTAGGTAATAAAGCCCCGCTTGGTTTGCTGGGCAAAAACGTGACTGATATGCGCGTCGAACCCCATGCCGGCCATGTTAAAAAACCATTGCCCGTTTAGCTGCGCCGCATCTATGATTTGGGTATGGTGAGTGTTGATAGCTTGTATAGCCTTAACCGTATCCATCGGTATGCTCAAAAACCGGGACAAGCCGTTGCCCGAGCCAAAAGGCAATATGCCCAATGCGGCCTGGCTGCCTACTACGGCAGAGGCCACCTCGTTTACTGTACCATCCCCTCCTACGGCAACAATATTATGATGAGTAGCGCTGGCTTCTTTAGCCAGCCAGTGTGCATGCCCGGCCTCTTCGGTAAATACGATGGTAGGCTCAATGGCTTCTTTGTTAAGGTATTGCTTAATTAATTGCGGCACGTGCTCTTTAGATTTACCACCTGCCACCGGATTAATTACGAATAAAGCTTTCCTTTTCAACTATCAATACTTTTTCGGTATCAAAAGTAAGC
>CAJYSL010000183.1 GCA_913777515.1 uncultured Mucilaginibacter sp.
TTACCTAAGTTTTCGTAAGTAATCTCACCCACTACCGGTACCTCTATCGAAGTTTCGATATCACGACGGCTGGTAATACTTCCGTTAAAAGTATGCCTGAAGAAGATAATCAGGAACGGCAAACCAACACCGGCCAGCAGCGCAATAGCAGCTACTAAAGCCGGCCGTGGCCACTGTATGTCGCCAATGCTGGCTTCGTCAACAATACGGGCATCAGTAACAGTAGCTGCATAGCTTAGAGACAAATCATCACGTTTTTTCAGGAGGTACACATACTGATTCTCTTTCAGCTCTTGCTGACGTTTCATGTCGCCAACCTGACGATCCTGGTTAGGTAAATCCTGCAATGAAGATTGTGTTTTGGAACTCACAACCTGCAACTGACGTTTAGAACTTAGCAAAGATGATTTTACGCCCCTGATAACTTCTTTGATAGATGCTTTTGTTAAAGCAATCTGTTCGTTAATAGGCTTAAATATCGGGTTAGCTTCGGGTGTGGTACCCAAAAGTTCTGTACGTTTCAGCTGTAAATCAACCAGTTTCTCTACCTGCCTGGTCAGGGTTGGGTCCGATATACCCATGGTAGATGGCGGGTTTCCTGATGATGAATTTACATACTGCTCAATGCCGTTAAGTACATTCAACTGTACATTTACATCATTCAGTTTAGCGTCATTCGACTGCGAATTTTCGATATATGCTTTTGCCTGGCTACTGATATCCGCCAAACCTTGAGCACTACGATAACCTTGTACTTTAGATTCTGCATGATTTAATTCGCCCGACAAAGAAGCCAAACGCTTATCAAGAAAATCAATCATGTTTTTGGTTACACGTTTTTGTTCGATCATAGCTGCATTGTTGTAGGCAGCTATAAGACCGTTCAAAAAGTCTTGTCCACGCTTTGGCTCTTCATCCTCTACAAACAAACCGATGGTTGGCGCCTGCTTGTCTAACAAGTGGGCGTCCAGCATTTTAACGTAGTTGTTGGTAGCAATCAGCGGGTCGTTAACCTCAATATTAATTTTCGAACCGATGTACTGGTCGATAAAATCCGTCGGAACCAGTTTCCAGGTGCCGAAAGTACTTTTGTAGTCTGTATTAAAATTAACCGCCTGTTTTTGGCCACTTAAGTTTTCAACCTCAAACTGAGTTTTACTTTTGATGGTAACCTCAATTTTTTGCTTTTTAGGTGTACCGGTTTTTTGAACCATCACCAACTTAACCGGGGTAGACTCATACAAATCGGAAGTTTTTAAACCTTGTTTGGTTTTATAACTTGTCCATAATTGGTATTTGTCTACCACCTGGTTGATTAGCTTTTTCGAGCGCACAATCTCTATTTCCGCCTCAGCGTTTTTTGGAGACGTGGTTTGCTCTAATTCCGGCAAAGCAGCCTTTTCTTCAGGCGATTTTTTTTCATCCTTTACCAGAATGGTCGCACTTACTTCATAAACCGGGTTTGTAACGTTTAAATAAGTATAAGCAATGCCTCCTGCAATCAACAATCCGAGCACAAACAGAGGCCAATGATAAAGGTACCTTTTCAACACCGCACTCAAATCCACAAAATTATTCTTAGTATCCATTATTAAACTTGCTTTAAAACGATTACCACCCAACTTAATTAGTTGTTATTGTGTAATACTGAAATAGCGATGGCCACTAATGATAAAGCAGAAATTACTAAAGATGCTTTTTGGTAACCATTGTCAGCATTGCTTAACTTCAGTTTGCCTGGTTGTACGTAGATTAAATCGTTTGGTTTCATATAAAAATATGGAGACTCAAATAATCTTTTAGAAGTTAAATCTAAAGGCACAGTTACACGTACACCGTTTTCTTCTCTTACTAATAATACATCCTCGCGGTGAGCAGTGATGTTTAAGTCACCTGCTAAAGCTAAAGCCTCAGTTACAGTTAATCTTTCGCTTGGGCTGGCATAAACGTTAGGACGTAATACATCACCCATAACAGCTACTTTAAAGCTAACCAAACGTACAGATACAACAGGATTAGTTAAGTAAGTACCTAATTTTTGCTCTAATTGAGCAGATACTTGCTGGGTAGTCATGCCGCTTACTTTTACATTACCTACTAAAGGTAATTTTACTTCACCGTTTTGGTCTACCAGATAGCCATAAACAGGGCTTTGTGTTTCGGTGCCGGCATTTAAAGTATTATTGCTGAATACATTGGCTGCATCCTGATTTAAACTGCTAACAGTGATAGCAATCTGATCTTTAGGCTGAATAGTAGGGTAAGACAGGTTATTGATATCGGTAGTGGTAATTTTACTACGGCTCAGGTCCTGGAAATAAGGCACTTTATCATAAGAAGCACAAGAGCTTAAAAATAATATGCCTGCTGCAGTTGCAACTTTTAAAAGATTGCGCAAGTTAAAGGTAGTTTTTACTTTCATAGTGGTAACTCTGAATTATAAGAATTGATTGAATTTATTTATATATTATATGACTAATATGCATTTTTTTCGCCTTTTAACATGTTGATAACTGTCAGGAACACTATCTTCAAATCCAGCATCACCGACCAGTTTTCCATGTACCAGATATCGTGTTCAACACGCTTTTCCATCAAATATGGCTCCTTGGTTTCTCCGCGGTAACCGTTAATCTGCGCCCAACCGGTAATACCGGGTTTTAAAAACTGGCGCAACATGTATTTATCTACTATCTGGCTGTATTGCTCGGTATGCGAAAGCATGTGAGGCCGCGGGCCCACTATACTCATGTATCCTAACAATACGTTAAAGAACTGCGGAAACTCATCCAAACTGGTTTTGCGTATAAAGCGTCCTATCGGTGTAATCCGGTCATCATCCATACTGGCCTGTCGCTTATCGCTGTCATTATTAAGGCGCATACTTCTGAATTTGTAACACCAGAAAGGCTTTTTATTGCGCCCCGTGCGCAACTGAGCAAAAAACACCGGTCCTTTACTTTGCAGTTTAATGATAATGGCCAGCAGCGGATATAGCCAGGTAAAAATAAATATGATTACAAACAAACTGACCGTAATATCAAAAACACGTTTTTTCAGCCTGTTTTTAATATCTTCCAAAGGTTCTTTACGTGCACTTAACACGGTAAAATCCCCCATCTTGTCAAACTTAAAGGTCGATTCCAACATGCTCATGTCGGGAACAAACTTTAAACTGATGCAATTTTTTTCACCTTCTCTAATCAAGTAACTCAAGTCATTCAACCTGTCGGGCCTTACGGAAACATACACCTCCTCAACGCCCTTTTTAGCTGCAGCCCGCAAATACTCAATTGCTGCAGATATCTTGAATGTTCCCTTACTGCTGATGGTTGCTTTATCCTTATCAAGGATACCGACAAACTTTAAACTGTTTTGTTTTAGCAGGTAAGAGGCCAGCTTAACACCACCTTCACTCATACCCAACACAGCAACCGCTTTACCAAGACTAAAATTTTTGCTATACAAACTTATAAATAGCGTGCCAAAAAATCGGCTGAGTAAAAATCCGAGCACCATTTGCAGGTAAAAGAACACTAAAAACCTGCGCGGAAAGTGCGTTTGCTCGCAAAAAAACAAGAAAGAAAGAAATAAAACTAAATGCAGAGATATACTTTGAAGCGTGGCTTTATAGATAGCTTCGAGCTTATGAAACGTTTTTTTGAAGTACAGGGTGTAAACAAAAGAACATACAATCCAGATTAAATTACAGATTATCAAATCGTACCGATAATCCAGTGTAAAAGTAGACTCGTATACGTTTAGTAATTGCGAAGCAATAAAAAAACATACATTCACCAAAAGGATATCGCTGAATGCGAGTACATAGCGTAAGATGTAAGAGTAGCGAGTTTCCATTAACTTAGTGTCTATATCAGTATATAATGATGTCTAAAATTTAATTCAAAATTTTCGCTCAATAGTTTAATACTAATTCACTTTATCAGGGTTACCAACATTTATGCCAAAGTGAAACCCCTTACACTACGTCAATTTCTTCGTCTTGCACCGGCAGTCAGCAAAAGTAACATTTAAAAGGATAATGATATTTATTTAATCTCCTATTTAATAATTTTCGGCAGTAGACTATTTATATCGTTAAAGCGGAATTTTAAAAATTACAAAATGTAAGCACTTTCATTTAGTACAAACCTGCATTGTCCGGAATATGTTTATTGGATTTGCATTTTGTGTACAAGAGTGTCTATTTGTACATTTACCCGATGAGGTTTTTCTACGCTTGCATTTTGCTATTGGCCGGCTTACCGGCTTTGGCCAAAAACTATTACGTAAACAGCGAAACCGGCAAGCCCGGTAACAACGGAAAAAGTGTTTCGAAACCTAAGAGCAGGATTCAGGATGTGGTAAAGCTCACCCAGCCCGGCGATACCGTTTTTGTAATGAACGGCACCTATACACCCGAGTGCAGTGTGTGTGATGTTTTGGTGATAGACCGGGGCGGTAAGCGCGAAAAGAATAAAGAAAAGTATATAGTATATACCAACTACCCGGGCCATCACCCGGTCATCAGGTTTACAGGCTGGTCGGGTATCTCTATCAGAAATGGAGCAAGCTTTATCAAAATCATCGGCTTTGAGGTTATAGGCAACAATGGCAATGTAAAACTCGAAAAGGCGCTAATGCAGCCACAAAGCTGCCGTAACAAGCGCGGCACTGTCGACCCTAGGTATAACGGCAATGGCATCATCATCAGCAGCGATGGCAAAAGGCATTCGCACCACATCATTATCGCTAAAAATATAGTGCATGATTGCGGCGGCGGCGGCATAGGCGCCATACAAGCCGATTATATTACGGTTGAGGATAACCTGGTTTATAACAACAGCCTTTATACGATATATGGCACCAGCGGCATTTCATTTTACCAGTTCTGGAACTCCAATCATATTAAAGGCTATCATAACTTCATCCGCCGCAACAAGTGTTATTACAACCGCTCGCTGGTACCCTGGATTAAGAACTGTCAGCTGGCTGATGGTAACGGTATTATTGTAGACGATTTCAGGAATAAGCAATATGGCTCAAAACTGGGCAATTATGAAGGCCGCACGTTAATCGAGAACAATGTAAGCTGGTTTAACGGCGGCACAGGTATTCATACCTTTCAGAGCGACCATATTGATATCATCAATAACACAGCATTCTGTAATTCCAGAACGCCGGGCATTAATGCGGGACAAATATTATCGGGATTGAGCAACGATAATAAGATTATGAACAACATCCTGGTGTCCGATTCTACGGTACTCATCAATTCCAACTACACCAACACTAACCTTACCTACAAAAACAACATGCATTACAACATCAGCCATCCGCGGCGCGAGCTTGTAAGCATTACCGGCGAAGGTTGTATAACCGGTGTTTATCCGCGCTTCATCAGCCCTATTCATAGTATTAGGGCGAACTTTGGGCTGGCAGATGACAGTCCGGCGCGGGGTAAGGGTAATACCACTTTTTATAGCAAGTTTGATATAGAAGGTAGGCCACGCGCACAAGGTAAAGCCCCCAACATGGGCGCTTACGAAAACTAACAACCGATTACTTTACAGCCGGTGCTTAAAACCGGTTATGTATCTCTGTCATCACCCGAACCATTTCTGCTCTGATTTCGGCCGTGGGGCGGGTAAAGTTGTTATTCATATACGAAAAGATAAGCTTTTTGCCTTTTCGGGTAATCAGGTATCCGCTTTGGTTATGGTTGTTGGATAAACTGCCGGTTTTACCCCATACAAAGGGCACCCCGTTATCGGTTTGATAGGCCCGTTTCAACGTGCCCGACACACCGCCGGCAGGTAACAGGTTATGCAATCTTTCTTCGTCCCCTACTTTGTCGGCTATTTTTTGCAGCAGGGCTATCGTGGTTCTGGGCGTAAATAAATCCTGACGAGATAGGCCCGAACCATCAACCCATTGCGGCTCGTCGGGCAAGTCGCGCATGAAATGCTTTTTGCTATAAGCAATTACATCAGCCGTGCTTAATGTCCCGCCGGGTAAGGTAGATGAGCATACCAACAGTAATTGTTCGGCTACAAAATTGTCGCTTGGTAAATTCATGCGTTTATAAATAGAATCGGCAGCAATCGAGTACAGCGTTCTGGCACTGTCGGGCATCTTCATGCTGATTAACCCGATAGGCTTTTTAAGCGTATCCTGCAGCAGGGTTAATGTTAGCGCCGGACTGGTTTTCCAAGGGATTTCCTGACCAAACCCAACAGGTATTGGTATATTGGGGTACCTGAATTTATTTTCGGTGAGCGAACGCTCAACTTCAAAGCTTTGCGGATGATACGAAGTATCTACTTTGAGGTAATTTTTCAAAAATGTAGGGACAATCGTCAACCCGCCCCTGCCGTCGGCTTTAATTAGCGCTACGTTATCCTGAACGGGCATATCGGTAATTTCGGCCTGGTAATAATCGCCGTAGTTATCATACGGCCAGTTTACGCCGTAAAAGGCTCCTTTGTAATTGGTAGCCGAGTAAAAAAGCTTTTTGTTACTCCGTTTCAGCAAATCAAAAGCCTTGGTAGATTTTAGCGTGGAATGCAGGAACGACGGGTCGCCGGTTCCCCAAAAAATGAGTGAATCGCCTTTGGTGATGTAGCGCAGCCCGGGTATCGAATCGCCCAGCATATTTAAAGCGGTGTAAAAGGTATACAGTTTAGTGTTCGAAGCCGGGATGAAATATTTATCAGCATTATACTCATAAATCATCTTCTTTTTTTCCGGGTCGTACAAGGCAAAACCCGTAAAATGGTCGCGGTTAATGGCCGACTTTTCTATCAGCTTACGGATTTTACGTTTGGGGATGCGCTGCGCATAAATGCCCTGACAAAAAACTGCGCAGGTTAGTAAAATGCCTATCAGGCAAAAACAAAATTTTGCGTTGGCCGAATTCCGATAAGGTACCGGCCTTTCAAATACGTTACTTTTCATCCAATAATAAAAATAACTGGTTTATACATTCCATTGCCGGTGTAGAACCTCGGCCAAGCGGTCCAAATCATCAGGCGTATGTTCAGCATTAATAACAATGCGGTTAAGTTTCGGACTGCTGGGCGTGGGGTAGGCGAAGGAGGAAATAATAATTCCATCGTCATACAAACGTTTTTCGTTTGCTTGCGCAGGCAACACGAACACCGGAAAATCAGGAGTATAATGTATACCCGACAACTGCCTTACACATTCGGCAAAATGAACAATGTTTTGCCTGAGCTTTTGGCGCTGCTCAGCATAAATGTGCTGCCCATGCATAAAAGCATATACCTGCGCCGGAGAGATAGGTGTACTACCGGTATAAGCCGGCAGCAACTTATAATAAGCAGCCCGCCCGGCCGAACAGCTGATAGCACCACCGCTGATGCCCAGGGCTTTTGACAACGAATAAGTAAAAATATAATCCAGCCCGCTTTGCTTAGGCACTGCAGCACTTGTACCAAAACCATCATTACCCATTAAACCTACACCGTGCGAATCGTCGACAATTAAAGTAAGCGGGCGTTGCGCTCGCTTTAAAAAGCTAAAATCGTAAATCGTAGCCGTCAGCGGATTGGCCGAATCGCCGGCAATAACCAAAGGCTGTTTTGCCTCATCAGCATAGTTTAAAACCTGCTGCTCCCATGCAGCTATATCCGGCAAGCCGCTTTTATGTCTCAGGATAGCCGGATGCGAGGCGGGCGAGTTATTAATATCCTGCGGTAATGAGGTGGCCACACGACCTGCGGTAAAACCGGTTGGTAAAAGCACCGCCGCTTCACAACCGGTGGCTTCGGCCAGCATGAGCTCACATTCATCATACAGGTGCAGCCGGGTATTTGATATACGCGACGAAGGGAACAGCCATCCGTACCTGCGTACACCTTTTTGCAGTAGAGCATTAAACTCCCGGTGATTATTGATGCCTAAATAATTATATCCCGAAAAAAACAAGAACTCGCGCCCACCTACCTTGGCTGTACGGCCGGGCATAGCGTCGAGGTATAAATTATTCAGCTCTTCCATTATCGGCTCAGGCTGTTAAATTTTTATCGATTCTAATTTATCAAGATAAGCCTGGTCTACCGTGGCACCAATGCCGGGCTCGTCGGTAATTTCGAGCGCCATGCCGTTATACCAGAAACCGCCTATTACCGGGTCGGCCAACTGGCCGAGCAGGCAAGTATCGAGGTCAAAAAATTGCAGATTAGTAAAAGCCATGGCGAAATGCACGTTAGCGGTCAGAGCCAAGCGGCTCTCCAACATACTGCCCAACATGCAAGGCATGCCGTTAGCCTCAGCAACTTGGTTAATTTTGATGGCCTCGTTAATGCCTCCACTTTTGGCAAATTTGATATTGATAAAGCGGGCCGCATTATTCCTGATGATGCGGCCGGCATCATGGTGGGTGTACACACTTTCATCAGCCATAATTGCAATAGGCGATTGCCGGCATAACTCGGGCAGCCACTCATCATTATACGTACGCATGGGCTGCTCGCAAAAACTGATGTGGTATTGTGCCAATTGTTTTAGGGCATAGGCAGCTTCATCAAACGTCCAGCCCTGGTTGGCATCAATACGGATATCCACATCGGCGGGCACGGCCTGCCTGATGGCTTTTATACGTTGTATGTCATCGTCCGGCTTTTTGCCCAGCTTTACTTTAATAATCCTGAAACCCTGGGCTACAAACTTTGCTGCCGAAGCGGCCATGTTGTCGGCAGTATCAATACCAATAGTTACGTCGGTGATGATTTGCCGCTTTTCGCCACCCAAATAGCGGTACAAAGGTAGCGTGGCTTGTTTAGCGGCCAAATCGTACAGTAGCATATCGAAGGCACTTTTAATAGTATAGTTACCGGCGGTGTAAAGGTGCAGCTCGGCCAGGCGGCTTTCTATAT
>CAJYSL010000184.1 GCA_913777515.1 uncultured Mucilaginibacter sp.
TCGTCTGTTTCGTTTCTTTTTAATAACCATTCGCGCTGCTTATTGAGCAAATTTAAATAGATGTTCAAGCTTTCTTCGGTAAAAGCAGCCTCCGGGTTATTGTTGCTTTTGCCCTCCCATTTAGCTGCCAGTTGCTGCAAAATGGACGAGTGCTCCCACTGGCCGGCGTAAGCTGTTTTTAGCTCTGCAAGAGCATAAGCCGACATTTCCCGGTGTATTATATTTTCAGCTTCTTCTTCCGACAACTCGTCCTCATAAAAGTATTCCGGTAATTTGATGCGGGCTATCAGCGTTGGCAGGGTGAGTCCCTGTAGCAATAACGTTCCGAGTATGACGATGAAAGTGATGAATAAAATAAGGCTTCGCTGCGGAAACGCGGCGCCGTTATTCAGATGTACCGGGATAGATAAAGCAGCCGCCAGCGAAACCACGCCACGCATACCCGTCCAGCCTAACAGTATCGGCGTTTGATAACCCGGATGACGTGCATCGGCCACGGTAATAAAGTTGCGCGCAATCAGCGTTACAAAAACAGCGCTGTAAGCGGCTATAATCCGTACAATGATGAGTGTAGCAGTAATCATCAAGCCATAACCAATAGCACCTGCAAAGCTGCTCCCCTCCTGTTTCAACCCGGCGGTAATCTCGGGCAAATCAAGCCCAATAAGCACAAATACAAGCCCATTAAGTACAAAGGCCAGGCTCGACCACACATTGATGCCACGCAGCCTCGAACTGCTGTTTAAAAACCAGTGCCGTTTGTTAGAAAGTAAAAGTCCGCCGCTTACTACGGCCAACACGCCCGAGCTATGTACTTCTTCAGCAGCAATGTACATCACGTAGGGTGTTACCAGACTCAGCACTGTATCAATATTGGCATTGGTAGGTAAATGCCGGTGCGCTTTCATAAAAATCCACCCTATCATCAGGCCAATACCAATACCCCCTAACAGCATCCAGCCAAAGCTCAGCGCCGCACTGTACCAAACAAACTGCCCGGTGGCCACGGCTATTAAAGCAAACCTGAAGATAATTAATGACGAGGCATCATTAAGTAAACTTTCTCCCTCTAATATCACCGACACACGCTTAGGCACGTTTACAAATTGCATAATGGCTCCAGCGCTCACGGCATCGGGCGGCGATACTATACCACCCAACAAAAAACCTAAAGCCAACGAAAAACCCGGAATGAAGTAATTAGCCACAAAAGCTACAGATAGTGCCGTAAAAAACACCACTACAAAGGCAAAACTGCCAACAATTCGCCGCCAGCGCCAAAGCTCTTTCCACGAGATAGCCCAGGACGCCTCGTAAAGCAGAGGCGGCAAAAAGATGATAAAGATAAGTTCGGGCGTAATATGTACCGACGGTATAAAAGGCATAAAGCTGATAAGCAACCCTGCCGCCACCAACACCACCGGATAGGCAATCTTGATTTTTTCGGCCAGCATAACCAGCAATACAATTGCAATAATCAGGCTGATATAAAACGGAAAGTGATCGGTCATGAAGCTAAAATAAGCATTACAAGTAAAGGTTGTAAATCCTGGTGCAAAGCTTTTCTACAAGTTATCAGTAAAATAATTTTTAGAAACACTTGCTTAATAAAAACTAAACTATTAGTTTTACATCAGACAATTAAAAGTCACTAAACCTTATCATTTTTTCTTTTCAAGCTAATGAAAGCAAACCCTTATATTGCTGTCCATTTAGTTGCTATGTTAAAACCGATTCTTTCTCTGCTACTTGCACTTACCATTTCTGCCGTTGCGTTTGCTCAGGCCAAACATCAATATGTGAAAATTGAAACGCCACAAGGATCATGCATTGTCATCCTGTCTAACGAAACACCCGTGCATCGCGATAATTTTATCAGGCTGGTAAAAAAAGGATACTTTAATAAAACCACCTTTAACCGCATCATTAAAGATTTTGTGGTACAAGGCGGCGACCCCGATTCGCTATATGAGAAGCCGCATGTTTTGAATGCTGAACAAAAATGGATAGCACCTGAATTTAGACCAAATTTGTTTCACAAACGCGGAGCCTTGGGTATGGGGCGGGACGATAACCCGACCAAGGCCTCGTTTACCACGCAGATATATTTGGTTGATGGCAAAAAAGTAACCAACGGCAGGCTTGACACCATAGAGAAGAAATTCAACACCCACTTCAGTGCTGCCCAACGCGAGGCCTACACTACCATAGGCGGTCAGCCCTCGCTCGACCAGCGCTACATGATATTTGGCGAAATTGTACAAGGGCTGGATTTAATTGATAAACTTACGGCCCTGAAAGTTGATAAAAATGGTAACCCGGGAACGCCGGTTTGGATGAAGCTGACTGTGTTGAACGCGAAAGAGGCAGCTAAACTGGAGAAATAATGGTTAGAGTTACCTGTCTGCAACTCCTATTCACTGTTGTTCATAAAGTCACTTTTAAGGCATGCAAAGAGGTTTACTTTAGTAAGCTTGCCATTCATCTTACTTTCTAAAAGCCAAACTAACACAATCCCCAAAGCATACATCAACATATCCATCCACGAAAACTGCGTGCCTATCATAACACAGGCAAAGCGGTTACACTGTAAATCCAACAATTTTACAACTTGCAGCTACTGCATAGTTTCGGTTAAATAAGCAAATGGAAACACTCCTGCTGCAACACGCCGATGACCTGACGATATAAAACTCTTTACAAAACAATATAGCAGGATAACGACTAAAAAGTCGCCGCCATATGGCCTAATCCAGTTATCCTGAACAAAAATGCCAATAAAAACCTCGACGGAAAGCAATACTATAGTTAGATAGAAATAGCGGTTGTTAAATTGGAAAGTCATAATTAAAAAATCCTCTAAAGTCCGTTTTGCAAAGCTTGTGCAACCTTGTTGTTGCTCATAAGCAAGCTTCCAACAGCTAACTCTACGGCAAAAAACAGGACATCTAAAAATATTTTAAATTTCACTTTGCAATTCAAAGTACATAATCTTACTTTGCATATCAAAGTACTTTTCAAAACTGAACACATGACACATTCTCAAAACTTAAATCAAAAACCTCAGGCTCTCTCGGCGTTAGTAAAGTGGATGCTGTTTGGCGGCGGCATTGCATTGACGACCATCTTGTTTTTTGTAATTGGTGCCGGTAAAGGAAGGCCCGAATGGGGCACTTACTGGATAATAAAGCCCTTAATTTTAACACCACTGGTCGGAGCATTTGGAGGTGCATTGGCATACCGCATTACCAAACTGGGCTTAAATAGAATATTAACTATTGTTATCGGCGTTGTTGGATTCTTAATCGTGTTGTGGATAGGTATAGTGCTGGGGTTAAACGGAACGATGTGGGATTGATGTACAAGGTCTATTCGCTATTTTTCCGATCATAAAATATAAACTTATGACCTATACCTTATCACAATATTGCAAGTATTCATATTCCTTAAAGTTTCTGAGCAAATTATCGTTCGTACTTGCATTGCTTGGCTTAATACCATGGTTAGAATGGTTTTCTGTAGAAATCAGATACCCATTTGCAAACTTTTGGTGGAGAGGATTGCTGGGTAGCGTTAGTTTACTGATATTCTTGGTCCTATCATTTATCCGTATTTTAAACAAGGATAAATGGTATTCAGCCTTAGCCATTTTATTGTTCCCGTTCGCCATCATCATGGCAGGCTTGATGACTCTGATTTCAATTATCCCGACTCCAGAATGGTATGATGTAAGTTTTTATCAACATCGCAATCGACATCTAATTGTAGAGCGTAACGACGGATGGGCATTTACCAACGTGAGGTACCGCTATGCAATTACATGTCCACTTAGTAAAAACTTCCGTTTAATTAAACGCAGCGAACCTTTAGATCATAATCCTGAAAATTTGGCGTGTGAGATTATACAGTTTGAGGGTTTGTTATGGAAAAAGGTAGACATCAAAGTCCACTAACCGATTTATTTAGATGCTAAACAAATCAACAGAACTCTACACGCTCATCGTCATCACTCAAAACAATTGCCTCTGTCATGAAACAAGAAATCATCACTCACCTCAACAATCCTGGCTACTTAGAAAAACTCTACCGTTCTAATAAAAGTTTATTCAAACAGGAGTTCAGTGCGCTACATCCGGAATTTCCAAACAATGATGTGGCTCGTTGCTGGCACGAACGCTTGTACTACAAAGCCGACGATAACACCTGGGGCAAGCGTTACGAATTAACGTTGGTCATCGTATTGGCACTCGTAGCTGGATGCATCGCTAAAATACCCGACTTCTTTCATTTAAATGAAGAGCAGTTCTACACCCGAAACATCGGTTTTGTTATTTTTCCTGTAGTAACAGTCTATTTTGGCTGGAAGAATCAGATAAGCGTAAATAAGATAATTACTATCGTTGCAATCATGTTGACCGGACTACTCTTTATCAATTGGCTGCCCGGCGACAGTAAAAGCAATACTTTAAAGTTGTCGTGTGTTCACCTGCTGTTATTTCTGTGGTCGGTTTCGGGTTTTGCCTTTTCAGGTAGCGTAAGCAATGCTGAACGCAACCGATTAAGCTACCTTAGATATAATGGAGAACTGATTATTATTACGGTAATCCTAGTCATAACTGGTTATCTCATCACCGCAATTTTTACACTTTTATTTTCAATGACCGGGTTTCCAATCAATGTAAATTACTTAATAAACCTTGCAACTTTTGGTTTACCTGCTGCTGTAATGATTGGTACATATCTTACGCAGACCAATCCGCCACTGGTAGGTAAAATATCACCGCTTATTGCTCGGTTGTTTACGCCACTCGTATTAGTGGGGCTGGTTATATATTTGGTAGCCGCCATAATAAGTAAAAACAACCTTTACCACGACCGTAACTTTCTAATCATATTCAATGTATTGCTGGTAGCGGTAATGGCGCTTATCTTTTTCTCTGTAGCTGGAAATGAGAATTTGTCTTCAAGTAAATCACAATTATGGAATTTGCTGCTGCTGTCTGTAGTTACCATCATCGTGAACAGCATGGCGCTGTCGGCTATCGTATTCAGAATTGCTGAATGGGGACTAACGCCCAACCGTGCCGCCGTTGTAGGGAGTAACGTACTTATCTTGCTAAACCTGTTGCTGGTAACTTATCAATTAGCACGAATCCAACTGCGTAAAACCGAAACAGATAAAGTAGGAAAAACCATTGCGCAGTATCTACCAGTTTATTTCTTTTGGGCAGTAATTGTAGTTTTTATATTTCCGTTTTGGTTTGAATTTAGATAATACGCTTTTTTTACAAAACAGAAATTACTTCAGTAACAAAGCGCAGAAAACGACGACTGCATTTTGTTACTGAAGTAATGTATCAATTCAATTTACGGTACTAAAACAATCTTCCCGTGCGTATGCCGCTGTTCCAGGTCATCAAAGGCTTGTTTTACCTCGGTAAGCGGATAGGTTTTAGCTACCGGAAATTCAAGCGCGCCGGTGTGTATCATGTCGGCCAATTCAGACAGTACCCAAGGGTATGCGGCACTCTGGCTGCCTTCTGTTTTTACACCGTGCTTTTCGGCAGCTTCAAAATCAATGACGGTGTTGATGCGGTCGGGCGCTACACCCAGTTTAACAGCTAAATCAACGTAACCTTTGCCAAACAAATCAATAAACGCATCTGGTTTTTCACCGTCTATAGCGTCTTGCAGGTGTTGCTCCATCCCGTCGCCATGAGCAACGGGAGTGGCGCCATGCGCCTTTAACCAATCATGGTTTGCTTGGCCGGCAATACCAATCACTTTAGCTCCCTGGTTATGGGCCAACTGTACCGCTACCGAACCCACACCACCGGCCGCTCCCGAAATTACAACCACATCGCCGGTGTTAATCTGCACGGCATTTACAGCGGCGTATGCAGTGGTGCCTGCTACAAATAAGCCACCAGCCTGCTCCCAACTTACATTTTCAGGCTTTAGTACTACCTGTTCTTCAGGCAATACGACATAACCCGCATGGGTGTCGCGGTTGTTGCTGTAGCCTATTACCTCACGACCGGCTTCAACCATGGTTACGCCCTCTCCCACCGCTTCTACCACACCGGACACATCGCTTCCTTGTCCGGATGGAAAGGTTGATGGGAACATCTTTTCCATGTATCCCTGCCTGATGGCAGCTTCACCAGGGTTTATGCCTGCGGCTTTAACTTTTACCAGCACCTGTCCTGGTCCGGGTATTGGTTTGGGCAACTGCGCAATGTACAATACTTCAGTCCCACCAAAATTATCGTAGCGCACGGCCGGATATAAATCATCTTCTTCTGCGTTTTTCATGTCAGTATTTTTGAGTTTGATAACCTGCAAAAGCAGCTGATTGTTCTAAACCGCAACCAATCAAAGCACACCCATGCGGTGTTGTTCGTCGATTTAAATGATGATGAAAAAAATGCTACTGATGCCCGACTTAACCAACGTTAATCGAATTGCTTAAAAAAGACGATTAGGATAATTAACGACCTATTACAGCAATACAGCCCTGGCGCAGTACCTTCAAATTTTTGAAGTTCTCGCTCAAAGTTGCTGTAAAAAAATTAGTAGCTAATGTGCTGCAAGAAATACAGCACAACGGAAGGGTAAACTTAATTGGCTAGGAGATGGCTCATGATTTTCGCAATATTCCGGGCGTCGTCAACGCCTCGGTGATGCGTACCGGTTAGTGGCATACCTAGCATCTTAAGCGCACCGGCCATACCAATACCGCGACCCAATTTATACTGCTCGGCAAAAAACACCTTCACATTAACATGCTGCGATGACATCGGGTAGTTTACACCGAATTTGGTACATTGTTCTTTCAGCATTTGCTTGTCATAAGCACCGTAACTGGCCCAGGTCAGTTTTTTGCTGCCATACTCATCTTCTAAAATCTCGCAAGCTTCTTTCAGGCTAAAACCGTCCTGCTCTACCATAGCCGGAGTTATGGAGGTAAGCTTGGTACAAAACGTGCTGATTTCGGAATGTACAGGTTTAATTAGTATGCCTTCGTTACTGATAATGCGACCAGTGTGGGCATCCATTTTACAAATGCCAATTTCAATAATCTCGCTTCGCTGTCGCTGGTATTCGCCGTCTTGCTCCCAGCAAGTGGCCTCCAGGTCAATGATGATAATTTCATCAGTTGTTTCCATATATTTTTAATTTAGTTTAGCGACTGCTTATGCAGCCTTATTATAATATACAGAAAATATTTGATCTTTCCAAGTAAAAATTTACGGACGGTTACTTTGCATTTTATGAATCCGCCACTGTATCGTAAAGGTGCTATAACTGTCCGTATCCGTACATGGCTATTAATTAATCTTATTATAAAACACTCAAAAACAAACACATACGCTAATGGCATAGCTTTTAACAGTTTAGTTTATCAATCCAATCTCGATGATTAAGAATTACTTGAAAATAGCCTGGCGCAATATTTTAAAATATAAAGGCTTTTCGCTAATCAACATGGGCGGGCTGGCCTTAGGGATAGCCAGCTGTTTGTTGTTGATGCTATACGTCAACTATCACCTCACCTTCGACACCCAATTTCAGGATATTGACCGGGTTTACGTGGTAGAGAATAACCAGACAGGTGACGGTAAAACATACACCTTTGCATCCACACCACGACTGGCCGCAACATTCATTAAAAGCGAGATACCCGAGGCGATTGAGGCGGTTCGGGTGGTCGACTATGGCGGCATGGGCTATCTGACCTATAATAATCAGCGTTTGAAAAAGGCCGGCATGTTTACTGACGATGGCTTTTTCAATGTTCTTACTTACCAATTTATCAAAGGTAATCCCCAAACAGCCTTAAAATCGCCGAGCTCCGTCGTGATAACCGAAAGCCTGGCTAAAGCGCTTTTTAAGGATGAAAATCCTCTTGGCAAAATTATCACCCGTAACAATCAAGTACCTTTTACAGTAACCGGGGTTATTGCCGACCCGCCAACCAACTCTACTTACCACTTTGATTATGTGATGCCTTGGGTGCAATTTGAAGCTGCTAACACCTGGGCCAAAACTTCGGGCTGGGGAAGCAATTTTAGTCGCACCCTGGTTAAATTGAAAGCCCCATCAGCTTTGAATAAAGCCAACAACATTTTAGGAAAGCTGATTGCCCGGCAAGACCCTGGCAATACCAACCAGCTGTTTTTATATCCTTTTGGCAAATTACACTTGTACGGGCGTTTTGAAGACGGCAAAGTTATCGGTGGATTAATTAGCCAGATTCAATTGTTTATTACGCTGGCTGTTTGCCTGTTGTTGATTGCCTGTGTAAATTTCATGAACTTGTCGACCGCACGGTCGGAGGAGCGGGCTAAAGAAGTGGGTATCCGCAAGGCCATTGGTTCGGGTCGTACGCTGCTTATCGGGCAGTTTATGACGGAATCACTCATACTTTCCATGCTCTCAACTATTATTGCCACAGCATTGGTAGTCATTACCCTGCCCTATTTTAATACGCTTTTGAGTGTACAAATCAGCTTACCACTTACTAACCCGGTAGCATGGCTGGTGTTGTTAGGCATTGGTTTATTAACCGGTGTTATTGCCGGCAGTTATCCTGCGTTTTACTTATCTTCCTTTGAGCCAATTAAAGTATTAAAAGGCTTTTTTAAAGGCTGCGGGTCGGCTTTATCATTACGCAAAGTTTTAGTGGTAGTGCAGTTTTCGTTTGCCGTATTTTTGATTACGGCCACTATTTGTATCTATTACCAGCTAAAATACGTTCAGGCAAAACCTATAGGCTTTGATAAAAATAACCTGGTAGAAATTCCGGTAGAGGGCACGTTGCAAACCCAAAGTGCTGCATTGATTAATGAGTTAAAGCAGGCCGGGGCTATTACCAGCGGCACTACATTATCGCAAAGCATCACCCAATCGGGCAGCAATAGTTGGGGCGTTACCTGGCCCGGCAAGCCCGATAATCAGCAAATTTTGTTTGATATTTTGCATGGCGGTAATGATTTTACCAAAACTGCCGGTTTGAAACTGTTAGAGGGACGCGAATTTTCATCGTCCAATGCGGCCGACACTGCCCGCAAAACAGTAATGATTAACGAAACGGCAGCCAAAGTGATGCACCTTAAAAATACTATTGGTACTGTCATTAAATGGGGTGACCAACCGGCTACCATCATCGGTATTTATAAAGATTTTGTTTGGGGCTCGCCTTACTCAAAAATAGCGCCCATGATATCGATGTACAATAGCCCGGGCGACGTAATTGACCTACGCCTCAATCCGGCTAAAAGTATCACCACCAACATCGACATTATCAACAAAACGCTTAAAAGTATCAATCCTGCTTTTCCGCCGCATATCAATTTCGTAGATAGCGATTTTGAAGCCAAGTTTCAGAACGAAAAACTATTGGGCACACTGGCTAACGTGTTTGGTGGCCTGGCCATACTTATATCCTGCCTCGGTCTTTTTGGCTTAGCTGCTTATGCGGCCGAACAACGCATCAAAGAAATTGGTGTACGTAAAGTGTTAGGTGCAAGTGTAATAGGGTTAACAACCTTATTATCAAAAGACTTTTTGAAACTGGTGCTGATAGCCATTGCTTTGGCCATACCCGTATCGTTTTATAGTTTAACGCAATGGCTCCAAAAATTTGAGTACCGTATTAGTATCAGTTGGTGGATGCTGGTGATGGCCGGTATGGCTACTGTCGTGATTGCCATTGCAACGGTAAGCTACCAGGCGCTCAAAGCCTCGTTGGCTAACCCGGTAAAGAGCTTACGAAGCGAATAAGGCTGAGCATCATTTTTGACAATATTATCTTGAAAAAGTGAGTCAACAGGTTTGGTTTAAAACTAAGTCCTGTTGACTCGCTTTTTGTTACACTAACCGGCGAATTCCAAATAGTCGATTACTGCTTGTAAAATTCCGTGCGGATTTCTACCAACAATTCTTGAGGATTGCTTAACCGCGGTACATCAGGCAGATTTGATTTAGCAAACAACTCTTCGATGAGTCCCATCTTTTCTTCGGCCATAGCCATCAAATTATCAAAATCAAATTCGCCGACGCGAATTTTAAGTAAAAAGTCGCGGTCGTGCCGGTAAACTCTTACTTCGTGATGCAGGGCTATCTCTTCGGCCATATTTAATAGCCTGAAGGTGTGCATCATGTTTTTGGCGTCGTAATTTTTACCGTGACTCAGCGTGTTTTGGTAACGGTGTTGATTGCGTTTCTCTTCCCACTGTTTATACTCCCGATACTCGCGGCAATAAACCGAATAACCATCTTTGTTAAAATTCATCATCGCTAAACGTTCTGCATCTTTAGGGACAATACTTAATTGCACATCATCCGCATCATCACCGGAGATAATACCTCGCAGTGTTCCGGCCGATAATTGTGACCGGTGGTAAAGCAAGTATACATCCCTAAAATGCGGCAGACTGGTCAGGCCGCAGTCTTGCTGATTATAACCCATCGTTGTCAGCCATTCTTTTAGCGGTACCGTGTCGTTTTGGTAAATCACCCAACAAAAATCAATCACCGATTTACGTTCGGTATCCAAAGGTTTATTGATTTTTTTGTTGAGTCCCCTCGCTTTTCTGATTTGCGTTTGTGCATAGCCGGCAAATGTATCCAGGCAGAGTTTGGATAAAAAATCTTCGGGCTTGAGCAACTGCATCAGCGGATGCTTTTGCAAAATGAACTGCGCCGGGGTACTCAGCAATTCGAGCATCGATGGATTGTTTTTTGAAAGCAAGTCCAGAAAACGCCCTATCTCAAAATAAACTTCATCGTGGCTATCATTGGCAATTTGCTCCTGCCGTATAAAGCCGTACAACTGCATTTGAGGCATGATAAACACGCCCTTTTTATCAATGTCAGATGTCGAAACATTGAGGTTATAAGCCGTACTGCCGCTAATGCAATCCAATAAAATCAATTGCTTTTGCCGAACAATGTCAGGATAAGTCACCATGTTATAAATTTTCTAAAAAGCATGTCAAGCTCTACGGTTGTCTGTTTTGCACTGTCTAATGCAGCTATTTGCTCCCGGCAATAGGCCAGTGTAGCTATAAGCCATTCGTTTAATGCTTCTACGGGAGCGGTCAGCGCTTTTTCATCGGCGGCCTGCTTCTTTATCATCAAATCGTCAATGGCCGTTTGAATCTCTTTATCCTCTACCAGCGTTCTCAGTGGCTCAAACTCCATAGGTGGCAAGGTTTGCTTCTGCACTATCCACAAACAGGCCAAGGCTGGTCGCAGAGCGTAGAAGTAACGTTTCAGTTTTACCTGTTCGGCCTGCAAATCTTGAGTGAGCGTATTATGCGCCATCGACAGATAGTGATTGGCACTTGCCCTGGGCGAAAAATACCGTGGCATTAACGCTTTGATTTCTTCAGCAAATGCGTCATCTTGCCGATATACGATAGGCGATTGCAGCCATTCGTATAAAGGACTATTTGATTTCAAAAAAAGTTGCAGTGCCTTTTTCAAGTCCCAGCCGCCAATATCAAGCACTTCGTTAACCGGCAACCCCAATGTGTCGGCCGTGGCAGCTATTTGCAAATAATCGTTAACCGGCCGCGCATAGATGAACCGGACATCAAAATCGCTATCCGGCGAGGCAAAACCCCATGCCCTACTGCCCGACTCGCAGGCATATAATATTTTTACATGATGAAGCTGCTCCAGTTCGAGCAGCTTTTGTTGGATAATTTCTTTCATAATCTATTCCTAAATTACAACCTCGGGTCTACCGGTTCGCTTTCCATCGCCAGTACGCCGAATACACATTGATGAACGCGCCTCAAAGGTTCTCTGGCCGCAAAGCGTTCCAAGCCTTCAATGCCCAACGCAAATTCGCGCAAGGCTAAGCCACGTTTAGCCGACAACCCTCTGCTTTTTAAGCGTCCCAGGTTTTGTTGTTCGGTATACTCCGGACCGTAAATGATGCGTAAATACTCGCGACCTCGTATTTTGATGGCGGGCTGAATTATTCCTTTACCATTACTGGTAATAAAGTCATAAGGCTTTACCACCATGCCCTCACCGCCCTTTGCCGTGAGGCTAAGCCACCAGTCTGTAGCTTGTTGTACGCTTTCCTCATTATTCAAATCAACAATGTGATACGGCGTGGCCATCATAATGGTGGGCTCGGTCTGGCAAATTCGCTTAATTTCTTCCATATGCCACTCGTGGTTTTGGTTGGTATGTTGATTACCCTCCGTTGCCAGGATGTGAAATGGCGCCAGCTTGTAATCTTCCAGGCTACTTACCGGCCAGCAGTACTGCTGATAAGCTTTGATAAAATGAGCCGTATCATTTTGCTTTGCTTCATACGTGTCAAGCATTCCGCTGTCTGCTAAACCTCTGCCGGCAAATTGAGCAAGTACCTTGTTGGTTTCGGCCAGTGCGTGTGTTGCTGCCGAACCAACCGCCGCATATTGAGTTTCGAGCAGGGCTTGTGCTTTGGCACTCCAGGGCATCAGTTCGGTATCCAGGCAAACCCAATCGGTTTTAAATCGCTCATAAAAACCTGAACTTATTAACGCTGCATTTACCCGTTGCAGCATCGCTTGTTCGGTAGCCTTGTCGTTAAAAAATGCCCGGCCGGTACGGGTGTAAATCGTACCAATACCTTCGCCTGTAATACCTAATGCATTACGAATGGCGTCTTCATCTTTGCCCACCACAACTACGGCACGCGAGCCCATGTGCTTTTCCTGGCATACCACTTTGCTTGCGCTATTTTCGCGGTAATACTCAAACGCTTCCGTCGGAAATTCCAAATAATTAATCAACGTGCTGGTTTTAGCCGGACTCATGGTTGGCGGCAAATAGATAAGCCATTTAGGGTTGATAGCAAAACGGCTCATCACCTCCAGTGCAGCAATGGCATTTTCTTCGCGAATGGTGATGTTGTTGCCATAACGGGTTTCAACAATTTGTCTACCTGTAAAATCGGCAATGTCAAGCACATGGTCGCTTTCGTGCTGTAAGTTTAACTCATTAGCCGGCACTTTGTAATTAAGCGGCCTCACCGGCTCGCAGTAAACTTGAGCAGCTTTTATTGATAGTAATTCTCTTTCGGGATAACGCAAAGCAGTCAGCGAACCGCCAAAAACGCAGCCGGTATCAATATCGATGGTGTTATTTAACCATTGTGCTTGTGGCACCGGCGTATGCCCATACACCACGGTTGCTTTGCCTTTATACTCGCTTGCCCAGTTATACCGTACAGGCAAACCAAACTCGTCAATCTCGCCGGTGGTTTCGCCGTACAAACAAAACTCGCGCACGGCGCTCGAGCCACGGCCGTGCATTTCTTCTTTCAGACCGGCATGAGCAACTACCAGTTTGCCATTATCAAACACATAGTGGCTAACTAATCCGTCTATAAAACGCTTAACCTGTTCTCTAAACTCGCTGGTTTCGTTACTTAATTGTGCAATAGATTGCTCCAAGCCATGTTTAACCTGAACATTTTTGCCGTTGAGCCAGCGCATCAGCTTTATATCGTGATTTCCGGGAACGCAATAAGCGCTGCCACTGCCCACCATCTCCATCACCAATTTAAGTACGTCCGGTGTTTTAGGTCCGCGGTCTACCAAATCGCCAACAAAAACTGCTTTCCGGCCTGCGGGATGAGCCCAGCTATAGCCGTTGTTGCTGGTGTTGATGTAACCTAAATTACTGAGCAGAGTAACTAATTCGTCATAACAGCCATGCACATCGCCGATGATATCCAGCGAGCCGATTTCCTGCTTTTTGTTGTTGTATAATGGGTCTCGGATGATACCGGTAACGGCATCCACCTCGGCTTGCGAACGCAGCTCAATGATGTGCCTGAAACCTTCGTACTTGAGTTTTTTGAAACTCCGTTTAAGCTGCGAAATATGCTGCGGGATAACATGCGCGCCCATATTACGGTCGCTACGCAACTTATTACGTTCAATACAAACCTTTTCGGGCGTATTGATAATAATCGCGACCGGAATTACGTGGTACTCGCGGGCCAGGTTTATCCAATCGCGTCGCGATTCTTCCTGCACGTTGGTCGCATCAATTACGGTAAGCAATCCACGCTTCAGGCGCATACCGGCAATATACCTGGCCAACGCAAATGCATCGGCTGATACGGTTTGATTGTTTTCGTCGTCGCAAATCAAACCACGGCAGGTATCTGACGAAACAATCTCGGTCGCCTTAAAATGCTTTTTAGCAAAAGTTGATTTTCCGGAACCGGTAGCCCCCATTAATATTATTAATGACAACTCGGGTACTTGTATATTCGACATGGTAATTATGCTTCTAAAGTGTTTGTTAATGATTCTGTGGCCTGACCTGCATAAGTAAACACCGCCATCTGACTTAAAGCGCCTACTTGCTCATCTACCTCGCCGATAGGATAATAGCTTACAGTGTAGCCATGCTCGGTAGCGACACGGTTGCCCCATTCGGCAAATTGTGTACGCGTCCACTCAAAACGGTGGTCGTTATGACGCATCTTGCCTTCTTCGTGGTCTGTAAATTTTACGTTGTAATCGGCATTCGGTGTGGTCACCACTACCGTACCCGGTCGTGCATATTCAAAAACAGATGTTTCGAGGGCAGCCAGGCGTGGCTCGTCCAAATGCTCAATCACTTCAACCAGGGCGGCGGCATCAAAACCTTCCAGGCGTTTGTCGCGGTACGTAAGCGAACCATGAATCAGCCTGATGCGTTGGGCCTGCCGCTCGGGCATACGTTCCAGTTTTAAACGGTCTTTGGCAATTTCGAGCGAGCGGTAGCTCACATCCATCCCCAGTATATAGTCAAATTGCTTCACAGGCAGCAGGAGTTTAATCAGCCTGCCCTCACCACAGCCTAAATCGGCTACCCGTTTAGCGCCCGACTGCACCAACACATCTCTCGCGGCCATTAAGCGGAGGTCGTGAATGCGTACTGCTGATTCATCCGCTTGTGAGGTTGTCTCGTCCGTATTTTCCTCCACATCCGTGTCATCCTTGCTCAACAACACACTCAAAGCTTGATTAGCCAACGAACGCTGATTTTTGAGGTAGCGCCTAACAATCATTTCTTTTGCCGGATGTGCTTCGAGCCAGTCTTTGCCTTTGGTGAGCAGTTTTTCAATTTCGTCGCGGCTAACCCAATAATGTTTATCGGTATCGCAAACCGGGATGAGCACATACAAATGCGAAAGCAATTGCTGCAAGGTAATGGTATGCTTGAGCGTTACCGTAAAATAGCGGCTGGTGCCCCACTCCGGGAACTTAGCATCCAACTCATGGCGTGTAAACTGAATTTCGTACCCTAATGGCTCAAAAAGCAGGCGTAAAACTTCTTCGCCACCTTTTACCGGCAACACAGCGATATACACTTCAAAGGGCATTGCCATTGATGGAAGTTCAGGCCGGTTTTTACAATTTCCATTTAAAGCTGATGAAAAGGCTTTTGCAATGGCTGCACTCATAAACGAACTGGCTACGTAAGGCCTGTCGTTTACATATTGCTCCAGCGCAAAATCGTTGCCCTTAGGGCCGGCACTTCGCACCAAGCCAACCGGGTCAATATCCAGTAGTAAAGCAGCCGTACATTTCTCTTCGCTTACCTCCGGGTAAAATACGTGTGCCTTACCGGCCGATATATCGATGGTCTGTAATTTGTCGGGATGCTTGTGTAGCAAAAAACCTAAATCGGTAGCCGGCACATGCGTTGTAGTTATAGTGAGTAACATCAGGTTTTTGATTGAACGGTGAATATAATATAAATCCGTAGTACAGGCATGCATGGCCATCTCCTTATTGCCATGCACGCCGACAACTACACAAAGGTTACGCCCGAGTGCGCAGTCTTTTTGCGCAGATAAAAATTTATTGAAAATATTTTGAGTAGATAATTAGCTTGATACAAATGGTCGCGATGAAAGCCATTGCCTAATTAAGCTTACTCCGAATTTCTCTAATCTCGCCTTCTATTTATCTCGCTTAACCTCAACACCTTTTACTAGTCATCTGTTATATCTTTTGGTATGAAAATATTATTAGCAGGAGCCAACGGATACATAGGAACGAGATTAATACCGATGCTGCTCGAAAATGGGCACACCGTGGTATGTTTAGTACGCGATAAGCGCCGTTTTCATGAAAGCAGCGACTTTAGCGAACGAGTAACGGTGGTGACGGGCGATTTGCTGCAGCCCGAACAAATGCAGGAACTTCCCGAGGATATTGATGCGGCCTACTATCTGGTGCATTCAATGGCGCAATCAAAAGATTTTGCCAATCTGGAAGAAACCTCGGCACGCAACTTTGTGCAGGCACTGCAAAATACGGAATGCAAGCAAATTATTTACCTGAGCGGCATCAGTAATGATGGGCACCTGTCTGAGCATCTTACCTCGCGCCGGCGGGTGGAAGATGTTTTGCAGGAAGGCAAAGCGGCGCTCACGGTACTGCGGGCTGCTATCATCATCGGTTCGGGTAGCGCATCTTTCGAAATCATCCGCGATTTAACCGAAAAGCTGCCGGTAATGACGGTGCCGCGTTGGGTGCACACCCGCAGTCAGCCCATTGGTATCAGAGACGTGCTTTTTTATCTCGAAGCTGTTTTGCTGAATCAGGACACTTATAATCAGGCTTTTGATATAGGCGGGCCGGATATACTTTCATTTAAGCAAATGATGCTGGGCTACGCCAAAGTGCGCAAGCTGAAACGATACATTATTACCATACCTTTTTTGTCGCCCAAAATATCTTCGTACTGGTTGTACTTCGTTACTTCTACCAACTATTCGCTGGCGCAAAGCCTGGTAGATAGCATGAAGAATGAAACTATTTGCCGGGAACATAGGATTCAAGAACTCATTCCGCATGAATGCCTGACTTATGAAGAATCGCTGAAACTGGCGTTTGAAAAGATTGACCAGAACTCAATAATATCCAGCTGGAAAGACGCGCTGAACTACGGTTATCTGCCGTCAAAATTCATGGACCAGATTAAGGTACCGCAAAATGGCACCAGCGAATACAAAGTTAAAATGCCCATCAGTGCCGATGCTGAACGGGTGTTTAATAACATATGGTCAATAGGTGGCAAGCGCGGCTGGTACTATTGGGACTGGATTTGGCGCCTGCGTGGCTTTATCGATAAGCTTTTCGGTGGCGTTGGCCTACGCCGCGGGCGTACCAATTCTGACCGTATATCGGCAGGAGATGCCATCGACTTTTGGCGGGTGCTGCTGGCCGATAAGGTAAACAAACGCCTGCTGCTCTATGCCGAAATGAAACTGCCCGGAGAGGCCTGGTTGGAATTTAAAATTGTGGAGCGCGGCAAGCAAAAGTTTTTGAGCCAGATAGCCACCTTTAGGCCCAATGGACTGCTAGGACGCTTGTATTGGGCTGCCATGTACCCTTTTCATATTTTTATATTTAAAGGTATGGCCAACCGAATCATCAACTTTAAAAGCAACCAATAGCCCTTACGGCGTTTTCGCAATTTTGTTGATATAGGCAACAGCAGCATCAATGGCGGGTTTAGCCTGCGGATGCGCTGCTGCCCACAAACCGCCTAAATGG
>CAJYSL010000185.1 GCA_913777515.1 uncultured Mucilaginibacter sp.
TAGCCTTGGTAGAGAGAATAGTTTGATGACGTATGCCCTCAATGGCCTGCCCTAATATTTCTTCGGCTGCACCGCCGGAGTAAATATTGGCGGTATCAAAAAAGTTCACGCCGGCATCCATACAAAGATTAACCAGGCGTTTGGCTTCTTCAACCTGGGTATTACCCCAGGCTTTAAAAAACTCGTTACCACCACCAAAAGTGGCAGTACCAAAACTCAGCACCGGTACAAATAACCCCGATGCTCCTAATTGTCTGTGTTCCATAACTGCTTAAAGAATTTATAGGTTCAAATTCACTTATTTGCCTTGCTCCTCTTTCGGAAAATCAGCACCAACGGTAGTTTCTTCCCAGGCATCGAAATCTTTTTTCAAAACATCCAGTTTGTTACGGGCACCTTTCAAGGCTGCTTCGCCCAACAGCAAACGTAAAGGAGGATTTTCAGACTCGACTGCCTTAATCATGGCTTTAGCTGCGCGCACCGGATCGCCGGGTTGGTTACCGCTATAGCCACGAATGTTGTCTTTGTTAGCCCCTGCCGTTTCTTTGTAGTCGTCAATCACAACCTTGCTGTTATTGGCCGACCTGCCAGCCCAATCGGTACGGAAACCGCTTGGTGCTATCACGGTGACCTTAATACCCAATGGTGTAACCTCTTTAGCTAACGATTCTGAAAAACCATCAACAGCAAACTTAGTAGCATTGTAAAAACCAACTGCCGGGAACCCTACCAGGCCACCAATAGAGGCTACGTTTAAAATATGTCCGCTGCGTTGTTTACGTAAAATGGGCAGTACGGCTTTAGTTACATTGGCTAAGCCGAAAAAGTTAATCTCGAACATGCGACGCACCTCATCCTCCTCACTTTCTTCAATAGCGCCGAAATAGCCTATACCAGCATTATTTACTAGCACATCAATCTGCCCAAATTTATTTTGTACCTGCTGTACCGCAGCCGAAATTTCATCAGCTTTGGTAACATCCAGCTTTACGGCAATAGCATTATCTGGGTACGCCTCTACAATATCTTTAACATCCTCTGTATTTCTGGAAGCTACCGCGGCACGGTAACCTGCAGCCAGGACTTCTTTAGCCAATTCGCGGCCAAAACCGGTTGAGCAACCAGTGATAAACCATACTTTACTCATAGTAGTTGTTGTTTAATTTAACGTTTGTGTCAAAGTAACACACCAACTCCGAAATGTTTGTCAGGTGTTTATCAGGATAAGGTTAGCCAAATAATTAGGGACGCTTTGCTGACACTGTATAAAACAAAAAAAGCCGCCCTTCTGCAAAGGCGGCTTTCATTTCACTTATTAAGAAACTAAAATGTATTATACTTCTTCGGTCTGACTTTCGCCCGATACCACTTCTTTGATCTTGTTTTCCAGTTCTTCAGCTAATTCCGGGTTATCAATAATTAATTGCTTTACGGCATCACGGCCCTGGCCTAAGCGGCTGTCGCCATAGCTAAACCATGAACCTGCTTTTTTAATAATGTTATGCTCAACACCCAAGTCAATAATCTCGCCGGCTTTAGAAATACCTTCACCAAACATGATGTCAAACTCGGCTAAACGGAAGGGAGGAGCCACTTTATTTTTCACAATTTTAACCTTCACACGGTTACCTGATACTTCATCGCTATCTTTAATTTGCGATATACGACGAACGTCTAAACGTACCGAAGCGTAAAACTTAAGTGCGTTACCACCGGTAGTAGTTTCGGGGTTACCGAACATTACACCAATTTTATCACGTAACTGGTTAATGAAAATACAGCAACATCCGGTTTTGCTGATGGTACCGGTAAGCTTACGCAGAGCCTGAGACATTAAACGGGCATGTAAACCCATTTTCGAGTCGCCCATTTCGCCTTCAATCTCACCTTTGGGTACCAAGGCAGCTACGGAGTCAACCACCAGAATATCTATAGCACCTGAGCGAATCAGGTTGTCAGCGATTTCCAAAGCCTGCTCACCATTATCCGGCTGAGAGATTAAAAGATTTTCTACGTCAACACCTAACTTTTGTGCATAAAAACGGTCAAAGGCATGCTCGGCATCAATAAAGGCTGCAATGCCACCTTTTTTCTGCGCTTCGGCAATAGCGTGTATAGCTAATGTTGTTTTACCAGACGACTCCGGACCATAAATTTCAATAACACGGCCTTTAGGTAAACCACCTACACCTAAAGCTAAATCGAGGGTAAGCGAACCGGTCGGGATAACCTCGATGGGCTCGATTACAGAATCACCCAATTTCATGATGGTTCCTTTACCGTATGATTTTTCCAGCTTATCCAGTGTAAGCTGCAATGCTTTTAATTTATCTGCGCTTGCGTTACTCATCTTAATTATTTTCTATAACAAATATACTGATTTAAGTTCAAATACTAAAAAAATTAGTAATTTATTTTAAGTGCTGTAAATATAAAAAAGTAAAGCTTTTACAAATATTTTCAGGTTTACAGACAGATATAACAAACACTTGGGCCTTGTTGTGTCGTATAAAAGTACAGCTTATATTTTATTTTATCTTCATCATTATGCCATTAAAAAAGGGCGAGTTTATCCCAGCTATTGTTAAACGCGTTGCACGCCATAGCTTTAAGTACGGCTGGCACGGTAACTATCCTACCTGGGAAGCTGCCCAGCAAAAAACTACCGGTTACGATGCCAACTCCGTTTTGCAGCGGGTTAAAGCAGGCGCTTTAAAAGTTAAAGAAGGCCAGTTTGCTTACGAACGCGACGGTATTAATTACCCGCACATAGAGGTGGCTTATCCCCTGTTGGCTGCCTTATTGTGGATTGCATCGCAGAATAACAATCATTTAAGTTTAATAGATTACGGCGGCTCGCTGGGAACTTCTTACCGGCAAAACTTCCCGTTTTTGAAACACCTGCATAGCCTGCAATGGAATTTGATTGAGCAGCCCATGTTTGTGGAGGAGGGCCGCAAGAATTTTGAAGATGAGCATTTACGCTTTTATTATTCGCTCGACGAGGTATTGCCGCATTACCAGCCGCAACTGCTGTTATTTTCGAGCTCATTGCAGTATATGCAAAAGCCGTACGAACTGCTTGCCCAAGCCAAACAATCAGCCATACCCTATTTAATGATTGACCGCACAGCTTTTATTGATGCGCCTGCAGACCGCCTTACCATACAAAAAGTGCCGCCGGCGTTTTATGATGCCTCTTACCCCTGCTGGTTTTTTAGCCAAAGCAAAATGAATAACTTTTTGCAGGATACTTACGAACCTGTTTTTGGCTTTACCTCGGGACAGAAAGTTGTTTTAGGTTTGGAAGAACTGGATTATACCGGGCAATTATGGAAGAGGAAAGGTTAACGTGCCATAAAAGAAGATACTTCTGCCGGGGCAAAAGTATCTTCTCATCAATCATAATTTAACTTATCATGTATTTGGCAATTACCTGCCATTGGCCTTTAAAATCGTTTGAATTAATTATCGTTAAATATTGTTAACACCTTAAGGCAGTATATGCAACTCGATGTATATTTATAGGCAATTCAACCTATACTTATACCTATGCATAACCTACACATTAAAGCCGTTCCTTTTAGCATCTACTTCTTTACCGTAGCTATCCTGCTCCTTTTTAATAACCAGGTTTCAGTTGCACAACAAACAGACCAGCAATTAATTCTCCGGCAGGTGGACAAGCTCCGGATGCCTGTCGGACTCGACTGTGTCACCATGACGGCAATCAGTAATACAGATGCGCAAGTGATAGCCACGGCAAAAGCGCCAGGCAGCAACATCTCGCTGGCCTCTATCGTATCTTCCAGATTAGGTAAAGGCAAAGTCATCGTTATCGGGTCAGAACTTTACCTCAAAAAGCCAACGCTCAGCGATTACAGAATTCAGACATTAATCACCAACATACTGCAGTGGGGAACAGTACCCAGTAAAAAGATTGTACAACTCTGGGAAGGTAACGATGAATTGTCCGATTTTTTAAAAACCAATCGTTACCAAATCATTACTAATTCTGCAACTATCAATAACCAAGCGGGCATCATTATCCTTTGCCAGGATGTTACGGCCCAAGTTAAAATTAATAAGATAGAAACCTTTGTCAGAAATGGGGGCACCTTAGTTTTTGCCTCGCCGCTTTCTGGGGTAGTACAGCAAAATTTCTTGGGCTATTACAGCTTAAAAATAAACAACCTACTTCTGAAAGCCGGCCTGTACAATACCTTTACGCCGGTATCATTTGATGAAAACAAAGGGGTACTAAACATGGGCGATATACCGCCTTATATGAATATCAATACTGCACTAAACTGGTTAAAATCAAACAACCTTTCAGCACCTCAAGATGAGGTTGAGGCTTATGCAGAAACTATATCTAATTATCTCTTAAATCAAAGCGATACTACCCGTATCTCACGCGAAATAAAATCAACATTTACTGCCGGGCCTGATAACCGGCAGGCAATCATCCCGTCAAAAGCACACCCTTTACCAAAAAGCGATGTTAAAAATTATTTAACCTACCGGGTTGAGCAAGCTTTAATTAAACAGTATACCAACAATCATCCGTTGGCAAAAATTATCAATCCAACCAGTAAAGACTTTCCGGGTGAGGTAGCCATTAACGCACCCAGGGTAAACGAGCGTATTGTAATACCTGTACAAGTAGGCACCCAAGGCTTGGGAGAACCCGACCCGGTATATTATCGCTGGCATAGCACCGGGCTATATGTAGCGGCAGGCGATGTAGTTACTATTACTATCAACCCACAGGATGTACGGCAGCACCTCAAAGCACAAATAGGGGTGCATGATGATAATTTTAATAATGTTTCGGAGCTTACCAGAACCGGATACGACCTGACTACGACTTTTGAGCTTAATAAAACAGTAACGCCAATCATCTCCCCATTAGGTGGCTTGCTGATTGTAAAAATTCCGGATACATCATCACTTAAAAACATCAATATCCAGGTAAATGGCGCAGTAAAGGCCCCTTACTTTAAACTGGGCACAACATCGGTGCAGGACTGGCAAAGCACCGTGCGTAATTATCCCGGCCCCTGGGCCGAGCTGATTACCGATAATATTATTTTAACCGTCCCATCCTACCGCATCAGAAATCTGGATAACCCGGAAAAGTTGCTGAAATTATGGAACGAAGTAATGGATGCAGATGCGCGCCTTGCAGCTATATCCCCTCAACGCATTCACCCTGAGCGCATTATTGTGGACCAGCAGATAGCTGAGGCCGGTGCATATATGTTTACTATGCCGTATAAAATAGTAGTACCCGACGATGAAAGTTGCGCCTTGTCGCTTGACGCCGATTCATTGCGAATTAAAGGCTCGTGGGGGCATTTTCATGAACTTGGGCACCGGCACCAGTTTTGGCCTTTTGACTTTGGCGGTTTAGGTGAAGTTACCTGCAACCTTTACACCATGTATGTTTTTGACAAGGTGCTGCACAAAGGCCTGTACAATCATCCCAATATACCCAGTAAAGAAGCGGTTGTACAAAATGTTAAAAAATACATGAACGATAGCCCCAGCTTTCAAAAATTTCAGAGCGACCCATTTTTGGCCTTGAAGATGTATATCGAAATTATTGAAAATTTAGGCTGGGAACCTATTGAAGAGGTCTTTAAAACCTATCGAAAACTGCCTAATGCGCAATACCCAAAAACAGAGCCGCAAAAAATAGATTATTGGTTTACCTGCCTGAGTAACGCAAGTCACAAAAACATGGCTGCCTTTTTCGACAAGTGGCAAATACCGGTTTCGCAAAGCGCCAAACAATCCGTTAGCCAATACCCTACCTGGTTACCGCCAGAAATGCAATAACTAAGCTATGTGTGGCTTATAGAAATGTTTGGCGTTTGGGTGTTAATATAGTTTGAGGGGAGTTGCCTTATCGAAGAAAATTAGGATATCAAACGGTACTCCCTGCCCTACCGTTCTGTAATTTCCAAAAGCGTCAATTTCGTTGTAAACAGGCTTTATACCCAATGTCTTCAACTCAGAAAACAACACTACACCCTCACTTGCATTAAACTTTTTACTTAAAATAATGGCAACACTGCGTTTATCAGATTTATAATTTTTCAAATCATACTTTTTATAGCCCGACGGGATAGAAACGGATGCTTCGTTAGCAAAATCAGTAAGAATATTTACATACCCGCCTCCAAACTCATTTTCGAGATAGTTACCCATTGAAATTGATGTTGAAGACGTGGTTATATGCATGTTATGTGCCCAAATCACACTTTTGACGTTTGCAAACGCGGCAACATTTTCGCTCATTATGCTGTCCCTGTACTTTGCTGCGGTAAAAGCGTTCACCTTCTGAAGCTGCAAATGCCTTAAAGCATACTTTACCATAGTAACTTCATTCATCAGCTTTTCATATTGAGAAGTGCCTATGGCGTCAAGAAGCAGTGATTTCTTTTTCTCTATCCAATCAACTTCGGAATTAACCAGCGAGTCTAAAGGCATCGTTTTAGATTCGCTGATTAATTGTTCCGCATATCGTTTATCTAAATGGATTAAAATGGCATTGATAAAAAATGAAAAGAAACTCTCCGCTTCCCCATTAACATCAATCCCTCTTAATGTTACCGTTCTTTGCGGTTGAGCCATATTATAGCTTTTTAACCATCTTATGAACTCAAAAAACGATGTATCTCTTTCAGCCTGTCCAAAGCCTCTATCAATAATTCCTTTTGTTAAACTCGTATCTTTATTTTCGGGGTCATTTAGATAGTTATTTAGCTCGAACAGGAGTACATTAGGGAATTCAAATAGTATTTGCCTAACATTTGCTTTTGTTACCAGGCATTTAATTAACTCTGCCTTGAAAGCAATAGGTTCGTGACTACCATGTGAAAACTCGCCTAAACCAATGATTAGTACACTGTCGTTATTCAGTTTCTTACCTATTTCATTATCAAACCCTACAGTACAACTTAACAGCGATGACAACGGGTGAATGATATTACGCTCTTGCCCGATTGATTTTCCATCAACAAACAACAGTGACACGGCTATTAAAATAATGCATCGGCTCACAAATTTGCTCATCTTGCTCAGTATAATGCAATGGTATAAGTTTCAAAACTGAAATACAAATTGAATGAGTTGGCTTCAGCAGATAAAGCCACCGGCTTACAAAGCTTATACTTACGCCTTTGTTAAAATTTGCAAAATGCTTTTATGCAAGCAGCAATAATCCTATCTTGGGCTTACCAACGCACCTAAGCCTAAATTATGCTTATACCATCAACAGCCAAACCGCAACCCGTTGCGCAAACCGACCGGATACAAAGTCTTGATATTTTAAGGGGTATAGCCTTGCTGGGCATCCTGATGATGAATATTCCGATATTTGCTATGCCGGAGCGTTACATTGATGCCTTTAGCCAAAATACGCATAGCCTCAATTTCTGGACGGATGCGGTAGTTACGGTATTGTTTGAAGGAAAGATGCGAGCCCTTTTTTCGATGCTGTTTGGTGCGGGCATTTTACTTTTCACCTCCCGGAAAGAGCAAAGCGGGAACGGGGTTAACTTTTTATTTTTCAGGCGGATGATTTGGCTGGTTTTATTCGGATTACTCCATGCGCATCTTTTGCTCTGGCAGGGCGACATCCTGTACTTTTACGGCGTGGTAGGCATGTTGGCATTTTTGTTCAGAAAGATGAAGCCGCAATACCTGGCTTTGGGTGTACCGATTGTTGCCGTTATTGGCTTTGTAACATCTATACTATTTTACCAGCATCTGCGCCAGCAACGCCTGGATTATAATACCGCCGTGGCAGTACAACAGCGCCATCAAAAGCTTACCCCTAAGCAAACCCAAGCCATTGCCGACTGGAAGGCCTCCGAACGAGAATATCTACCTAACAAACCTATTATTGATGCCCATACCCGCAGTATGAAAACTGATTACAGCGGTGTAGCAAAATACATCAGGCCTTTGGTATTTAACTACCAGACCAAATATTTGATTTTTAGCATAGGCGACATACTGGCCCTGATGCTTTTAGGCATGGCCTTATTTAAGTGGAAGTTTTTTACTGGTGGCTGGACTACGGCCCAATACCGTTTAACCGCATTGATTGGTTATGGTACAGGCCTGCCATTAGTGATACTTAGCTACTATCACTTTTACCAGCAGGCACCGGGTGGTGCCGCTTTTGTACGGTATCTGGAAACCCACGCCATTTCGTGGTGGCCGCTTATTTACCCGTTTCAGCGTATTTTGCTGGTTATGGCCCATACGAGTGTAATACTGTTGGCGGTGCGTACTGGTATATGGAAAGCTTTGACGAGTCGACTGGCTGCCGTTGGCCAGATGGCTTTTACTAACTATGTAATGCACACAGTTATTTGCACACTCTATTTTTTCGGCTATGGCTTTAACCAGTTTGCTCAACTGGAGTATTACCAGCTTTTTTATGTGGTAGCCATTATATGGATAATTCAGCTTGTCGTTAGCCCGATATGGTTAAAATATTTTTTGTTTGGGCCCCTGGAGTGGTTGTGGCGCAGCTTGACTTACTGGCATTTGCAGCCTATGCGTCGCCATGCAAAACCGTTTGCCGTAGCACTGGGTTAATGCTTCTTAAAATCTGCAATCTAATGATGTATTAGCCGCATCGTTAAACCGCTATAAACAACAACGTCCCTATACTAAAGTACAAGGACGTTGTTGTTTATGATAAAGCGAGTACTTAAATACCCAAATCTTTCATCAACGCATCTACCTTAGCATCTAACTGCTTTTCGGTTTCTGCATAAGCTTCTTTACTGGTCAGCTTGGTATTTACGCTGCAGTAAAATTTAATTTTAGGCTCAGTACCTGAAGGACGTGCCGACACGATACTGCCATCCTCGGTTATAAACTGCAATACGTCCGATTTTGGTAACTCAATTGGAGTGGTCGTGTTATCGGCCAGATTGGTTTCTACACGTCTTTCGTAATCTTTCAGTGCAACCACTTTAGAACCACCTAAAGTTGCCGGTGGATTGTTACGATATTTATCCATCATGGCTACAATCTCTTCGGCACCGGTTTTACCTTTTTTAGTAATCGAAACCAGTTTTTCTTTGTAAAAACCGTACTCCAAGTAAATGTTAGTTAGGGCTTCGAACAAGCTGCTACCATTATCTTTATAGAATGCAGTCATTTCTGCAATAAAGGCACTCGATACTACAGCATCTTTGTCGCGCACAAACTCACCAATCAGGTAGCCAAAGCTTTCTTCGCCACCGCCGATGAAGGTTTGTTTACCTTCTAACTGGGTCATTACTTCGCCGATGTATTTAAAGCCGGTAAGTGTATTATAGCATTTTACATCTTTACTTTTTGCAATCGCGTCAATTAAGTAAGTAGTTACAATGGTTTTTACAATATACTCATTGCCGGTTAGCTTACCTTTTTGCTGCCAGGCCGACAACAAATAGTTGATTAGCAAACTGGCAATTTGGTTACCGTTAAGCAGAACAAACTCGTTGTCGTTATTTTTAACGGCAATAGCCACACGGTCGGCGTCAGGGTCGGTAGCCATTACTAAATCGGCATCAGTTTCCTGTGCTTTTTTTATAGCTAAAGTTAGGGCCTCACGTTCTTCAGGGTTAGGATATACTACCGTAGGAAAATTACCATCAGGTGTGCTTTGCTCTTCTACCAAAATTACGTTCTCAAAACCAAATTGCTTTAAAGCTTTGGGCACCATGGTAATACCTGTACCGTGCAGCGCCGAGTAAACTATTTTAAGGTCCTTTTGACGCTGAATGGCTTCAGGAGATACCGACAGGGTTTTAATGGCATCTAAATACAGCTTGTCAATTTCTTCACCTATTAATTCAACGTTAGCATCTTTGCGGGTAAACTTCACCTCGTCAATGCTGGCAATGGCCGCTACTTCTTTCATTACGGCTTCGTCGTGCGGGGCCACAAACTGGCCGCCATCAGCACCGTAAGCTTTGTAACCGTTATACTCTTTAGGGTTGTGCGAAGCGGTAAGCATTACGCCGCTTTTACAGCCTAAATGCCTAACGGCAAATGACAGCTCGGGCGTTGGTCTTAACTCTTTAAAAAAGTATACATGAATATCATTAGCCGAAAACACATCCGCAGTAATACCTGCTAATACGTCCGAATTGTTACGACTATCGTGTGCAATGGCAACCTTGATAGTTTCGTTAGGATAAGTTTTTTTAAGGTAGTTAGCCAAACCCTGAGTGGCTGCACCAATAGTATATTTATTAATACGGTTTGAACCCGGCCCCATTAAGCCACGTAAGCCACCCGTACCAAATTCGAGGTCTTTATAAAAAGAATCGGTTAACTCGGTGTAAGCTTTGTCATCAATTAGTTTCTGAACCGCCTGTTTAACATCGGCATCGTAATTGCCCTCAAGCCACTGGTTGGCTTTCTGAAGAATGGTTGGGTCTAATTCCTGCATATGGATTAATAATTTTCGAAATAAATGCTACCTCAAATATGATAAATAAAAGCGAGGGTAGTATTAAGAGATGTTTAAATAGTAAAAATATGGTAGAATAAACAAATACAAAGGTGGTTTGTTTGCGCAGAATTTAAGCACTTCCATTCGCATAAAATACGGATACCCGG
>CAJYSL010000186.1 GCA_913777515.1 uncultured Mucilaginibacter sp.
CTGGCTAATAAGTTTAAGAAGGGTTAAGTGGTGGTTGAGTAGTTGATTGGTTGATTAGTTGATTAGTTAAGTTGTTGATAAGTTGATTGGTTGAAAAGTTTGCGAAACGAAAACAATGTAGATGAAGACAATTTACCTTATGAACCATGAACCATGAACCATGAACCATGAACCATGAACCGCTTAACTAATCTCCACCAACTAAATAGGAATTATTCTAAATAGAGGGTGTCAATGTAAGGCAGAAATAGTAAGTTTGCAGCGAACGCAAATCTGTGTTGCCATTGAGCACTTACATCGTCTATATCATTGTAGCCATCGGGCTGTTTGCCTTCGCCGCGCTGTTTGCCCTGTTTGGGGTGTATGCCGAGCGTAAGGTGTCGGCCTTTATACAAGACCGTTTGGGGCCAACCGAAACGGGCAAGTTTGGCCTGCTGCAAACCCTGGCCGATGCGCTCAAACTGCTGCAAAAGGAATCTATCATTCCGCAGGCTGCTGATAAGGTAATGTTCGTACTGGCACCCATCATCATCTTTGTATCGGTATACATGGGCTTTGCCTGCATGCCCTGGGCACCGGGTGTGGTGCCATCTAAAATCAGCATTGGTTTATATTATGTGTTTGCCATCGTATCTATCGAAACGCTGGGCATACTCATGGCCGGTTGGGGCTCTAATAACAAGTATTCTATTTTAGGGGCAATGCGGTCGGCAGCGCAAATTATATCGTACGAAATTCCGGCAGGCTTTGCGCTTATCGCAGTAGTGATGATTACCCGTACGCTCGACTTGCAACAAATTTCCCTGAAGCAAGGCATCTTAACTACAGAAACTGCGAAGTTTTTTGGATTGGTTGATGTAACACACGTTGGTGGTTTACTAAGCTGGAATATCTTTCAGGCGCCGCATTTGATGGTGGCCTTTGTGATATATTTTATATCGTCGTTGGCCGAGAGTAACCGTGCACCGTTTGACATCCCCGAAGCAGAGTCTGAGCTGGTGGCGGGTTTTCATACCGAATTAGGGGGGATGAATTTCGGGTTCGTTTTTTTGGCCGAGTATTCGATGATGTTTTTGGTATCGATGATTGCCGTTATTCTTTTTTTAGGTGCCTGGAACACGCCACTGCCTAACATGGGCCCGGTCAAATTGGCCGACTGGACGACCGGCATCGTATGGGGTATAATCTGGACGTTTGTTAAAACGTTATTGCTGATTGGCGTTCAGATTTGGATACGCTGGACTTTGCCACGCTTGCGGGTAGATAAACTGATGGATTTATGCTGGAAGGTACTTACACCACTGGCATTTTTGTGTATGATTATATCGGGCATATGGCGTTTATGGGTAATGTAGAGCGTTGCTTGCTATATCAGCTCGGGAAATAAAATTTAAGATATTGCCGCATAGCGGCTTCGAGATAAGATAAAATTGTTGTTAAAAAGTACATATAAAGGTTTTGTAACAGCTTGCCAGGGCATGCTGCTTACGCTGCGCCATTTTTTTGGTGGTAAACGTAAGCGCGAGATTGTACCCGTAAAAGCCGAAAACTATTTTGAAAGTATTGAGAAAGGCACCAACACCATACAATATCCCAAACAGAAACTGCCGGTACCCGAAGTGGGCCGTTACCAGTTAGAGGTTGAAATTGACGATTGTATTGTGTGTGATTTGTGCGCCAAGATATGCCCGGTTGATTGTATTGATATTGAATCCATTAAAGCTACGCAAGCTATCGGGCAAACATCGGATGGCTCGACCAAAAGGTTGTACGCAGCCAAGTTTGATATTGACATGGCCAAGTGCCTGTACTGCGGCTTATGCACCGTAGTGTGCCCGACCGAGTGCATCACCATGACTAACCAATACGACCGCACGGTATACCAATTAGGCGATTTGACTTATCATTTTTCGGATATGAGCCCTGAGCTGGTAGCCGAGAAAAAAGAAGAGTTTGAAAAGCAGCAGGCCGAACGCCTGGCCGCCAAACAAGCCGCCCTGAAAAGCAAGGAGGGTGGCGCATGAGTTTGGTAACTGTCATGTTTTATTTGATGGCTGTTATTGCCGTTGGGTCGGCCGTATATGTAGCAGCCAGTAAAAACCTGGTACGCTCGGTGTTTATGTTTTTTGCTACGCTGTTTGCTTTGGCTGGTTTGTATGTACTGTCGCTGGCAGACTTTGTGGCGGTAACGCAGGTCGTAGTGTACGTGGGTGGTATATTGGTGCTTATTTTGTTTGCCTTTATGCTGTCCGGCCGCGAATCACTCGCGGTTTTGGCGCAGCAAACTAACCGGCTCATTGCAGTTAACAAATTACCGGCTATGCTGGTGGCAATGGCTTTTTTCGGCCTGTTAGCTTATGTGTTTTTGCACGCCCGCATTAATGATGCGCCATGGCTGCAGGAAGCTGCCGCCAACCAAAATGTTTTTACACCGCAGGATGTAACCATTAACCACCTGGGCGTAAACCTGATGACGACGTATTTGCTGCCGTTTGAGGTGATTTCCATTTTATTGCTGATGGCCCTAGCCGGAGCAGCTCATTTGTCAAGAAAGGAAGCCGAAGCATGATTACGCTTACCCATTACTTGCTGGTTAGCGCAGCGCTGTTCAGCATCGGCTTGTATGTGATACTGTCAAAACAGAATGCGATACAAATATTGATTGGCATTGAGCTAATGCTTAACGCCGCCATCTTAAACCTGGTAGCCTTTGGTAAATTCGACAAAATAAACAACGGCGGCCAAAGCTTTGCGTTGTTTGCCATTGTGCTGGCAGCAGCAACAACCGCAGTAGCGCTGGCCATTGTGCTCAACGTATACCGCCGCTACAAAACCATCGACCCCGGAAAAATAAACCAGTTAAAAGATTGAGTTGACTTCTATCACGCCACATATTGATTCTGTAGTTGTAACCTGTACTTTGCTGGCGGCTGGTTTGCCTTTAGGTGCATCTGCCGTTAACTTTTTGCTGCCCGGTAAAACCGGCAGGGCATCAGGATGGTTGTCGGTACTGGCTATTTTAGGTAGCCTTATTTTAGCGGGCATTGTTTTTAGCAAGGTTTGGAATGCAGGGGAGTGGTCGGTGCAACAAGCTTGGTTTACTATTGGCAGTACCACGGTTTACGCGGGGTTGTTGTTTAATAATCTGTCGGCATTGATGCTGTTGCTGGTGTCGGCCATTGCTTTACCGGTACATATCTATTCTACGGCGTACATCAAGGCAGCCGAACAAAACCGGTATTTTACTTATCTCAGCTTTTTCTGTTTCAGCATGCTGGCTTTGGTGGTGGTTAACAACCTCGTGATGCTGTATGCTTTTTGGGAGTTGGTGGGCTTTTCGTCATATCTGCTCATTGGTTTCTGGTTCACCCGCGATGGTGCCGTAAAAGCCAACAAAAAAGCTTTCATCATGAACCGTATTGGTGATATTGGTTTGCTGAGCGCCATCATTATTCTGTTTGTACAGTACCATACGTTTGATTTAACGTTGCTGTTTGGTCAAAACGGGTTGGTTTTTAACTCGTTTATGCGCAATGGTTTATGGATGGCGCCTGCTCATCAATTGCCTGCGGTGTGGCAATGTATTGCCTTTGGGGGAGTGTTTTTGGCGGTAGCGGCTAAGTCGGCTCAGTTTCCGTTGCACACCTGGCTGCCCGACGCTATGGAAGGGCCCACCTCGGTTTCGGCTTTAATCCACGCCGCCACCATGGTGGCAGCAGGTGTTTTCTTGTTGGGCAGGGTATACCCATTGTTTAACACTACCGAGCTGGATATCTTGGCCATTATCGGCTGTTTTACGGCATTTCTGGCAGCAACCATCGCCCTTACCCAAAATGATTTAAAGCGCATACTGGCCTATTCTACTATCTCGCAGCTAGGTTACATGATTATGGCCATGGGTATTGATGCCTATGCATCCTCGTTATTCCATTTGGTTACTCACGCATTTTTTAAGTGCCTGTTGTTTTTGTGTGCCGGTGTTATCATCCACGAAGTGCAGCACATTAAAGATGAGCATCAGTTAGACATCGACCCACAAAATATCCTGTACATGGGCGGCTTGCGCAAAAAGATGCCGATTACGTTTATGGCTACAGTAGTTGGCTGCCTGGCTCTGGTCGGTATACCGCTAACTTCGGGCTATTTGTCTAAAGACGGTATCTTAATCCAGGCGTTTGAGTGGGCCGAATCACGTGCCTGGTATTACGAAATTTTGCCGGTTGGTATTTTGCTAACCAGTGCTTTAACCGCCTTTTATGTGGCCCGGTTAATATTCAAAGTGTTTTTCGGTGAATTTAAACTTAAAGAAATATTTCCCGATATACATCTGCATATCAGCGATGGCAGCTGGGCCTACCGCTTACCGCTGATATTGCTGGCACTTTGTTCGTTGTTCCCATTATTTTCCTGGAATCCGCTTTTGTACGAACATGCGTGGTTATTTAAAGGCTTTTTGCCGGTCGACTATTTAGTTCGCGAAAACGTCTATCATGCTATTGTACCAGCCCTGATTAATATAATAAGTGTTTTTGTAGTGTACTGGGCTTATGCCGTTTATCTACAGCAACGTAAATTGGTTTTCTCGCAAAAAAGCTTCCTGTTTAAGTTGTCGTATCACCATTGGTACATCGATACCTTTTATCAGCAGGTTGTTGTGAAAGCCGTTGTGGCATTTAGCCAGGCCCTGTTTTGGTTTGACCGCCAGGTTATCGACGGATTGATACACCAACTTACCCGTGCAGGGAAACTATTGGCAGGGATGAGTGCCTGGGCCGACCGCTATATCATTGATGGCTTTTTGTTACTGATTACACAGGTAGTTAAGGGTATTGGCAGTTTCTTCCGCAGTTTTCAGGGCGGTAAGGTGCAGTACTACCTGTATAGCATGCTAATTTTGATGCTCACCCTGTTTATTATTAAATTACTGGTCTGAACCTGATGAACATACTTACACTCTTCATATTTATACCTGCTCTTTTTGGATTTCTCATCCTGGCGTTACCTGATGGCCTGAAGCAAACCTTTAAGTACATCACGCTTACGGCTACGTTGATTCAGTTAGCACTGGGCATCTACCTGTACCTCAATTTTAAAACAGGGGCGGAGTTTGCAGGTATCAACCATGAACAGCAATTTCAATTTGTGCAAAAGCTGCCCTGGATAAGTCTGAATATGGGCAACGCCGGCCGTATGCAGGTGGATTATTTTGTGGGTGTTGACGGTATATCGGTATTGATGCTGGTAATGACGGCGGTGGTGATGGTAATTGCTGTACTGGCCTCATGGGAGATAAAGCAAAACCTCAAAGGCTTTTTTGCGCTGTTCTTGATGTTGGACATGGCCGTGGCAGGTGTGTTTTGTGCGTTGGATTTCTTTTTATTTTACCTGTTTTATGAGCTGATGCTATTACCCCTGTATTTTTTAATTGGTATGTGGGGCGGCGTTCGGCGGGAGTATGCAGCTATCAAATTCTTTTTATATACCTTGTTTGGTTCTGTATTTATGCTGCTCATCATGGTGGGCTTGTATTTATCCGTAACCGACCCGGGCACCGGCAACCATACCTTTAACCTCATCAGTATGATGAACCCGGCTAATTACACGCAAGGGTCGGTGTTCTCATTGGCTAGTCATCAAACGCTGTTTGGTGTGCCGGCAAGGGTGCTTGGTTTTGTGGTCATATTTATTGCTTTCGCCATTAAGGTACCGGTAGTACCGCTGCACACCTGGCTGCCCGACGCGCACGTGGAGGCGCCGACCCCGGTATCTATTATACTGGCGGGTGTGCTGCTCAAAGTGGGTGGGTATGGCATCATCCGTATTTGTATGGGCATATTCCCCGAGGTGGCCGTGTCAGGTGCGTTTTGGATAGGTTTGCTAGGTGTTATCTCCATTATTTATGGCGCGCTCAACGCACTGGCGCAACGCGATTTAAAACGGCTGATTGCTTACTCGTCGGTTTCGCACATGGGTTTCGTGCTGTTGGGCTTAGCCTCGTTAACGGCTGAGGGCGTAAGCGGTGCCATGATGCAAATGGTTAGCCACGGCTTTCTATCTTCAATGTTGTTCTTTTTGGTGGGTATTATTTATGACAGGGTACACGACCGGGATATCTACAATTTCCGCGGATTGGCTACCACCATGCCGCAGTACACTACGTTTGTGATGATTGCCTTTTTTGCATCACTTGGATTGCCCGGGTTTTCGGCTTTTGTAGCTGAGGCATTTACGCTGGCTGGAACTTTTAAATCAGACCTGGTACCGCACTGGATGGCCGTTTGCGGTTCGATAGGTATATTACTAAGCGCTGCCTATTTTTTGTGGACACTGCAACGCATGTTTTTTGGCAAAGAATTATTGAAGGGTGGCGACGCTTGGAAACAGGCGCTTACCGGCTTAAAAATTCGCGAAAAGCTGGCCTTATTTCCGCTTGCTGTTTTGGCCTTGGCTTTGGGCGTGATGCCGTCGCTGGTTTTCGGTAAAATAAACGATTCGGTGTTGGCTTTAATCGAGTTTACTAAACACATGGTTCGTTAAGCTATGCCGCAATTGTTGCCTAACATATCAGCCCAGCTTAACAGTGTTACCGACGGTCTAAGCATGTTCCGCCCGGAATTATGCCTTGGTGTGCTGTTTCTATTGGTGATGGCTTGTGATTTGGTTTACCTCAACAATCGGGGCCGTGCCAGCCGTATGCTTACCTGCGCGGGTTTACTGCTGGTGCTGGTGGCTAATTGGGGCGAGTATATCGAAACGGACGACAATGTGCTTTTCCTGTTTAACAACAACCTGATTTTGCATCATAGCAACATCGTCCTCAAAATGCTGATTGATGCCGCGGCATTTGCCATCGTGCTGTTTTATCCGTGGGATGACCAGCTGCGGAAACATGGTAAAGGTTTGGGCGATGCCTATACGATTATTACGGCTTCAGTATTAGGCTTGCATGTTATGGTGATGTCGGCCACCTTGCTCACCATATTCTTATCGATAGAAATGGTGTCCATTGCCTCGTACCTGTTGGTAGCTTACCGCACCGAAAGTGGTTTTAGTGCCGAGGCCGGGTTAAAATATGTATTATTTGGTATGGCGGCATCTGCCGTAATGTTATACGGTATCTCTTTATTTTACGGACTGAGTGGGACACTTAATCTTTTCGATGCCGGCCTAATTACGCATTTGCAACAAGCCGACAGTGCCATGGTTATGCTGGCCGTTATCTTAATACTGGCGGGTATTGGTTTTAAACTATCGGTAGTGCCACTGCACTTTTGGGTGCCCGACGTTTACCAGGGTGCCGCAACGCCAGTGACAGCCTACTTGTCAACCTTACCCAAAATCGCAGGATTTGGCTTGTTAGTCACCTTCTTAACACCCTTTATTGCCGACCTATCGTGGGAGCAGGTCGACTTTGTTACGGTGTTGTCGGTAGCAGGCATCATCACTATGATAGCGGGCAATTTTGCAGCAATATGGCAGCAAAATGTCAAACGCTTATTGGCATATTCAGGTATTGGCCATACGGGTTTTGCGCTGATGGCCGTGGTTACCTTCAGTGCGCAAGGTATCAAGGCGTTAAACTTTTACCTGGCGGTTTACGCGGTAGCTAATTTAGGGGCACTGATGCTGGCCAGTTATTTTGCCAACACTATGAAGGCCGAAAACCTGGACGATTATAAGGGCTTAGGTTTTAAATACCCGGTGGCCTCGGTGTGTTTTGTGATACTGTTGATTTCACTCACAGGTATACCGGTATCGGCAGGCTTTAACGCTAAGGTGATTGTATTTTCGGCTGTTTATGAAGTGTACCAGCAAGGGCATAACGTAATGCTCTTGGCGTTGCTGGTTACCGGTGCTGTTACTACCGTGGTTTCGCTGTTCTATTACATTAAAATTCCGCTGTACCTATTCCTAAAAAAACAGGAGACCGAAGGCCGCGAGTACCCGTCGTATAAAAAACTTTTAGTGATGGTCGTGGTGCTGTCGGCCATTGTGGTGTTGCTGGGTATATTCCCGGATTTGCTGGCTAACCTAATGTAATTAAATCTGCCTTTCTTTTTCGTACCGCGTAGAAAACGCAATCTAATTACGTAAAAATACGCGCTTATCTTTGCCGTAAAATTTAGGAAATAATCAGCTTATTTTGACTTGTGATGGCACTCAATCTACTGTTTAAGGTTAGGTGTTTATTGGTAAATATCTTAAATACAGCTCCTTGCTTTAGTGTAACCACAATTTTACTTTTCTGGTTTTTAATGCTTTTTTCATGACAATCAGTGTCGTTTATAAACCGCAAAAAATTGTACTTTCGTGGCTTCATTTCAAATCATGAGCGATCAGATTAAGCATGAATGCGGCGTAGCTTTTATACGTTTGCGTAAACCCCTCTCATATTATCAGCAAAAATATGGTACGGCAATGTATGGCTTAAATAAGCTGTACTTATTGATGGAAAAGCAGCACAACCGCGGCCAGGATGGCGCCGGTGTGGCTACCATTAAGCTGAATGTAGAGCCCGGTAACCGCTATATAAGCCGCCACCGTTCAATGGCCAGCAATGCTGTTGCCGACATCTTCGAATACATTCAGAAGAAATTTGCCGAAGTAGAAAAACTTCATCCCGAAAAGATGAAGGATGCCGACTGGCTCAAAGAAAACATCAGCTTTACCGGCGAGGTTTTACTGGGCCATCTGCGTTATGGTACCCACGGCAAAAACAGTATTGAAAGCTGTCACCCGTTTTTACGCCAAAACAACTGGATGACCCGTAACCTGGTGATTGCCGGTAACTTTAACATGACTAACGTTGATGAGTTGCTGCAGCAGTTGTACGCCTTAGGTCAGCATCCGAAAGAAAAAGCCGATACAGTAACCGTACTGGAAAAGATTGGTCATTTCCTGGATTCGGAAGTGCAGGGCTTGTTTGACCAGTTTAAACGCGAGGGCAACGACGATAACATCGAAATCACTAAAATGATTGGCGATAACCTAAACGTAGCCAAGATTTTAAAGAAGTCGGCTAAAAACTGGGATGGCGGTTACACTATAGCCGGTATTTTAGGCCATGGTGATGCCTTTGTAATGCGCGACCCATCGGGTATACGCCCGGCTTTTTATTACTACGATGA
>CAJYSL010000187.1 GCA_913777515.1 uncultured Mucilaginibacter sp.
GCCCGAAGGATACCGGGTGGTGCTATCGCTCTATTTATTAGAGGGATACGACCACGAAGAGATTGGACAGATTTTAAACATTACCGAAAATACCTCGAGGACCCAGTTTTTGAGAGCTAAAAGAAAATTAAGCGAAGTACTAAAAATAAAAGGAGTAGCCTGATGAGCAAGCGATTAGAGAAATTTATTATTGATAACCGCGAAGAGTTTGATGACCTGGAACCAAGCGCTGCTTTGTGGAACCGCATAGAAGAGCAAATGGAACCCAAGGCGACAGAGTTGCCTAAGAAGCGTGAAGCTAAAACCTTTTCTTTAGGTTTTGTACTGCGTGTAGCTGCTATCATTATTGTGGTAATGGGTATTGGTTTTGGCGCTTACCTGCAAAGCCAGAAAAGTACAGGTGTTGATTTAGCAGCCATTAACCCCGAGTATGCCAAGCAACAGGTGCAATATGCATCGCTGATTGAAAGTAAACGCAATGAATTAAAAGAACTTGCCAAAAACGACCCGCAATTATACCGGGAGTTTAACGGCGAGATTAACAAGATGGAAGCATCTTATAAAAAGCTTAAACATGATTTAGCCACCAGTCCTAACCAGGAACGGGTTTTACGCGCAATGATCCGGAACTTGCAAATACAAGCCGAGGTGCTTAATCAGCAATTACAAGTGATAGAACAGTTTAGAGACAGTAAAAGTGAACCCACCCATGAAACTAAAAATATTTAACGTAAAAATGCTTTTGTTAGGCTGCCTGTTGATGGTAGTTCAGGGCAGCTTTGCACAACAAAACAAGGCTGATAGCGACAAGGATTTTGACAGGCAGATGCAAAAATTGCAAGGCCAGATGCGCGACCTGCAAAAGCAAGTGCAAAAATTGCAGACGCAAAAATTGAAGGAAAAATCTGCCGAGCTGCAAAAGCTTTCTAAAGAATTAACCACCCGTGCCCTGGCGCATGTTGATGATTTTAATATTGCCGGTATTGAAAAAGGCTTAGGGGTAACCGTGGTACCCAACCTGGAAGGTTTGGGTAAAATATCGCCCCAGGTTTATACGCAGTTGAATGGCCTCAAACTATCGCCTCAAGTTTATAATTTCAAATTCGACGAGAAATCGCTGCAGGAGAAAATACAAAGCGGCGAGGTTAAAGAAAAAACTAAAACTTACAGCAAAAGCTACAGTGTGGATGCCGATGATAAGCTAACAATCAACAATGCTTACGGTAAGGTTACGGTGAACACCTGGACTAAAAACGAAGTAAAGGTAGATGTACAGATGATGGCTTATGCCAACGAGGAAGAAGATGCTCAAAAACTGCTGGACAATATTAGCATTCAAGACAGCAAAGAAAACTCTGTAATCTCTTTTAAAACCAGTATTGCACCAACGCGGGTAGTAAGTAGTAACACCAATCTCATAGGTTCATGGTTTAATTCGGGTAAGAGCTATACCCGCAAAATGGTAATCAATTACACTGTATATATGCCGGCTAAAAGTCAGTTAGATGTGACCAATAAGTTTGGAAACGTAATTCTGCCTAACTTATCCGGAAAGGTAAATATAGCACTTACATACGGTGCCCTCATTTCGCAGGAGTTGAACAACCCGGAAATCAGACTTACCAACGGCGATGCAAAAATAAGCGCGCTCAACAATGGAGCAGTTAACATTACTTATGGCAGCCTCGATTTAGGTACGGCTAATAACATTAAAGCCAAGGTAGTGTATGGCGGAATGAATGTAGATAGGCTTAAAACATCCGGTGATTTAGCTGCTGTTTACGGAAACGGCATTAAAGTAGCAGAAGTAGATAAAAACTGCAAAAATTTAAATGTAAAAGCCACTTATACCAAAGTAAATCTTGGTGTGAAAGATGACTACGACTTTGATGTAACTACCACACTCGGAAGCTTTGATTACGACAAAAATGTGGTAAAAGTAATCACTACTACGCCCGAAGAAAACAGGCGCCATTTTTCTACCACACGTACCTTCAAGGGGCAGGTCAATAAAGGCAGCTCCGATAAAGCCATAACAATCAAATCAAGTTATACCCAGGTTAAATTCGACTAATATAACCTCCCTCCATTCATATAAATTGAAACCCTTGCTATGTTCGGCAAGGGTTTTGTTATTTTAGGGGCACATCAACCTGTAAAATGGAGTTACTAACCGACCCCGAAGCCTGGATATCACTGGCTACCTTAACCCTGCTCGAAATTGTGCTGGGCATCGATAATATTATTTTTGTTTCGATCCAGGCCGGTAAGCTGCCCGCCGACCAACAAGATAAAGCCCGTAAGCTCGGTTTAACCGGCGCTATGGTTACCCGTATTTTGCTGTTGCTATCTATCAGCTGGATTATGAAGCTCACCAAGCCATTCATTAATCTGGGGGAAGTACTTCACATTAGCAACCCTGACTGGGCCGAACGCCTGGCTTTTTCAGGCCGAGACCTCATATTATTGGTGGGCGGTTTGTTTTTGATTTATAAAAGCAGTCATGAAATCCACGAAAATATCGACCACAACGAAGAAAATGAGCACGATACAAAACCACAATCTTTTTGGGGAGCCATCGTGCAGATTATGTTGCTGGATATCGTATTCTCGCTGGATTCTGTAATCACCGCCGTGGGTTTGGCTGACCATGTGGAAGTGATGATTGCCGCGGTAGTGATTTCGGTAGGCATTATGTTATGGGCCTCATCGCCTATCGCTGGCTTTGTAAACAGGCATCCTACCGTAAAAATGCTGGCCCTTTCTTTCCTGCTACTCATTGGCGTATCGCTACTGGCCGAATCATTTGACCAGGAAATACCCAAAGGCTACATCTACTTCTCGATGGCTTTTGCCGTGCTGGTAGAATTACTCAACCTGAAAGCCAAAGCCAAAAAAGAGAAACAGCGGGTGGAGATAAATAAGCCAAAATAAAGGCTTGTTGTTTTAGTATTTTCGCTAAACCCCTCCTTGGGTCAGGATTTGATTATCGATTGATTTCATTATTTTCTATATCACCCTGCACAACAATCCCTTCAAATACTCTCCTTCGGGGAAAGAGGCGCGTACGGGGTGGTCTTCGGGTTGGCAAAACTGGTAAATAAACTGCACTTGTTTGCCGGCGTCCAGGGCTGCCCAAGCCAGTACTTGTTTAAAAGTATCGATGTCCATAGCGCCCGAGCAGGAAAACGTAGCCAGCAAGCCGCCTTTGTTGAGCAGCAGCATGGCAATCCGGTTTAAATCTTTGTAGGCCCTGGATGCACGGTCGAGTGCCGAGCGTGAGGGGGCATATTTGGGCGGGTCGAGCACAATAATGTCGAATGTCTCGCCTTCTTCTTTAAAGCGGCGTAACTGTTTGTTTACATCCGATTGTATAGCCCTATGCTTGCCGGCATCAAGTCCGTTGAGTTCGATATTCTTTTTCAGCGTATCAATGGCTAAAGCCGAACTGTCTACACTGGTTACCGATGCTGCACCTTGCTGCAGGCTATTTAAGGTAAAACCTCCGGTATAACAAAAACAGTCGAGTACTTTTTTGCCCGCTGTATGATTAGCCAGGATATGGCGGTTGTCGCGCTGGTCGCAATAAAAACCTGATTTTTGTCCCTCGGCAATGTTGATGCCGTACGCTAAGCCGTTCTCTTTTACCTCAACCAACTCAGGCGGCGGACTACCGGCTAAAACTTCATTAGTAGTTTCCAGCCCCTCATGCGCACGCGAAGAAGCATCACTTTTATCGTAAATCCCTTTGGGTTGCAACAGCTGCTGCAATTCATCAATAATTACGTTGATGTTTTTTTGAATACCTGAGGTAAGAATTTGTAGCGAGAGATAATCGGCATATTTATCTACAATCAAGCCCGGCAAGTAATCGGCCTCGCTAAAAATTAAACGGCAGGTATTGGTTTGCCCCGATTGCAGCACAAAGGTTCGGCTTTCAACAGCGGTAGCAACCTTTTGCCTAAACCAGTCGTCGTTAATTTCGGTATTTTCATACCACTCCAGCAAACGCAACGCAACGCGCGATTGGTCATTGTAAAAGCCGTAAGCCATAAAGCGGCCCTGTGCATCAATCAGCTTAACCACGTCGCCGTTGGCAGGTTTACCCTTTACACGCTCAATAGCGCCCGAAAACACCCAGGGATGGCGTTGCAGCACTGCTTTCTCTTTTCCTTTCTTCAGGATTACTTCAACCATGGCGGCAAAGATACGCAGCCTTGGCTAATTCATTTTGATTGCACTGCGTTTTTTGCTGATGATAGAAAATGAGTGAGTAATAGTATGGGCGAAAGTCAGGGGTTCATTTATCCTGAACACACCGAAAGCCCAGGTGTTCCATACCGCTGTCCTCAGTGCTTTTCATGCGGCGGGCAACTCTGAAACCGCTGCAATAACTGTTGTTGCATAAAAAAGAACCGCCGCGTATAACCCGTTTAACCGCTTGGGGCTCCTGCGAATCATAACTCCTGTTAGGCCCTTGCGGGTTTTTAATTGGACTATGCTGATAGTAAGTTTCGTTATAGTAATCATGACACCACTCCCATACGTTGCCGGCCATATCATAAAGGCCATAGCCATTAGGCTTAAAAGACTTTACCGGGGCGGCACGATAAAACTTATCTCGCAGGGTATTTTTGTACGGAAAGTTACCCTCCCAGATATTGGCTTTTGCCGGCCCGTCGGTTACCGGTTCGTTACCCCAGGGGTAAATTTTATTGGCTTGTCCGCCGCGGGCAGCCCATTCCCATTCGGCTTCGGTGGGCAGGCGTTTTCCGGCCCATTTGCAGTAAGCTTGTGCATCATACCACGATAGTTGGGTTACTGGGTAATTGCCCTTACCTTTAATACTACTGGCCGGTCCTTGCGGATGCCGCCAGTCGGCGCCTTTTTGCCAAGTCCACCACTGGCTGTAATCATTCAGGTCTACCTCATTGGCCGTTGGTTTAAAAACCAAGGATGCTGCTACCAGCACGCTGTCGGGCGGTTTGGGCATGCCGGGAGGCAATTGCTTTTTCAGTCCATTCCAATCAGGCTTTTTTTCGGCTGTAGTGATGTAGCCGGTTGCCTTCACAAATTCGGCAAACTGCGCATTGGTTACCTCGGTGGCATCCATCCAAAAACCGTTTACGGTTACCTGGTGCTTGGGGTATTCATCGGCCGACGCTTCGCGGTTATCACCGCCCATAGCGTATGTACCGCCATCAATCCAAACCATACTGCTATGATTTACCAATGCCCGGGCCTGCACATCCTGCGGTTGCTCCAGCTTCACGTTGCCAAAACGTGCAGGTATATTTGATTCGCAGCAAATAGCTTTTTTAAGAACCGCGGGTTTAACAATTTTTGCAGTTGCTTTACCCGGTTTAGATGCAGCGCCTGATTGCCGGCACGCAGATGTAAACGCTACTGCTGCAATGCCCAGCGAGAAAGTGGCATTTTTTATAACACAAAACTTATTAGAATTAATCAGCTGCACAAATGCTAAGCTAATTATTTATTGGGGCGATAACAATTTATATTAATGGCGTACTTACACGCCATTAATATAAATTATGGGCAAGCATTTTTTATAGCGAACAAGTAATAGATAAAAACTATACTTACGAGGCAACATTATCGAAGCGCTTATTTCACCAATAAATTAGGGTCGTCAGATATGATGCCGTCAACACTCAGTTGCTTAAGTGCATTAATTTCTTCGGTAGTATTTACCGTCCACGGAATAATTTTAATGTTTTGGTTATGGCAGTCTTTCACTAAGTCGGCATTGACCATGGTGTAAACCGGGCTATAAATATCAGGCATAAAGCCCAAATCCTTTAGGTTATCAGCAAGTGCGCCTTTAGCAACCAGATAGGATGTTCTTACCTGCGGATATTTTTGATGCAGTACTTGTAACGTCCGTTTGTCAAAAGATTGAATAACAACATAAGGCGTTATCTTTTTACGCTGGATAACGGCCATCAGCAGGTCTACAAATTTTTCGGGTTCAGGATTATAAACGTTGTCGTTTTGGGGATTGCTTTTGGTTTCGATGTTATAAAATACCTGAGGTTTTTTGTTGGCTTTCAGGTATTGCTGCACACTGTCAATTACATCAGCCAGCAAAGGAATATGCGCTTTGATTTTTTGCTGCTGCGGAAACTTATCATATGGTTTGGAGCCTACATCAAAACGGGCTATCTCAGCATAAGGCATTTTGTAAATGGCATACTTATGAGCATCCTCTTTGGGTATTTCCTTACCTTCCGGCGTTAATGAAAACAAAGGGTTTACGGCATCATCGTGCGATAGCACAACCTTGTCATCAGCCGTAATGTGGGTATCCATTTCTAATGTGGTAACACCCAGCTTCAACGCGTTCAGCATAGCCGGAATCGTATTTTCGGGTTGCAGGCCGCGGCCGCCGCGATGCGCCTCGGTGTCAAATGCCGGAAATGCAGAAGACGGTGATTTTGCTTTTTGTGCCATGATGCTCGTCGTGGTTAACAAGCCGGCTAATATTAAGTAAGTTGATTTTTTCATTTTATTACAAACGGCCTGTTGCCATCCGGCCAAAACAGAGTTGGTTTCGTCGGGATGTCCCTGCAGTAACCACCTCTCCGTTTTAATCCAAATGGCAACAGTGTTATGTGTTAATCAATTTTTTATTAAACGCTCATCTCGCGCTCATATTTGCCGCCGAAGCGGTCGGTAGCCACCACTTTAACGTTTTTAACATCGTTGTCCAGTTGTGCTGCAAAAAGGTGGTCCGTATTTTTGGGTTCCGGGAAAGTACGGCCAGCTGGTAGTTTATCGCCTAAGTATAGTTTTACTGCCGTAGGGTCCATGCCTGGCTCGTTTTTCAGGATACCTTTATATTTTCCGTCCAGCCAATATTCAACCTTCCATTGCGGGTCCCAATTATAAACGTTGGCTACCAGTTTTTTCTGCTCATCAATGTGTAATGATAGCTGGTTGTTTTTATCGCTATCCATTGATTTGTAATACCATTTCAATTGGTTGCCATCAACGCTGTAAACACCGTAACCGCGTGGCGTACCATCCTCACATACCGGGCCTGTCCACCATGCACCGCATACAGTACCATGGTTGTGCTCATAAATGTTACCATCAATATGGTTAGCATTGTAATGCGTATGCCCCGACATGATGTGCACATTTTTAAACGGCCTCAGCAATTTATACAAGTCCTGGTTGTTTTTTACCTGGTCGTAAACGGGTATGTGTAGGCAGATGATAAGCAAATCATCCTTTTTAACATATTGTAAATCTTTAGCCAACCAGTTTAACTGCTCTTCGGTAATGTAGCCGTCGTACTCACGCTCTTTACCTAGATAGCGTACATCATCCATCATCACATAATGTGCACGGCCACGGTTAAACGAGTAATAAGTGGGGCCATACGTTTTTTTGAACGTACGGTCGGACGTTTCGTCACCACCCTGGCGGTAATCCATATCATGGTTGCCCAAGCCCTGGAAAAACGGAATACCTATTTGTTTTACGGCAGCATTGTAATCAGCAAAAAGCTCCAGGTTATCCCAAGCCAAATCGCCCACACCTATGCCGTGCAGTAATTCTCCGCTCAGGCTGGCTACAGTTTTTTGTGTATCCGGTACCGACTGAGCCATCATTTTTGCAACATCACTTTTATTGCGCACCTGCGGGTCGGCCCAAACAATAAAGGTGTGTTTACTGTCATTCTTTTTTAAAGGCACCAGGTTAAAATCAAGGTTGCTGCCTTCGCTCAAGCGGCGATAATGTTTGGCCAGATACTGCTCGTGCGGAAACTCATAACCAGACGGGAGACTGATAAACACAAACTCGGCTTTGGCATCGGGTGTAAGCTGATAGCTGCCATCTTTGCCGGTAGGCACAATGCTAAAGCCGTCCGAAATCAACACGTTGGCCAGCGGCTTACCTGCTGCAGTTACTTTGCCGGTAACGGTAGCGGCGCGTTTGCTGCGGGCAAAAGTATTTCTGAATTTTAAAGTTAACGCACCTGTTAACACCAGTGAGCGCTGAATGAATAATCTGCGGTTCATGAAAGTTAGATTATACTTAGGGGTTATATAAAAGCCGGCCCCTAAACGGACCGGCTTTAAGTGTTTAATTTTTGCGTAGAATTAATGTGGCCTACCAGTACCTTAATTTACCAATGTGGTGAAACCTGTAGCTTCCTCAATACTCGAAAGCGTTGCTGTGGCACTCATAATAATAAACTTAGCCGCTCTGCCTGTTGGCCAAGTACCATCCTTAGCGTTGTAAACACCGCCTAACATGGTAAAGGCACCAGCCGTAGTTGGCAAACCAAACCTTTTAGTGTTGGTGCCTGCGCCGTAAAAAGGTACGGTTACCCTATTTTGGATAGTGCTGTATTGGTCGGTATTAGTTATACGGTAACCTACCTCGGGCGGGCCGGCAGAGTATACCGTACCACCACCACCGTACATAATCACATCTAACGGAACCGATTCTGCGGTTACAGTCAAGCCGGCAAACACGGCTACCCCGGCTACGTTGCCGCTGTTAGCTAACAAGTTGGTCGTGGCTGTGCCAAAATCGTCGCCGTTTACGGTTGAGTATTGCTTGCTGGCAATCCATACACCGTTGCTGATATCTGTTGAACCGGCGCCCCAAATATTTTTGTTAGCCCCAACATAACAGAACTGGCCTTTTTTAACGGTACCCGAGTTGATGTTAAATTTATAAGTTCTCACGCCGCCAAAAGCCCAACCGGTATTAGGTGCTGCCAATATACCGGCATTATTACAGGTAACAATAGAAAGTGGTGTAGTAGCAAAATTAATATCGCGGGTAGCCTTAAACTGGATATACTCATAGTTAGCATCCGAGCCTGATGGGTCGGTAAGATAACCGGTGATGATTAACGGCGAAGGGATGATTTCTGCCAACGGGAAAATATCATTGGCAGTTCTTGGCCACAACTGAATGCCTGCGGTAGTGTTAAAAATTATACCGGTAAAGTCTGCAAATGGTATAGGTTTTTGGTTGGCAAACGTAGCGCCGGCTTCGGTATGTACAGTTAAGGTGCCAAACCCATCATTAATGGTTTTGTTGCCGGCATTGGTATCGCCGTTTACCGGTGCCGGGTCCATTTTACCCTTGCTTACAGTAACCAGGGTGCTTTCATAAAAGCCCGGACGGCTGGCTAATGCGCCGGCAGTAACTGCCCGTAAAATAATGCGGCGGCCTGATGCCTTTTTTTCAATGTTTGACGGTATAACACCGGTAAGCTGCAAAATGCCATTGGCTCTGGTTAACGTTGCGTCAGTAATTTTAACGTGAACCGAATCGCCAGGAACATATTTGGAAGCTTCTGAACCAAGGTTAATGGCTATGCCCCGTAATGAGTCGATAGCGTTACCAGCCACACGGCTGTTTTGAATAACCAATAAGCCCGACGGCATGTTATTGGCCGAATAATCTGATACCACAACGCCTTTAATGAAGTTGGCGCCGCCCAGGGTTTCGGTGTTCAATACCAAGTCGGTGTTTTTAAACAGGTTACGTAAGTCGAAGTTGGAAATGTACGGGCTTACTGCAACCGGGATATAGTCATTATCGCGTTTGCACCCCATCAAAGAGGCACCAACTGCAATCAGTGCTGTGATATAAAAAACAAACTTTTTCATATAAATTTCTTGATAAGATTATGGTTTTTGCCACCAAACTAATGTGTTAATATTATCAGGACCTTGAGCAGCTACGGCATTGGCATAGCTGGTTGGGTTAGTTGATTGTGATGCCAGCGGGTAGTTTAACCTGGCAGGCATTTTACCGCCGTTGGCCAGTCCTGTACCTTTAGGTAGAAACGGATGGCCTGTTCTGCGATATTCAAACCATTGCTGAAAATCGACCAAAAACATGGCGTAATATTTTTGCAACTGGATATACTCCATTTTACTTGGTGCGTTGGTGGCAGTATTGTCCAACGGCAGACTATTGTTCCATCCAATATCAGCAGCCTTGATGTAGCTTAATAATTCAGGGTCGGAAGCCGAGGTAAACTTCGTAGGCAGCCAGTAGTTAAGTGCATCAGCAATACCTTTGGTATAATAAGCTTCGCCGGTGCCCGATATCCAACCTTTGGCGGCAGCTTCAGCTAAAATAAAGTCCACCTCAGCGCAATTCATGATGATGCCGGTGTAAGGGTCGGTTTGCAGGGTAACGCTTGCGCTTTGCGCATCCGAGTAAAAGTAGGATTGCTTAACCACCGATGAGCCGGTATCATAACCGCTGGGTACACCGATTAAGCCTGCCGGACCACCAGCGATACCGAAACGATTATAGCCGTTGGTGCCATAGGCGCCCGAAACCCGTGGGTCGGCCCAACTGGTCAGGTTACCCAAAAAGAAGCTGGTGATGGCCGGTGTACGGAAATCAACAGCTCTCACGTTAATCATAAACGGTGAGGAGAAAGCAGCCGTACTACTGTTGGTACCGTTCCATAATATTTTGGCGGTATGGCTATTATTCTCCATAATTGGGTAATTGCCTTTATTAGTATCGGCAATCTCTTTTATTTTGGCAATCACTTGGCTGCTTACTTCAGATTTGCCCGAAGCACGGAGTAGTAATCTTAAATATAAAGAGTTGCCCAAACGGCGCCATTTGCTAACATCACCCTGATAAACCGGATCGCCGGTTTTTATAATAGCCGCACCTTCTGCCAGCAGTTTATTAGCTTCTTCCAGCTTGCTGAACAAATCCAGGTAAATATCTTTTTGCTTGTCGTAAACCGGTTGTAGGTTACCCTCTTTGCCCTGATTAGCTTGTGAGTACGGAATGTCACCGTAAACGTCAGTCAGGATTTGAAATACCCAGGCCTGTGTGATTAAAGAGATGCCTTTGTAAGATGAGTTGGTTGATGTGGGCTGGCTGGCAATGGTATAAATATCACGCAGATTGGTGAGTTCCGGGTAGCAAGTGTTCCAAGTATAATCTGCCCAGTTACGCCTGACGTCGTACCTAAACACTTTACCTTCTGCATCACTAATATCTACAGTAACCTGCATCAACTCATTATTGAAGTTACGGTTACGTACCATATTAGCTTGCAAAACATTCACCAGGGCTGGCGTTAGTAACTGGTTGGCCGATGTGGCTGATTTACCGATGGGGTCAGTATTTACCTCGTCGAAATCCTTTTTGCAGGAAACCGATAAAGAGGTAAGTACCGATAATAATATATAGCTGGTTGTTTTCTTAAACAATTTCATGGTTAAAGTTTTTAAATGCCTACAACTAAACGGAAACCGTAACTTCTGGTAGATGGCAGCTGACCGGTTTCAAAACCTTGAACGATGTCAGTTCCGGACAGTGTACCAAACTCCGGGTCGAACGCCGGCCATGGCGACCAGATAAACAGGTTACGGCCATATATACCCAGTGATAAGCGGTTGACATGAATAGCTCTTAAAACTTTAGGTCCGAAAGTATAGGTCAGATTAGCTTCTCTGAATTTTAAGTAGTCGGTTCTGAACACGCTGCCCTCCGCCTGGTCTGAGCCATAAATGGATGAGTAGAAACTTTCCATGTTGGTAGCTACTACATCGTTAGGGCGGTAAGTACCATCTGAGTTTTGCACCACACCCTGGCCAACTACACCATTGTAACGACCTGGCAAAGTAATTTTGAGTTTACCTAAAGCGGCCATTCTCGAGAAAGTAAGTGAGTGAGCTACGGCGCCTAACTGGGCATCAAATAAACCTGACAAGCTAAAGCGCTGATAAGTAAATGTTGAACCAAAGCTAAACCTGAATTTAGGCATGGTGTTGCCCAGATAGATTAACTGGTCGCCTGCTTTAGCGTTGCCGGTTACGGCGTCATAAACAATTTGTCCGTCGGGAGAACGTACAATGCCCCGGCCGTATAAATCGCCCATGCTGCCACCTACGTTAGCTACAATAGCCGCACCACCTAACGGACCGGTACGTAACACGACCGAACTATCTGCCAGTTCCAGAATTTTGTTGCGGTTGGCGGTAAAAGTTCCGTTAAGTTGCCAGGTAAATTTTTTGGTTTGTATAGGCGTGCCGCTAACAGCAATCTCAATACCCTTATTCTGTACGTTACCTACGTTAAACACGGCTACGTTGTAACCGGTAGCACGGTCTATCACCCGGCTCAAAATTTGGTTTTTGGTGTTGCCTTTGTAAACGGCTAAGTCAAAGCTCAGTCGGTTGTTAAACATCCGCAGCTCTGTACCCAACTCGATAGTGGTTGTTTTTAGCGGTTTTAAGTTAGGGTTAGGTAAGATGTTAGGGTTGGTGGTTGCGCTATCCGGATAAATACCGTTAGAGGCAAGCGTGTAATTGTAGGCCGTACGGTAAGGCGTAGTACCACCACTACCTACCTGCGAAATTGAGGCTCTGAGTTTCAGGAAATTAATATCTCTTGGCAGCTTCCAGAAATCTGAAGCAATGAACGAGGCACTTGCCGAAGGGTAAAAGAAACTAACGTTATCTGTTCTTAACGGCGTAGCCAGGGTACTGTTCCAGTCTTGCCGACCTGTTAAATCCAGGTACAGGTAATTTTTTAAGCTGAAGGACAACAAACCATAAAAGCTGTTTAAACGGTAACGTGCCGTATCAGGAACAGAAATTAACGGGTTAGCGTTATTATCCAAACTAAACACACCCGGAACCACTAAACCATCCGCCCTAAGCTCTGATTTTTTATATTCGTTACGCAATTGGCTTCCACCCAGTGATGCATTCATCTGCAAAGACTTAGTTAGCTTTTTGTTATATCTCAACAAGAAGTCGGCATTGATTTCGTATGCCACTACGTCTTGCACCCGGAAAGAGCCTTGGGCAAACTTGTTACCTGCCGCATCCCACGGGCGCTGCGTTTCGCGAATGTCTTTGTTATAATCTATCGAGCCGCGTACCATCAGGCTCAGGTCATTGGTGAGCTTGTAAGTAGCCTGCAGGTTACCGATTACACCATTACGGCGCTGTTTGTTAATATATTGCTCCGAAATAGCATAAGGGCTCTCGGGGTTGGTTGTGGTAATGTTGACAAACTGCTGGTTCTCTTTACCCGGAACCCAGTAATCTCTGTACCAATCGGTATTAACATTGGGTTGTGCAAACATAAACCAGTACATCAGCGATTGGTTACCATAACCGGTGGCCGGCAGGTTATCACTGTGCCTGTTGTTGTAAATAGCTTTAAACTGGATATTTAATTTTTTAGTGACATCGCTGTTGGCCGAAAAAGAAATATTAGTACGGTCTAAGCCGGTGTTTGGCGCTATCCAGTTGTAATTGCCGTGGTTGGCCGAAAAACGCATACCTACATTTTTATAGCCGCCGTCAATAGCAATAGAATTTAAGGTTTCGAAGCCGGTTTTAAAGAAGGCTTTTACCGGGTTATCATAAGCTACCCATGGCGTTCTGACAGTACCGCGGGTTTTGGTAGCCGGGTCATACTGGAAAAAGCTGGTGCCCTGGTTAAAGGGAGCCCCCCAGGTTGCACTGGTAGCGTTTGTGCTCGCGCCATCATCAGAGGCGCCGTAAGAGAAATAGTTTACCCCAAACTGACCTTGCCCATAGCTATTTTGGATATCCGGACTTTTGTTTACCGATTCCCAGGTATTATTGGATGTAAGGGTGATGTTCAATTTCTTTCTGGCTTTTCCGGACTTGGTGGTGATGATGATAGCACCATTAGCACCACGCTGGCCATAAAGCGCCGACGCACCCGGGCCTTTCAAAATGGTAACACTTTCTATATCGTCGGGATTTAAATCGTTTAAGGCCGAGCCAAAATCCGGAGGCATAATATCACCAGAGGTACCATATACACCGCCCGACGAAGCCGCCGTTCTGCGGGATGAACTGCTGGCTACTACACCATCAATCACAATCAGGGCTTCGTTATCACCGGTCAAATTGTTTTCGCCGCGCAGGATAATTTTGTTTGAACCGGCCGGGCCGCTGTTCCTGATGAGGTTTAAGCCCGCTACTTTACCCGACAAGGCATCTGTCCAGTTACTGGCGGGCGCTTTGGTAAAAGCCGTACTATCCAGTTTGGGTGCTGAGTAACCCAAGGCACGCTCCTCCCTTTTAATACCTAAAGCGGTAACCACCACTTCGTTTAACTGACTGGAGCCGCGTTTAAGGCGAATCACAATTCTGCTTTGGCTGGTATTAAACACACGTGTTTCAGAAGTGTAGCCAATGTAGCCGATTTGAAGGGTGCTGCCCGCAGGTACGGTTACTGCAAATGCGCCTTGTGAGTTGGTGATGGTAAGCGAACGTTTTTTACTGTCGCTAATGGTTACGCCAATTAGTGGTTCGGAGTCATCATTGTCAATCACGGTACCTTGCACGGTAATATTACGCGCCTGTGATTGTGCCTGTACCGTGGAGAAATTAAAGGCCTGTATGGCCAATGTTAAAATACAGAACAGCAGTGCGTAGGTGCGTTTGCTTAATGACGTTTTTGGATTTAGCCGGTTGGGCTTTGCAGCCTGCCCAGAAAACTGCCAAAGTCTGCTTATACCATAAGTAAAGCTTTTGCTCATAAAGGGGAGTTTGTTGGAGTTACAGTAAGTGTATTTGTAGCTTTGATTGCTGCTGCAAAGGTGGGTATGTGCTGTTAAGCAAAAGTTAAGCACACATCATGGTTGTATTATCACTTTGGCAATAAAAGGCAGATAAATTGAAAAAGTGTAAAATATTTGATACGAAAGCAGGTGTTGCGCTAAAAAATTAAAGTGACCGCAATCGATTGGTATGGTTAAGTCTACTTCAAATGGGATGGTTATTAATATAAACCTCAGCACCGGTTAACAATAGCGAAGCATTGATTTAACCTGCACAAAAAAATATTTTGAACTTTACTTTTTAGCCCAATGATAATTTCGGATTTTCGCGGGCGTTAATTGGGGATATAAGCGATATGAGGTTTTTGTTTAAGCATATTTTGGCAGGCATGCTTGCTGTTGTGGCCATGTCATCGTGTTCACACCCTTCTAAAAAAGGTGTAGATACTTCGGATAAACCCTTTGAGCCACAAAAGCTCTTAAAATATAACCCCAAGGATGCCGACAAAAAGATTGATGCTTTTATGCAGCAACTGCACAAAAAAAGCGCCTTTAACGGCAATGTGCTGGTGGCTAAAAAAGGAAAAATCTTATACGAAGGCTCATTCGGCTGGGCTAATCACCTCACCCGCGACAGCCTGAAAATCGACTCTAAATTTGAACTGGCATCGGTATCTAAAACCATGACCGGAACAGCCATTATGCAGCTTTGGGAAGAAGGCAAAATTAAGCTCGACCAGGATGTGCGCGATTTTTATCCCAATTTTCCGTATGAAGGAGTCACCATCCGCTTGCTTCTCACCCACCGCTCGGGCATGATGAACTATGTTTATTTTGTTGACGGGCTGTACCGCTCGCAGCATCTTGACCAGCGCAAAGGAATTACCAATCAGCAGGTGATGGACCTGATTGCAAAATACAAACCGGCTCCGTTTAATAAACCTAATGCCCGGTTTTTATACAACAACTCCAATTACATGGTGCTGGGCTCTATTATTGAAAAGGTTACCGGCGTTCCGTATGCTCAATACGTACAGGAGCACATTTTTAAACCGGCAGGCATGACCCACACTGCCGTATACTCAAAAGCGGTGTACGATAAAATTCCGGTTGATGTAGTTGGGCACGACCGTAACAGCTGGCGCTACTCTGTTGCTCAGAATTTTTTAGATGGTCCCGTAGGTGACAAAGGTATTTACAGCACGGTTGGCGATTTATACCTGTTTGACCAGGCCCTTAAAGCCGGAAGATTAATTAAAGCCAGCACCCAAGATTCGGCCTATACGGCTCATGTTACCCCATTAATACGCGGACACTTTAGCTATGGCTATGGCTGGCGTATTTTTGAAAGCAAAAACGAAAAGGTGGTTTACCATACCGGCTGGTGGCACGGTTTCAGGCATATATTTTTGCGCGATTTAAAAAACGATGTTACTATTGTTTTGTTAGGAAACTTAGTAAACGGAAGCCTGTTGCACCTGGACGAACTGTTTAAAATTACAGGAATGCCTATTGTGCGTAAAGGCGCCTACACTGGCACTGGCGAAACGGCAGACGATTAAGCAAACTCATTCATCAGCATAAATTATTCACTTAAAACAAATTTTATGTTCGACAAAATATTTGAAGCTCAGCAAAAAGCTGGCGAAATGAAAAAACGCCTGGACGGCATTACCGTTACCGGTACGGTAGAAGGCGGCAAAATTACGGTGACCGCTAACGCTAACAAAGTGGTACAAAGCATCGTTATCAGCGACGAATTTTTGAAAGAAGCTGATAAAGACGAGTTGGAAGAGCTTTTAGTAACGGCTGTAAACAAGGCAATGGAACAGGCCGACAATATTAACCAGAGCGAGATGGCCGCCATGACCAAAAACATGTTTGGCGATTTAGGCGGCATGTTCGGGCAATAACCGGGTATTAGCGTGTAATAAATAGGTAAAATCAATTTTATCAATAAAGCGTTTAAACAACTATTAATAGTTTTGTTTAAACGCTTTATTTTTTACTTATGAAACTGACTTATTACGGTCACTCTACTATTGAGCTGCAAACCGGCGGTAAAACGCTGCTATTCGACCCGTTTATTACACCAAACGAGTTGGCTAAACACATCAACATCAACGACCTGAAGCCCGATTACATTCTTATTTCGCACGGGCATGGCGACCATGTGGCCGATTTGCTGCCTATCCAAAAAAACAGTGGCGCCAAAGTAATTTGTATTGCCGAGATTGCTACCTGGTTAGGTAAAAACTGTGTAGAAGATGCACACGGCATGAACATTGGCGGCAGCTACAGCTTTGATTTTGGCCGTGTAAAAATGGTATACGCCCTGCACTCCAGCTCTATGCCTGATGGCAGCTACGGCGGTGTACCGGCAGGTTTTGTAATTTATGCCGAAGGCAAAAAAATCTATTTTGCCGGTGATACTGCCTTAACTTACGACATGAAATTGCTGGCCGAAGAAGAACTGGACTGGGCTATTTTACCTATTGGCGATAATTATACCATGGGTATTGACGATGCCATAAAAGCCAGCGATTTTATCGAATGTAAAGACATCATCGGTGTGCATTATGACACCTTCCCGGCTATTAAAATTGATAAAGACGAAGCAATGGAGAAATTCATCAAGGCCGGATTGAATCTTAAATTGCCAGCTATTGGCGATAGCATTGAACTGATGGGGAATTAATTTATTGCCGTGTTATAAAAATAAGAATGGCCGCAGCATAATGCTACGGCCATTCTTATTTAGATGATGGCTGATACTACATTTTGGTGGTAGTATCTTTCTTCATTTTCTTTTTCATTTTGCCATCTTTCTTTTTCCATTTCATTTTTTTGGTGCTGTCTTGTTGAGCAACATCAGCTTTAGTTGATACAGTTGTTCCGTGTGCAAATACAGTTCCGAAAGAGATTGCCGCTAAGGCAACCATGCAAATCATTTTTTTCATAGCAGGCTGATTTTTAATAAATTCCTTAGTTTAACATCGCCTGAGTATGTAAAGTTTTCTTTGGAATTAATTTATTTAAATTACCGTTCCGGATGGGATAACTGCACGTTTTTTAACCACCACAATGCCGCCTTGAACCGTGTACGAACCGTAATCACCATCGGCCAGTGGCTCATCGCCGCAGTTGATGCTTACATCGTCGCCGATGTGGGCATTTTTGTCTATAATGGCATTTTTAATTTTACAGCGGTCGCCTATACCCATAATCGGGGTATTGGCTGCTTTGGCATCGGCAATTTGCTCAATGGTCTGGTAGTTATCATCGCCCATTACATAGCAGCTTTCTATTTCGGTGCCGGTTCCTATGCGGGTACGTATGCCAATAATAGAGTGCGTTATGCGGCTGGCATTGATGATACAACCATCAGCAACAATTGATTGTTCGAGAAGCGTGCCTGATATTTTTGATGGCGGCAGCATGCGCGCCCGGGTGT
>CAJYSL010000188.1 GCA_913777515.1 uncultured Mucilaginibacter sp.
ACTTCTCGCCTATTTTTAGTTTAGATACGTCCAGGCACCGTGCAAAATAATAAGCCGACGGGAAGTCAAATACTTTACCACTAAACGGATACACGCCGCTGTTTGCTGTTATCTTACCGGTTTGATGATCAAAAACCACATGGTCTTGATGTTTATACTTGGCCTCATGCCGGTCTTCGGTATACAAGTAAGGCAGCAATGTATTACGGTCTATAAAACTTTCGTAGCGGTTGCGCACTTTATAAAACACATCAAATGTACCGGCAGTATTACCATCAGCAATAATGTGCCAGGCAGATTTTCCTTCAAATTTGGTATCAGTATCAGCTACACGTAAATGAGCTTCGGCACCGGTAAACCAACCATACTTAAGCCTATAGTTTAGCTCTTCGCCTGCTTTAAAAGTAGGTTCAGCCAGTTTAACAGGTTCTTGCGCAGATGCATAGCTTGCCCATAGTAGCATAGCCAAACATAGCACGGCATATTTACGCCTGTGCCATCTAAACAAGCGTGAAATAGAACCAAACTTAAAGAACCCGCTAATTATCATTAATCTTTACGTTTATAAATAGGTACGGTAGAACAAGGTTCACCAAACATCAGGCTTTTGGCCACAGGCGTAAGGCGCTTGGTTAATTCTACATAAGCCGATGTTGGCACATCAATATCGCCACAACCTTTTAATACGATGCGTTGGTCACGAAATTGCTCTAAATCTGCCTTGGCTAATGCCTTTTCAAACAAAACAGTTTCCAACACTTCTTCATTACCAAAAACTACCTCACGGGCGTAGGGCGCCAACCGGTTAGCAAGCAGCATGTAAGCCCACGCGGGTACAATAGCATCAGCGGTACAGGTTATGCCAACATTCTTTCCGGTATATTGCGCCCAGTCATGCCCCTTCACAAACTCACGGAAATCCTTTTCGCGAAGTATGAGTCCCATGTAAAGATTGTCTTTAATATCGTATATCACGCGTTCGCCTTCAGGGTAAAAGCTTGCCGGATCAAGCGTTACCAAACCACTTTGCGCTACCTTATTGATGATATTTTCCTGAATATCCATATGCTTTAAAATAAAAAATCCGGAAATAGTTTAACCTACATCCGGATATAAAGTTACTTTAAATTTGATTACAAGAATTTGTAGCGGTAATCTTTTACATTGGCCTTATCTTTCAGGGCATCAAACAAGCGGTTATCCACTTGCTGCATCATGCTCTGACTTAATTGCTGCTTTTCGCGAACTGTGTTGGTTAACGGAGCAGGATTGATAAAGCTTTCAGGCGATACCACGTAAACGCCGTTTGCACCTTCAATAGCTTTTGATAACTTTTTAGGCTGTAAACCGAATACAGTACCAATTACTTTGTACTCTAAAGACAAACCTGGAATTACCGGATTGGCAAATACAATATTTTCGACAGGGACAACTTTTGCACCAACTTTTTGAGCCACTTGCTGTAAGTTGGATGCGCCGTTAAGAGCCGACTGCATTTTTTCAGACAATTGCTTACCTTTTGCCAGTAAAAGCACTTCTGGCTTAATTTGCTCTTTTACATCATCTAATGATAAAGTACCGGCCTTTTTAATTTGTGTTAATTGAGCTACTACATACTGATCGCCCAGAGTATAAACCTGGTCAACCACATCGCCTTTTTCAGCTTTGTTAAATGCCCATTTCACTAATTCACGAGCGTTATCTAAGCCTGGCAATGCCGAAGCAGTACCATTTACATCAGCAGCATTCTTAACTGTTAGGCCCGCTTTTTTAGCTTGCTCAGCAAAGTTATCGTCAGACACGTTACCTAAAAATGCTTGTGCCTTGTTATAAGCAGCCGACTGGGTTTTATTGCTGGCTTGTAAAGGTTTGTCAACTACAGCCACTTTAACCACTTTTGATGCGCCTTTTTGGCTCAGGATATTGATTAAGTGTACGCCGTATTGTGAAGTTACAATTTTGTAATCGCCAGGCTTACCGTTAAAAGCAGCTTCTTCAAACACAGGCAACATAGCGCCACGACCAAAAGTACCTAAGTCACCACCTTTTTCGGCAGAACCTTTATCTTCTGAGAAGTTTTTGGCAAACTCGGCAAATGGACGACCGGCAATGATTAACTTTTTGATCGAATCGGCTTTGGCCAGTGCCTTATCTACACCGCCGCTGGTAGCAGGGTTAATTAAGATATGACGTGCAGAAACTGAATCAGGACCAACGCGGCTGTCAACCAGTTTAGCAATTTTAACACTGCTGCCTGATACGTACGGACCATAAACAAAACCAGGGGCGGCATTAAACATCACCGAATCCAGTTGAGGATCTAACTGACCTTTGCGCTGATACACTAAAGGAGCTTTGCTTTCTGAGTTGATCTGAACGAATAATGAATCGTTAGTGCTTGCTCTAAAATCAGTGGCTAATTTGCTCACCTGATCTTTGATAGCAATAGAATCTTCTTTTGACGGAGCAGCGTTGAAGCTTACGTATTGGAAGCTTCTTACCTCTGACGGATTTTTGAACAACGATTTATGCTCATCATAATATTTCTGGTAGTCATCATTGGTTAAAGTTACTTTATTATCAGCAATAGAGCTGTAAGGCAACTCAACGTAATCAAATTTAGCCAGTTTATTTTTTGCCTGGTAAGCATCCTGTGCCTCCAGTGAATTTACGTAAAGACCGTTGTGGACCAAAGCGATATATTTTTCGATACGGCGACTTTGAATTTTGGGAGCCATAAAGTTTGACCATTGCTCTAAACGAGGATCGTTACTTTTAGCATTTTGTAATTCGCGCAAAAATCCGTTTAAACGGTTGCGGTCCAGCTGTCCGGTTTTAGGGTCACCAAAAGCCTGCACAATTTGAGGATCGGGATTTGGGCCGCTAATCATGGATTTTACTTCATCATCACCAACAGCAACACCTACTTTATCCATCTCCCTTTTCAGGATAATTTCGCTCAAAGTCTGGTTCCAGGCATTTTCCTGAACGTACTCAGTAATTTGCGGCGTTAAACTGGTTTGACCAGATTGCTGCATAAACATCTCAGTGCTTTGTTTAACCCGGTCCAGATAGCCTGTGTAAGCCACTTTTTCTCCTGCAACCTCACCCAACGTGTTGGCATCACCGTTCATAAACGAACGACCATAGGTGATTACCTCACCTGCAATAAAAGCAAAAAGCGCCAAACCAATGATTACAACCAGGATTGTACCCATCCGCTCGCGCAAAAAACTCATTATACCCATATAACCTATAAAAAATAATTCTTACTTCGTTTAAAAGAGGGCGCAAGATACAACTTTTCGTAAAATTTCGTGAAACAAAAATTACTGCCCAAAGTTTTGATTTACTGGAATTTGCCCGGTAGTATTTTTAATAATCCAGGGATCCATACTTTCGTTCGTAGTAGCGCCCGTGCCGTACAGATTTGTGCCGTTAGAGGAGGTTAATTGTACAAGTTTATTAGAGTAAATTTCACGCTTGCCCTGGTCCCAGAACAACTCGTCTGATTTAAAAATATCACCCTTTTGATTGGTGGCAACAACGTTTCGCCGCAACTCAATAACCCTATCACTTCGCTGAATACCGTAATCAGCTGTAATTTGTGCCGTCTGTGTCACTCCCTTAGGTGTAGTTTCAAATTTTACAATCTTTACCCCCTTAGGCATCTCCTTAACTTTGGTATCGCTATGGTCGAGCATCAAAGGCGCCGTTAGCTGGAACTGCACTTTGGCAGAGTCGCTGTAAATAACGTTCAATCCTGTAGTAGTGCTAATAGGCTTGCTTACTTCCTGCGCCGAAATTTTTTGAATATCCTTCAAACTGTTTTCGCAGGCACTAAAAAGCAACAGGCCAGCCACAAAGGCCAGCCGGTACTGTATATTTTGTATATGTTTTAATAGCTTAGTCAAAGCGGTAACGGGTAAACCATCTGTCGTTCAGGGTAAAGCCCACGTGGATGGTAAAAAAGTTTTCCTTGATTAAATTATTTTGAAGCGTTCCGCGTTCGCCATATTCGGCCGCCAGGTTAACTTTGTAAAAGGCTGTATTATTACTATGCAACGGCAAACCGAAACCAAGGCTTGCTGCTTTTACATTGATATTGGTATTGCTGACGTTAACGTATGTTTTTTCATAACGGACACCGAAGCGATAATCAATCAGCGCAAAATAGTTTTTAAGCGCGTTACTGTTAGGCGTAAACTGACCACCCACATTGAAGGTTTGCGTGTTTTGCAAGCCCTGATTTACACCGCCAATAGTTAACGACGACCAATTACCGCGGCTGTAATCAGCACCGATTAAGAACTTACCATCTTTTTGATACGAGATACCGAAGTGATGGATAAGCGGCAGTTTGATTTTACCGTTGCTGATGAGCTGATTAGAAATAGTATCGATAGCGCTTGACTCGGTACCGTCAGTAGCGGTACGGTACTGACTAACCACATTGGTGATACGTGTATTCAAGTTAGTGCTTGCCGAACCTGAATAACCTAACACCAAGTGACGGGTTTCGCTGAAATCAATATTTACCTGGGTACCAAAGTCATAACTTAAACCGCCCACGCTGTTACTGCGCTCG
>CAJYSL010000189.1 GCA_913777515.1 uncultured Mucilaginibacter sp.
ATTAATTTATAAAAATGGAAAGTAATAATTTTGATTATCAATACAAGAATGTAATACAACTGGACGACCAGGCTTCATCGCGCAAGTTTATCGCCAATGTATTTATGTGGATGTTTGTTGCGCTGGGCATTTCTGCCTTTTTCGCTTATTTGTTTGCTACCGACATTAATTTGTTAAGCAAACTGGTTGACCTGAGCACTGGCCGCAGAACCGGCCTGGGCACCATAGTGATGTTTGCCCCTTTTGCTTTTGTTTTGCTGATGTCGTTCGGTTTAAATAAAATCTCAACACCTGTTTTAACGTTCTTATTTATTCTGTTTGCGGCGTTGATGGGTGCCAGCTTAAGCTTTATACTGTTGATGTATACCGCATCATCCGTAATTGGTGTATTCATCACCGCTTCGGTAGTTTTCGGTATTATGGCTGTAGCCGGTTATACCACTACGCAAGATTTAACCAGCTTCGGTTCGCTAATGGTTATGCTGCTCTTGGGTGTCATTGTAGCCTCAGTAGTGAATATGTTTATTGCCAGCCCAGGCTTAAGCAAGGCTATCAACTACATTGGCGTAGCTGTATTTGTGGGCTTAGCTGCGTACAACGTACAAAACCTTAAGCGTATTGGCGCGGGTTTAGAGTACGGTATGGCCGATGCCAGAAAAATGGCTATTATGGGCGCTTTAACGCTTTACATGAACTTTATTAACCTGTTTTTATCATTGTTAAGAATATTTGGCAACCGTAGATAAACGTTGCTTTTAGGTATATTTTTTAAGCATGGGCTGCCTGCAAAGGCGGCCCTTTTTATTGCGCCTGATTGTGCGGTTTAATACTTGCAAATCACGCCCCTATTTTGCAACTTTGTACTGCTTATAGAGAAAGACGGAGGGACTGGACCCTGCGAAGTCTTAGCAACCTGTGCTTACAAGGTGCTACATTCTACTTAAAACAGTTAACTATCAGGTTTTAAGACGGATAAGCGAGAGTCAAGATTCCAAACTGCCGACTTTTCGACATAAGCTATTTTAATATTTTTTATCAAGAATTTTGTGTCAGTATTTATCCAAATCACTGGTTTGCAAAGAAGATTGTCTTTATTCTTGATACTTAGTACTTACTACAAGTAAATGAATATATACGAACAATTACAAAAACGCATATTGGTAATTGACGGCGCCATGGGAACCATGATACAGCGTTATCAGTTAACGGAAGACGATTTTCGCGGGGAGCGTTTTAAAAACCATCCGTCCGACTTAAAGGGCAATAACGATTTGCTTAATCTCACTCGTCCGGATGTTATCAAAGCCATTCATGCCGAATACCTGGATGCTGGTGCCGACATTATTGAAACCAATACCTTTAGTACTCAGCGCATCAGTTTGGCCGATTACCATATGGAGGAGCTGGCCTACGAGTTAAGCTACGAAGGTGCACGACTGGCCCGCGAAGCGGCTGATGAATATAACTTGAAAACGCCGGATAAGCCCCGTTTTGTGGCCGGTGCGGTAGGCCCAACCAATCGCACCGCTTCACTATCGCCAGATGTAAACGACCCGGGCTATCGGGCCGTAACTTTTGATGACCTGGCCGAAGCTTACTACGAGCAGATACGCGGCTTGGTTGATGGCGGTTCGGACCTTTTACTGATTGAAACCATTTTTGATACGCTAAACGCCAAGGCTGCCTTGTTTGCCGTGCAGCGGTATGAGCAGGAGTCGGGTAAACGGCTGCCTATCATGATTTCGGGAACCATTACCGATGCCTCGGGCCGTACCTTATCAGGCCAAACGGTAGAAGCTTTCTGGAACTCTATACGCCATGCCAACCTGCTTTCGGTAGGTTTAAACTGCGCCCTGGGTGCCCGCGAAATGCGGCCGTATCTCGAAGAATTATCAGAAAAAGCAGATGTATTTATTTCTGCCTACCCAAATGCCGGCTTACCCAACGAGTTTGGTGCTTACGACGAAACACCGCACGAAACAGCCCATCAGGTTGATGATTTTATTAAAGCCGGCCTGGTAAATATTGTGGGTGGTTGCTGCGGCACTACGCCCGACCACATTAAATGCATTGCCGACAAAGCTGCCAAACATGCCCCACGCCCTAAACCGCAGGTAGCGCCCTATATGCGCCTGAGTGGTTTGGAGGCAGTCACCATTACACCCGAGGCTAACTTTGTAAACGTAGGCGAGCGTACCAACATCACCGGTTCGCCTAAATTTTCGAAGCTCATTTTGGCCGAAAATTATGAAGAGGCGCTTACCGTGGCCCGCCAACAGGTAGAAGGCGGTGCCCAGGTGATTGACATTAACATGGACGAGGGCATGATTGACTCGGAGGCCGTGATGGTTAAATTTTTAAACCTCGTAGCGTCCGAACCCGATATTGCCAAACTGCCCATCATGGTTGATTCGTCTAAATGGACGGTGATTGAAGCTGGTTTAAAATGCCTGCAGGGTAAAGGTATTGTTAACTCTATTTCGCTTAAAGAAGGCGAAGAAAAGTTCAGAGAACAAGCTCAAAAGATATTAAGCTATGGTGCTGCCGCTGTGGTAATGGCTTTTGATGAGCAGGGCCAGGCCGATAATTACGAACGCCGTATCGAAATTTGTAAGCGCTCATACGACATCCTGGTGAGCGAAATCGGCTTCCCGCCGCAGGATATTATTTTCGACCCAAACATCCTTACCGTGGCCACCGGTTTAGAGGAACACAATAACTACGCGGTTGACTTCATTAACGCCACCCGCTGGATTAAAGAAAACTTACCTTATGCCAAAGTAAGCGGCGGGGTAAGTAATATTTCCTTCTCTTTTAGAGGCAATAACGTTGTACGTGAGGCTATGCACTCGGCGTTCCTGTATCATGCCATCAAGGCCGGTATGGATATGGGTATTGTAAACGCCGGTATGCTCGAAGTTTACGAAGAAATACCCAAGCCGCTCTTAGAGCGGGTAGAAGACGTGCTGCTTAACCGCCGCCCTGACGCTACCGAACGTTTAGTAGAATACGCTGAAACAGTAAAAGCTAAAGGCAAAGAAATAGTAAAAGACGAAGCCTGGCGTAACGAACCGGTTGAAAAACGCCTGTCGCATGCTTTGGTTAAAGGTATTGTAGAGTACCTGGATAACGATGTGGAAGAAGCCCGTCAGAAATATCCTCGTCCGCTCGAAGTGATTGAAGGCCCGTTGATGGATGGCATGAACATCGTGGGCGACCTGTTTGGTTCGGGTAAAATGTTTTTGCCCCAGGTGGTTAAATCGGCCCGGGTAATGAAAAAGGCCGTAGCCTATTTGCTCCCGTTTATCGAGGCCGAAAAATTAAAAAATGCAGGCGGCAATGAGCGCAGCAACGCCGGTAAGGTATTGCTAGCTACCGTTAAAGGCGATGTACACGACATCGGCAAAAACATTGTTGGCGTCGTATTAGCCTGTAATAATTTTGAGATTATCGACTTGGGTGTAATGGTGCCTGCCCAAAAAATTATTGAGGAGGCCAAGAAGCAGCAGGTTGACATTATCGGCCTGAGCGGCCTCATCACGCCATCGTTAGATGAAATGGTACACTTTGCCAAAGAGATGGAACGCGAAGGTTTTACCATTCCGCTGATTGTTGGCGGGGCTACTACCTCACGCATTCACGCTGCTGTAAAAATTGCGCCTAACTACTCCGGCCCAGCTATTCACGTACTGGACGCCTCGCGCAGTGTTACCGTGTGCAGCACCCTGATGAGCAAAGACAACCGCGACGAATATATTCAGAACATTAAGCAGGAATATGAAAAAGCCCGCGAGGCGCATTTAAATAAACGGTCTGACAAACGCTTTTTAAGCATTGACGAGGCGCGGTCAAACAAATACCAGATTGACCTTGAAACCTTTGCCCCGGTTAATCCATCGTTTACCGGCACCAAGGTTTTTGAAGCTTTCCCGTTAAAAGAATTGGTACCTTATATCGACTGGACGCCATTTTTCCATACCTGGGAACTGCGCGGCAGCTACCCTAAAATATTCGATGATAATAACGTAGGCCCCGAAGCTAAAAAGCTTTTTGATGATGCTCAGCAACTGCTGCAAAAAGTAATTGACCAAAATCTGTTACAAGCCAGTGGTGTCATTGGTTTTTGGCCAGCCAACAGTGTGGGCGACGATATTGAGTTGTACAGCGACGAAAGCCGCACGCAATTGCTTACCCGCATCCATACCCTGCGCCAGCAAGCCGAAAAAGCAGCGGGCGAGCCTTATTATGCTTTGTCGGATTTTATTGCGCCTAAAGAAAGTGGCATCCCTGATTACTTTGGTGGCTTCGCCGTAACCACGGGCATTGGCTGCGATGAGTTGGTAGCCCAATACGAGGCCGACCATGACGACTATAACAGCATCATGATTAAGGCTATAGCCGACCGCCTGGCCGAAGCCTTTGCCGAAAAGATGCACGAACTGGTACGCCGCGAATACTGGGGTTATGCACAAGATGAACAATTATCCAACCAACAACTAATCAAAGAAGAGTACCAAGGCATCCGCCCGGCACCAGGTTACCCGGCCTGCCCCGAGCATACTGAGAAAGTAACGCTGTTTGACTTGCTGAAAGCTACCGAAAATGCACACATCCATTTAACCGAAAGCATGGCCATGTTGCCTACCGCAGCCGTTAGCGGCTTTTACTTTGCCCACCCGCAGTCGCGCTACTTCGGCTTAGGCAAAATAGGCAAAGACCAGGTAGAAGACTATGCCAAACGCAAAAACATGTCCGTCGAAACCGCGGAGCGATGGTTAGGGCCGAATTTGAATTATTAGAATCAGAGGTCAGATGTCTGTTGTAAGAGGTCAGAAAATATCAATATGCGTTATTTAGATTTAGATGTTTGGAAAGAAGCCCGAATACTGGTTAAAATGATTTACGAAGCGGTGATACTATTTCCAAAAGAAGAACTTTTTGGATTACAGTCTCAAATCAAGCGTTCGGCAGTTTCTATTCCTTCTAATATCGCAGAAGGATGTGGTAGGCATTCGCGCAAAGAATCACTTCAATTTTTCTATTTTGCTCGTGGTTCTGCTAACGAGTTAGAAACACAGCTTTATCTGTCTTTTGACTTAAATTTTATGCCTGAGCAAAAGTTAAATATTTTGTTAGATAAATTACGAGTCGTTAGGATGCTTTTGAGCGGCTTAATTAATCGTTATAAAACATACGTCAATTAATTCAGGCCTCCGGCATTCCACTCTCAGGCCTCAAAAATTATGAAGATTACAGAACATATTGCCAACGCCAAGGGCAAAACACTTTTTTCTTTTGAGCTGCTGCCGCCGATTAAAGGGCAGAGCTTACAGGGTATTTATAACGCCATCGACCCGTTGATGGAATTTAACCCGCCGTTTATTGATGTTACCTCATCGCGCGAGGATTTGGTTTACAAAGAATTGCCTAACGGGCTGCTCGAAAAAGTAACCTATCGCAAAAGACCAGGGACGGTAGCGGTTTGTGCCGCCATCATGAATAAATACAAGGTAGACGCAGTACCTCACCTGCTTTGCGGTGGTTTTACCAAAGAAGAAACAGAATACGCGCTGATTGACCTACAGTTTTTAGGGATAGACAACGTTTTGGTATTGCGCGGCGACGCCCGTAAAAGCGACCCGGGCTTTATTCCGACGCAGGGTGGCCATTGCTACGCCACCGAGTTGCTGGAGCAGGTAACCAACATGAACAATGGCATTTATTTGCATGAGTATCAGGATTCATCGTACAAAACAGATTTTTGTATTGGCGTGGCTGCATATCCCGAAAAACACTTTGAGGCGCCTAACTTAAAAACAGACTTCAAGTACCTTAAAAAGAAGGTAGAGGGTGGTGCGCAGTTTATTGTAACGCAGATGTTTTTTGATAACAGCAAGTACAAAGCATTTGTTAATCAGTGCCGGGCCGAAGGAATCAACATTCCTATAATCCCTGGCTTAAAACCGTTGACCACAGCCAAGCAGCTCATCAATCTGCCCAAAATATTCCATATTGATATCCCGGAAGATTTATGTGATGCGGTACATGCCTGCAAAAGCGATAAAGAAGTAAAAGAAGTAGGCATTGAGTGGATGATTAATCAGTGTAAAGAACTGGTTGAATTTGGCGCACCGGTATTACACTTTTACACCATGGGTAACGCCGAGCCTACCAAAAGAATTGCACGGGAAATTTTCTAATCATACCGAGTTTTGATGTTGCCGACGTTTTATATCTTTGGCTGAGCAACCTGAACAATAAGTATGAAACTTAGACTATGGACGCTACTGACGATCGCAGTAGCGTTTTCTTTTACCGCAGTAGCACAATCTAATTATCAAAATGGCTACGTAATCAAATTAAACGGCGATACCGTTAAAGGCTTTATCAATTACAAAGAATGGGGAAACAGCCCCCGGTCTATTGACTTTAAGACTACCGAAACACAAACCAAACCGGACAGGTTTACGCCAGGTATGCTTCAAGGTTTTGAGGTAATCAATAAAGAGAAATATGTTGCTTACACCGGAAAGCTGAGCGCTGATAAAAATACATTCCCTGACTTGCCTAGTCAGCTCGACACCACAACTATTCAGGATACAGTATTTCTACACCTGATTTACAACGGATCGAAAGTAAGCTTGTTAAAACAACAAGACGATACAAAGCTGAGGATGTTTTACCAGGAAGGTAACGAAAAGCCTGTTGAGCTTAAGTTTTACCAATATCTTACCGAAGAAAACAAAGTTTATCCTTACGAGCCGTTTAAACGCCAACTGTTTGCTTTAGCTAACAAATACCAGGTTAATGAAAATAAAATAGATGATTTAATCTCCAATGCCTCGTTTAAAGAAAGCTCATTAATTGAGATGATGAAGCTTATTAACCAGGATAAGAACAAGAAGAAAGACGTAGGTACCTACGGTGGCCGCCTGTTTGCAGGTATCACGTTTAACAGAACAGTTACGCAATTTGACGGGTATAATAAGTTTGCCGATCAACCTTTTACAAGTTATATCCCGCGGATATCGGTTGGCTACGATCTGTTTACCAATAAATATACGCAAAGACTATATTTTAAATCTGAACTGTCTTTTACGTCTGTAAGCCCCAGCTTTGGAGCCGAGTCCTATTATCCGACAACTGTGTCTACTTACCGGTTTACACAATTAACTGCATCACTTGGCATGTCGGTCATCTATAATTTTTACAACGCCAACCGATTTAAAGTATTTTTTGGAGCCGGAGTTTTTATAAACGGGTCTAAGTACACTAAAAACGAATTTAGCTATCCCAATGATCCACGGGTAACTAATGATTATTATAAACTCGAGAATATATGGGCTACGTTCCCGGTTCAAGCAGGCGTCACCATCAACAAAAGAGTTGACGTTTTTGCTATGTACATCACGCCAAGCTCTTATGCCAATTATGTTTCGTTCTCGGTAAGCAACCGTGTTTATGGTGCAGGGCTACGGTACCTACTTGGCACCAGATAGCTACAATACCGATAACTTTTTTAAAGCGGATTTTAATTCCTCTGCCGAGGTAAAATGGATGCTTTGAATACCCAAGGCTTCGGCTGCTAAAATGTTGCGGTAATTGTCGTCGATAAATAAGGCCTCATCCGGTTTTACCTGGTAGCGGTCTAATAATAATTGATAAAAGGCAGGGTCGGGCTTGCGTATTTTTTCCAGGCCCGACACTACCAAGCCGTCAAACCAGTTTAAAAAATCAAATTTGCTTTGGGCAATTTCAAACGTTTCGGCCGACCAGTTACTTAAGGCGTATATTTTATACTTGCCGCTTTCTTTAAGCGCTTTAAAAACGTCAACTGTACCTTGTATGGGTCCGGCCAGCATCTCGTCCCAGCGACTGTAAAAAGCGCGGATGTTTTCTTCGTGTTCCGGATGCTTAGCTATCAGCACTTCGGTACCTTCTTTCAAAGAGCGCCCGGCGTCCTGCTCCTCGTTCCAATCAGAAGTACAGATATTATCTAAAAAATGCTGCCGTTGCTCATCATCAGTTATCAGCTTGCGGTACAGGTGGTGTGGGTTCCAGTCTATTAACACTGCACCTAAATCAAATATGATGGTATTTATCATTGTGGTCTGCCTTCTAATTATTGTGCTGCAAAAGAATGGCTTTAACCGTTACTCAGCAAATAGTTTTTAAACGATGCAAAATCTTTTCCCAAGGCTACCGCATGCTTTTCGCGGCTGGCCAGGGCACGTACCTGCTCGGGCACGTCTACATTGGATGCAATAGGCTCCGAGAAAACATCCGGAAACTTACATGGGTGCGCGGTAGATAAAAATACGCCGGTAACGCCCGGATGGCTTTGCTGCCAGTCCGTAAGCGCACGCCACGCAATGGCGGTGTGCGGACAAACCACATAATCGTAGCTGCTGTACACATCCTTAATCGCCTGATGTGTTTGCTCATCGGTGTAGCTATGGCTTTCTACCAGTTGCTTTAATGCTTCGACATCCTCTTTAAACATATCGGCAATACGGGCCCAATTGCTGGGGTTACCTACGTCCATCGCGTTGGCAATGGTTTGCACCGAAGGTTTGGGCTCGTACACACCCGTTTTAAAGTAGGCAGGCACGGTGTCGTTAGCATTGGTAGCGGCAATAAACTTAGTTACGGGCAGCCCCATTTTCCAGGCCAGCAAACCGGCACCAATATTACCGAAGTTACCACTCGGCACACAAAAAGCTACATTGCCCTTACCCTTGCGCAGCAGCTGCGCATAAGCATTAAAATAGTAGAAGGTTTGCGGTATCAACCGGGCAATGTTGATAGAGTTGGCAGAAGTTAATCGGAAGGCTGCGTTAAGTTCATCGTCCACAAAAGCCTGCTTTACCAATGCCTGGCAATCATCAAAGGTACCATCAATCTGCAGGGCACGAATATTTTGCCCGTTGGTGGTCAGTTGCAGTTCTTGTATATCACTTACCTTGCCTTTAGGGTATAA
>CAJYSL010000190.1 GCA_913777515.1 uncultured Mucilaginibacter sp.
TCCGGCGGCCCTTGTCGTGCCAAACCACCATGTCTGCATTGTCCTCCCCATTTTTGTTGAGGATGGTAACGGCTACTTTATGGTGAGTGATGGTGGTGTTCAGGTCTTTCACCTCGGTAGTGATTTCCGTATTGCGCACCACGGCACTGGCATAGGGCAGCAGATTTTTAGGAATATCTGCCGCAGGATAAAAAGTTTGTGCAGTTGCACCCAGACCTATTAAATTAATGCAGGCCAGTAAAACAACGCGAATCATGATTTTTTCTTCAGGATGATGTCAGCTTTTTCGGTTTGTATCACCTTATTAAATAATTCTTTTAAATAAGGATACTCTTCGGGGTAATAAATGGGTTTGTTGAGGCGCATTACGTTGGAAAAGGTAAATTCATTGTCCCTTGGCGCATACTCGGTGATAAAATTACCGCCTTGGTTGGGCAACGCTATACTTGCTGCTGTTGGCGGCGTTTCAACCGTATAACCATCAGGTAGGTGCAAGGTAAGTACTACCCGCGTATCAGTAGCGGCACCCCAATCAACCGGGTAACTACGCTCAGCCAGCTTAAACGGATTTTCGGTGATGTGATTAAACAAGTATGGGTTAAACGCAACACGGTTGGCATTTAAGCCGTCGTAATAATTCATCTCCAGGTTATAAACCTCCATCAATGTTTTATCCAGCGTGTCCAGGTTTTGCACCTGCGACTTTAAAAACTTAACCTTAGGTAGTTTCTCGTCCCTGTTTTCTACATACTCATCAAAACTGTTAAATTTTTTGATAGCGCGGCGCTTGCGCAAAGCTTCATAGCCCGACGAGATTTCGGTCAACGTGCCGGTTAATTTACCGGTAGTTTGCAGTGTAAGGTCGAGTATCAGGGTTTTACTAAATTTTTGGTCGGCAGTCAGGTCAATCCAGTACGATGGCTTGTTCAGGCTCATCACCCGGCCCTGGTCATTTATACATTCTTCGGGTAATAAGCCAAAAGGTAAAAAGGCATCGGTTGCGTCCAATAAATATGATTTATTGCCAATGTTGGCTTTAGCTATCACATAATTAAAGTCGCTTACCACCGGATATAATTTATTAATCATACCATGCTCACGGGTAGACAGCAAAACAGCCTCTGCGTTAATGCCGGCAGCATTAAGCGCTACCACCAGACCCAAATTAATATCGGCGGTACTGCCGCTATGAGTATCAAACATCTTACGGATACCGTTATCAGAATAAATGCCAATAAACTCATTGTGCTTTACCGAGCGTTGCATAAAAGCGTAGATGGCGCGTGCTTTGGCCAGTTCGTCGGTTAGGCCGGCAATAACCGGGGTAATCTTATCTTTCAGCAGACTGGTCTTTTTTAATTGGCTGCCAAACTCGTCATGTTGTTTTAAACTGCGGTCAATATCTGCCCAAGTCTGTGTTTTTACATGCTTGGTGCCGTCGTAGGGGTCTATGTAGTCGTTAAGTTCAAAATTTATGGCCGACATAAAGTTTTTTGGCGCTGTCATGTGGTCTTCCACCACAAAGGCCGGTATATCGCTCATGGCATAAACCAGTCTTGAACAGTCGCATTTGTTGCTTCTTACGCTAAAGCAGTCGCGGGCAACCTCACCCGTATTCTTGCTTAGTTTTACACCGCCGGTGAGTGATGCCTTAAAGTTGAAGAAGCCCGGTATGAGCGCTTCATATTCAGAATATAACTTGGGTATGTCGCTCTGAAAATTCCAGTTTTTAAAATGCAGGCTGTAAGGCGATTGCAGTGTGTATTTGTATTCAATCACACAACCATTGCGCAGGTTGGGCATGGCAAATTTTACATGGCTCCAGTATTTATTAGTGTTTTCGGTTATTACCTTTCTGGAGTCCAGTGCTGTTTGCTGCGCGTTGCCTTGCTCGTCTGTATAGTAAGTAATGCCTTCAATATCCCTCACCTCTTCAAAGCTGTTATTGTCTGATTTGTAGATAGGGATGCTGATGTTGCCTTCTTTAAAGCCTTTAGCATTAAAAATTTTGATTTTAACGTGGTACTCATGAAACAGTGGTAAGCCGTCGTTGCTGCTAATCCAGGTTTTGCCATACTCGTTCAACACCAATGCGTTGGCGGTGGCGTCTTTGGCATAGCTGTTCATCTTGAGTTGGTCGTGGCTAAATTGGCCGTACGGAAAATCGTCAGCGAGGGCGGGAGCGGTGTAAAGTGCTAAACTGCACCCAATAGAAAGTAAAAGTTTTTTCATGTATGAAAAAGGTTAGGACGGTAGTCAAAACTACCGCGTGGATAAATATAAAAACTTTCTGACAAAAGAATTAAACGATAATTACGACCTTTGCAAAAACGTCCCGCTAATGAAATTGAACTTAAAACGTCCGCTCGCTTTCTTCGACCTGGAAACTACCGGGACTAATTTGGCCACCGACCGCATCATTGAAATTGCTGTTATTAAGCTGTTACCCGAAGGTACCGAGCAAACCAAAAGATGGGTGGTAAACCCCGGTATGCCTATCCCGCTCGAAACGTCGCTGATTCATGGCTTTTACGACGATGATGTAAAAGAGTTGCCATTGTTCAGTGCCATTGGTGCTGAAGTTGCCGAGTTTTTAAACGACAGCGACCTGGCCGGTTACAACTCTAATAAGTTTGATATACCTATGCTGATGGAAGAGTTTTTACGTGCCGACATTGCATTTGACCTAAGCGGACGCCATTTTGTGGATGTGCAAAACATATTTCACCAGATGGAGCAGCGCACCCTGAAAGCGGCTTACCAGTTTTATTGCCACAAGGATATTGAAAATGCACACTCGGCCGAGGCTGATACCCGCGCTACCATGGAAGTTTTGTTTGCCCAGGTAGAAAAATATAAAGATACGGAGTTTATTGATAAAAAGGGCAACCGCACCATCCCTGTACAAAATGAGGTGGCCGCCCTGCACGAATTTACCAATATGCAACGCGCCGTTGATTTTGTAGGCCGCATGGTGTACAACGAGGCCGGCGAAGAAGTGTTTAACTTCGGCAAACACAAAGGCAAGCGCGTTGAGGACGTATTTGACGTTGAGCCAAGTTACTATGCCTGGATAATGAACGGCGATTTTTCACTGTACACCAAGCAAAAAGCTAAAGAAATTTATCAGCGCTGGAACCAAAATAAAGCCACCCGTCCGGCAGCTCAAAAGCCCGCACCTGTACAAGGCGGTGAGCAGGGCGTGCCAAAAAAACAGACTTTCCAAAAGCCATTCAACAAACCTCAACAACAGCAGCAACAACGCAATAAACCGCAGCATCCGCAGGGAGGTAGTCAGCAAAAGCCTTACCGCAAGCCTGAAGAGCCCGCCCAACCGGTAAACGATGACATGCTGCAACAGCTGGCTAATAAGTTTAAGAAGGGTTAAGTGGTGGTTGAGTAGTTGATTGGTTGATTAGTTGATTAGTTAAGTTGTTGATAAGTTGATTGGTTGAAAAGTTTGCGAAACGAAAACAATGTAGATGAAG
>CAJYSL010000191.1 GCA_913777515.1 uncultured Mucilaginibacter sp.
TCATTCGAAAGTGGTTTAAAATTGGTGGCGGCCCGTGCCAACGCTATGCAAAAGGCCTGCGAAATACAGCCGTCAACCATGGCTGCAGTTTTAGGGTTGGATGATTTTACTGTAGAGGACATTTGCCAGCAGGTAAGTGACGTAGTTGTTCCGGCTAATTATAATTGTCCGGGTCAATTGGTTATATCAGGTACCATTGCCGGTGTCGAGCAAGCCTGCGAAAAGTTAAAGGCTGCCGGTGCAAAACGCGCCTTAGTATTAAATGTAGGCGGTGCATTCCACTCTCCGTTGATGGAAGCTGCCCGGGTAGAGCTGGAGCATGCCATTGTTAATACAGACATCCAGGAGCCGGTTTGCCCTATCTATCAAAATATAGATGCCAAACCGTATAAAGATGCTGCTTCTATCAAACATAATTTAATTGCGCAGCTAACCGGCGCCGTACGCTGGACACAAACCGTAGCGCACATGCTGCAGGATGGCGCTACATCGTTTACCGAGGTGGGCCCTGGTAATGTTTTGCAGGGCTTGGTTAAAAAGGTCGACCGCAACGCGGCAACCTCTAGCCTAAGCCTTACCGCTTAAAAAAAATCAAAAGCCACAAACTAAAGTGGCTTTTATTTTTTATGATATATTTGATTACATCATCTGCTATTAAAGTTGACCGTTTTTACCAAGATACGTATCCTGCTCGCTTTGCTGAGTGTTAGTTTTTTACTAACAGCAGTTATTGTTCGTAATACTTACACGCCGCATCATAGCTTTATAAAAAGCGCCCAAACGCTCGAGTCTAATCTTCATCAAAAAGAAAAGCAGGTAGAAAATTTATTTACCGGAAAGAATTTTGAGGAACTTAAAGCTTTACCCGACCGTCATCAGAAAGCATTAAGTTTAATGGAGCAGCTAACCGTTAAAGACAGGATATGGCTGGTTACTTACCGGAATGATAAGGTGAAATTTTGGTCGGGTATCAAAGTGATGCCGTCCAGCTACAAGAAATACAAACAGGGTAGCAGTTTTTATAAAGAAGAGAACGGTTACTTTGAAGTAATACGTAAAACCGAAGGTGATTTTACGGCAGTAGCGTTCATCTTCATCAAGAATAACTTCCGTATTCAAAATCAATACCTGAACAATGTGTTTGAGCCGCAATTGCTCGACGCCCATAATATTGATATTGCCGAGATTGGCGATAAAGACGTCTATCATATTCATGATATCAATAAGCATTACCTGTTTTCGGTTAAGGCTAAAACCGATGCGGTAAACTACAATTTTGCCAAGCTTGAGTTTGTGCTATGGGTTATTGGCATACTGGCATTGTGTGCTTTGATAACAAGTTATTGCAACCATCTGGTTTATCAAAAAAAGGTAAGTGCTGCTTTTTTGCTGCTTGCTGCCTTTATCGTTGCCATCAGGGTTGCGGGCCTTTACTTCAGGGTACCCGACTTTGGCAGCCGCATGCATCTTTTTAGCCGCGACCTCTTCTCCTACGGCTTTTTGTTACCCACGCTGGGCGATTTTTGCCTGAATATTTTAGGCCTATGCTGGCTGATGGCCTTTATTTACTATCACCGTTACCGCATATCAACAAGAGCCTTACAGGGCGGCAAAGGCTGGGCAGCATATATAGGTGGCGTGCTTTTGCTCATTGCAGTATCAACACTGCTGTCGCATATGGCTGGTTTGCTGGTCTTGCACTCTCATATCAATTTTGATGTAAACAACGTGCTCAACCTGTCGCTTTACAGCATGATTGGGTTGCTCATGGTATGCTTCAGCTTTCTGATTTTTTATCTGCTGATAGAAACCCTTCTTATCATCAACGTACATGTGCATATTGATGACCGCATTAAACTGGGCATATTTGCAGGCGGTATTATTGCAGCAACTATTGTCAGTGTATTTTTTGCATTTACGTGGTTATATATTTCGTGGGGTATACTTATATTCATCAGGATTTATGCGGCACGTTACGATGACGGCGAACTGGATATCATCTCTTATGTTGCGGTATTGCTGCTTTGTTCGTGCATTGCTGCAACCGAACTAAATCATTACGAATCCGTTAAAGAGCATGTTGTGCGTAAACAACTGGTTAAAGAGCTTGACAACGGCGATGACCCGAGGGTAACCCATGTTTTTAAAACCGTTGAAAAGCAAATTATCGAGGACCCGGTTTTGCAGCAATGTCTTAAATCGCGCGATAACCGTACCGGGTATTTAAAAAACAGGTTTGAGCGGTTTTATTTTGATGGCTACCTGTCTGACTATGAATGTAAAATTCATGAGTTCGATAGTTTGGGTAAACCTATTCCGCCTGATACTGCATATGTGTTAGATGATTTTAAAGACATGGTTGTGCTGGGTTCGGCCTACAAAGTGTCTGACTATTTTTACCGCGAAAACAACAACTTTGGTATTCATAGCTACTTTGCCATCCTGCCTGTTTACCAGGACGAGCGAAATTTAGGAACCATCATTGTGGAGCTTAAATCAAAGCCGGTACAAGCCAATGTTTCCTTCCCTGAACTGTTGATTGACCGTCCGCTGGCTTCGGATAGCCGTTTTAAAGCATATTCTTATGCCTTTTACGATGATGGTAAACTGGTAAGCCAAAGCGGAAGCTACGACTATAACGTAGTAAATACTGAGCTGAAAGGAAGGCTAAAAGAAAACGTATTTAAAACCACTGCCGAGAACTACGACGACAGCCCAGGCTTTCATAAACTGGTGAGGTATAGCCACCTCATTTACCAGCCGAGTGCCCGAAAGGTAATTATTGTATCTAAACCAGATAACAGCTGGATTACCTTTTTGGCATCGCTTACCTTCTTCTTTGTTTCTTTACTCATCTTCAGCGGGCTTATCTTACTGATTAACTGGCTCCGCAAGCATATCAGTATCATTGAGGTTACACCCCGTAATGTGCACTGGAATTTCGGGTTTCATTTTGACCACCTGCTGTACAAAACCCGTATTCAGCTTTCGATGATAACCGCTGTCATAGCTACATTAACACTGGTGGGGATAATAACCTTCTTATCCATCAGGGCGCAGTACCAGGAGCAGCAAGACGAGGCTATCAGCACAAAGGTGGTTGCTATTGCCTCTAAGTTTGACAACGTTTTATCGCAGGATATCAATCATATTGACGAGAAAACCCAAATCGCCTTTAACAACCTGGCCGACGATTTTTCGACAGACCTGATTTTGTTTAATTCGGCCGGTGTACCTGTGCTATATACCCAGCCTAAAATCTATGATTACGGTATTTTAGGCAAGCGTATGCACGCCAGGGCATTTATACTACTGAGTAAACTACAGAAGTCGGTGCTGATTAACAATGAGCGTATTGGGTCGCTGAATTATAAAACAGCCTACGTGCCTATACGCAACACCCGCAACAACACCACGATTGGTTATTTGCAGTTACCTTATTTTGCTAACGAGGCTGACTATAAGGAAAGGATTGGGGCTTTCCTGAATGCCATGATTAATATTTATGCGCTCATATTTTTGGCGATAGGTGTATTTGCCGTTTTAATCGCCCGCAGAATAACAGCGCCTTTAAGCTTTATACAACATAACCTGAGTAAAACGATGTACGGTAAAAAGAATGAGCCTATTAAATGGGAGCGTGATGATGAAATTGGCGCATTAGTAAAAGAGTACAACAAAATGATTTCGGCGCTCGAGGATAGTGCACAACGCCTGGCCCAGTCAGAACGCGAAAGCGCCTGGCGCGAAATGGCCAAGCAGGTAGCCCACGAGATTAAAAACCCGCTAACGCCGTTAAAACTGGGTTTACAGCTGCTCGAAAAATCGTGGAAAGATAAAGACCCGAGGTTTGATGCCAAGTTTGAACGCTTCAGCAAATCGTTTGTAGAGCAGATTGAAAGTTTATCCTCTATTGCTTCGGAATTTTCGGCCTTTGCCAAAATGCCCGATACCAAAATGCAGCGTTTGAGTTTGTTTGAAACGTTAGGCCAGGCCGTAGTGATTTTTAAGCATATGGATAATGTGAAAATTACCTACGAAGCCCCTGAGCAGGAGTTTTTTATTATGGCGGACCGCGACCAGCTGCTGCGCTGCTTTAACAACCTGCTTAAAAATGCCATAGAAGCCATGCCCGAAGGCCGCGTTGGCATTATTGATATTACCTATACTTATAGCCGTAGTGGCGTGCTGTTGCAAATTAAGGATAACGGTAACGGCATTCCCGAAAACCTACGCGAACGCATATTTGAGCCCAATTTTACCACCAAAAGCTCGGGTACTGGTTTAGGCCTGGCCTTTGTGAAAAACTCTATCGAAAACGCTGGCGGTAAGGTGTGGTACGAAACCCTAAGCGGCGAAGGAACTACGTTTTTCTTAAACTTCCCAGAAGCCAAAAGAGCGTAAATTATAAAGTATGGATACGACTATCAAAATTGATGATAACCGTATCCATAATTCATTTAAAACTCAATGTGTGCCCGTAGCGAAAACACATTAACCGGACCGCGGTCGCGGTTATAGGCTGGGTTGGCAATAAACTGATAATCGGGTGTAAGCCAGAATTTATGCTGGTATGCGTTAATTTTGTAATAAAATTCGGCAACCAGTTCCGGGCGGTAATTTAACCGGCCATCGCCAATGATAAAGCCGTAGCCGCCTGCGGCCAGGTAATCGCGGTGGTCTTTCGATATGCCGTTACCTACAAATGCCAGTCCTAATTCGTCGTCGGGGCGTTTCCACGAGTTGCCCTTTAATACGCCGCCTAAGCTTACAGAACGGTCAATTTCGGTAAAAGCCCAGGTTTCGGTATGGCCGTCGTTCCAGCTTGCCTTGGCAAACACACCAAAGTCGCGGGTGACAAACTGTTCGCCGTTGATGCCAAAGCCATATTTGTGGCGGCCATAGGCCAAAGCGGTGTCAATAACCGGCGGTGTGCTGATAGCCAATGCCTCACGGTATTTGCCAAATTTGCCGTTGTTGCGGTAACCCAACAAGCGGATTTTACCCGGCATGTCATTAATGGCATATCGTTTTTCATACTCCAGCGTTTGCGTATTACCATGACGAATGCGCTCGTCCCAAACAGAACCGTTAGCCGTGGTGGTAGTCATGGTAGCTGCAAAACGCAGTGTCCAGGTGGGCATGCCTAACTCGGTAAAAATACCCATCACATAACCACGGGTATTTGCCGGGTAATCCCAGGCTCCGTTACTCATCAACGACCAGTTCATGAACTGAGTACGCGGGTCGTGGCTGAAGGTGTTGGCATCAAAATAGTCGGACATGCCAAATTTACCCACCGTAACTGCAAAGTAGCGCTTGCTTTTAAAGCCTGCCAGGTTGTTTAAGCCATCAGCAACGGTATCGCGCTCGTTGCCCCAGGTAAATGCTTGGGCAAGATAAAGCCGGGCAATGTATATTTTAGGTTCGGTACTACCTATACGAAAAGCTTCGCCGTTGGGGAAGCCGGCAATGCCCAATGTTTTACTCAGCCCGGTACCACCCGACATTTCCGGGTTAAAATATACCTGAGCACCTTTCCATAAACGAGCCCCGGCAAACATCGTTGTAGTTAGCGAAGTGGCTATTTCGCTTTTGGGCGACAGGCTGTTATCACCCGTGTATGGGGCGTAAAAGGAAGGTTTGGCTTGGGTAAT
>CAJYSL010000192.1 GCA_913777515.1 uncultured Mucilaginibacter sp.
TGACTGGTATCTGGTGGATTTACCTGGTTATGGCTACGCCCGTATATCTAAAAGTAAAAAAGAAGACTGGGATAAGTTTATACGTACTTACTTGGACAAGCGCGAGAGCCTGCAATGCGTATTAGTACTAATAGACAGCCGCCTAGAGCCCCAAAAAATTGACCTTGCTTTTTGCAACTGGCTTGGCGAAAAGGGGCTGCCTTTTGTACTGATATTTACCAAAGCCGACAAGCAGTCGAGTATTAAAACAGACCAGAACGTTGCTAAGTTCCGTAAAGAATTGGTGGCAACATTTGAAGAAGTTCCGCAGTGTTTTATCACCTCGTCTGAGAATAAGCTGGGCAAAGATGAAGTGCTTAACTTTATTGATTCTGTAAACAAAAACTTCAACGAGATTTAAACGTCTTTAACCCGACATGAAGAAATACTTTTCGTTAGTTACTTTTTCGCATACCATATTTGCTATGCCTTTTGCCTTTATTGGCTTTTTTTTAGCAGTAACCACCACCGAGTATACCTTTCAATGGCCCAAACTAGTGCTTATGCTTTTGTGTATGGTTTTTGCCCGTAATTCGGCCATGGCATTTAACCGCTACCTCGACAGGGAGATTGATGCCAAAAACCCCAGAACGAAAGTGCGCGATATACCGGCAGGGCGTATTACTCCCGCAGCGGCGTTAACTTTTACTTTGCTTAACTGCCTGCTGTTTGTGATAACTACTTGGTTTATAAATCTGTTATGCTTCTATCTCTCACCAATAGCTTTACTGGTGGTTTTGGGTTACAGCGCTACCAAACGTTTTACAGCGCTTTGCCATTTGGTATTGGGCTTAGGCTTGTCTTTAGCGCCCATCGGTGCTTATTTAGTGGTAACAGGTCATTTTGCGTTATTGCCTATATTTTTCTCTTTAGCGGTAGTATGCTGGGTTAGTGGCTTTGACATCATCTACGCTTTGCAGGACGAAGACTTCGACCGCAACGAGAATTTGCACTCGATACCAAGCAAGTTAGGAACCGTTAGGGCTTTAAACCTCTCCGTTTTCCTGCATGTACTATCAGCCATCTTTGTGATTTTACCGGTGTTTTTTACCAACGTGGGTATCGCTTATTACCTGGGTGTTGCTGTTTATTGTAGTATGCTAGTATACCAGCACCGCTTGGTTAAACCGAACGATTTAAGCAGAGTAAACTTTGCCTTCATGACAACCAACGGCATCGCCAGTGTAGTTTTTGCCGTGTTTTTTTTGATTGACCGTTTTATTCAACATTAAGATTGCAGGCAAATGCAATGCTTGCTTTCAATTTTAGTTTACACATCTATACTCTATAATGATCTTATATGATTGCTGCCAAAGAAAGAAAATACATCCCTGCTCAGTTGGAAATTAATTGGGAGAACCTCGAACCGTTGTTTAAAGAATTAACCGAAAAACCGATTCATTCAGTTGCTGACTTAGAGCAGTGGTTACACGACCGCAGCGAACTGGAAGCCGCATTGGAAGAAGATTTTGCCTGGCGCTATATCCGCATGACCTGCGACACTGCTAACGAAGAACTGCTGCAAAATTTCCAGTATTTCGCTACTGAGATTGAGCCTAAAATTGCACCTTACAGTAATGAGTTAAATAATAAACTGATTGATAACGAGTACCTTGACAAGTTAAATAAGGATAAATACTTCATCTATCTGAGAAGTATTCGTAAATCTTTGGAGTTGTTTCGCGAAGAGAATATTCCGGTTCAAACACAAATACAGGTTGAGCAGCAAAAATACCAATCCATTACCGGTGCGATGTCTGTCGAAATAAACGGCAACGAGCTTACTTTAGAGCAAGCGGCTGTGTTATTAAAAGACACTGACCGTTCAAAACGCCGGGAAGCTTGGGAAAAGATTACGGCCCGCCGCTTACAGGATAAGCAGCCACTTAACGAATTATTTGATTTACTGATGGTGCTTCGCCATAAAGTAGCTCGTAACGCCGGTTTCGAAAACTTCCGCGATTATATGTTCCAGGCATTAGGCCGTTTTGATTATACCCCGCAAGACTGCTACAACTTCCATCAGGCTATCGAAACCGAGGTAGTGCCGGTATTGCGTGAACAGGCCCAAAAACGTCGCGAGGCTTTAAAATTGGAAGCTTTAAAGCCATGGGATATGGACGTGGACATTAGCGGCAAACCCGCGCTTAAACCTTTCCAAAATGGCGCGGAACTGGTCGATAAATCCATAGCTTGTTTCAACCGCATCAACCCATACCTCGGCGAACGCCTCGAGCTTATGAAAGCTAACGGACTGTTTGATGTGGAAAGCCGCAAGGGCAAAGCGCCGGGTGGTTACAACTATCCGCTGGCCGAAACCGGGGCACCGTTTATTTTCATGAACTCAGCCAACACTTTCCGCGACCTGACCACCATGGTGCACGAGGGCGGGCACGCTGTGCACACCTTCCTGACTGCCGACTTGGAATTGAACGATTTTAAACACTGCCCCAGTGAGGTAGCCGAACTGGCCTCCATGTCTATGGAATTGATTTCAATGGATAATTGGGACGTTTACTTTGAAAATGAGGAGGAGTTGAAACGTGCCAAGCGCGACCAACTGATTGATGTTTTAAAGACACTGCCTTGGGTAGCCGTTGTAGACCAGTTTCAGCATTGGTTATATACCAACCCCGACCATACCGACGCGCAGCGTACCGAAGCTTGGGTGCAAATTTATGAACGTTTTGGAGCCGGCTTTATTGACTGGAGTGAGCACCGCGAGGCTGAGGCGAACCTATGGCAAAAACAGCTGCATATTTTCGAGGTACCGTTTTACTACATTGAATATGGCATGGCTCAGTTAGGCGCCATTGCAGTCTGGAAAAACTATAAAGAAAACCCGGAGAAAGGTTTGCAACAGTATCTGGACGCTTTAAAGTTAGGGTATACTAAAACCATTAAAGAGATTTACGAAACCGCAGGCATCCAATTTGATTTCAGCGCCGGTTATGTTAAAGAACTGGCAGCCTTTGTTAAAAGCGAACTCGAGAAAATATAGTACCTACCTAAAGGCACTTTAACGGCAATCATCTAAAAATTGCCTTACTCAAAGCAAGAACACTTTTTTACATTTGAAGTGTTCTTGCTTTGACAATGAAAACAATCCTTAAACTTTATTTAGCTGCCGGTCTGTTCTTATTGCTGGCGGGATGCGACCGCAACAAGAAAAACAGCCAATTATCCGCTGATGGCAAACTGACTGCGGCGCTGTCCGAAGACTTTGAGTCTGCCGGTAAAAGCAGTTACAGTCCTACACAAGTAAACTTGGGAACAGGCAGTTGGTATCTGAGCGATGCACTAATTGCAGGTACCGGCAAGGATGCGCATAATGGCAAGCAATCCGTACGTATACGTAATCGGGGAGAGCTAAGGATGGATTTCGACGTTACCGGCGTTGCGCAGGTAACGGTTAAACACGCAGCTTATCAAAAAAACGAAGCTGCCAGGTGGCAGTTAAAAATGTCTACCGATGGGGGGCGTTCCTATCAGCAGGTGGGTCCCGAAATTACCTCCAAGCAACACCAACTGCAAACCGTAAGCTTTACCGTTAATCAGCAAAACCCGGTAAGGTTTGAGATAGTCAAAACATCGGGCGGGAACAACCGCATCAATATTGATGATTTCGTGCTGCTGCCGACGGGCTCGGGCAGGACAATAAATACACAGGCCGACAACACCGAAGTTGACCACAGCGCCCCTGTAGCCGGCGATAACAGCAACCTGCTATTAGGCAACCCAAGCAATGCAGTTGCTGATGTAAGCAAGCCCGACAACTATCTAATGGCAAAGCCTTATTATACATTAAGTTATAACCGCAGCAGGGGCGGGCCCAATTGGGTTTGCTGGTACTTAGGCGAAGAATGGCTAGGCAATATTAAACGTGTAAACGATTTTAGGCCTGACGAAAGTTTGCCCGACGGCTGGTACAAAGTACAAAGCACCAGTTACATTGGCAGCGGCTTTGAACGCGGCCACAATTGCCCTTCGGCCGACCGCACCGTGTCATTAAAAGCCAATTCTGCCACCTTTTTAATGAGTAACATGATTCCACAGGCACCGGCCAACAACCAAAATACTTGGGGAAATTTAGAGGGGTATGAGCGTATGCTGGTTACCAAAGGCAACGAGGTATATGTAATTATGGGAAGCTATGGTCAGGGCGGCTATGGAACCCGCGGCTACCACACCACCATTGATAACGGCCGCATTACGGTGCCATCCAACATCTGGAAAGTAGTGGTGGTCATCCCCAACGGCAATAACGATTTGCAGCGCATTAACGCAACAACCCGGGTAATTGCCGTCAACACGCCTAACAACAATAATATTAGTGCCGATTGGACTAGATATATCTGCACCGTACGGGATATTGAAAAGGCGACGGGTTACAATTTACTATCCAAACTTCCGCAAAATGTACAAGACGCAGTAGAAACGCGTAAAGACAGTGGTATTAGTCCGGATGACGGTTATATCATCAGTTATTAAGTGTATAATAAATTTCTCGTTCAACAGTGCTTTGTAAAACATTTGTAATTTTTCGTCCGTTTATATAAAATATTGAAGTGACGAAAAATTATGATGAAGCGCATTGTGATTACAGGATTGATGCTCACTGGTTTAAGCATTCCGTTAACGGCATCAAACTACAAGGTTGAACCATGCGAACGCATTTGCGGAAAGTGGCGGTCGGAAAAGAAAAATTGCATTGTACAGGTTTATCGTGACAACGACGACTACAAAGCCAAATTACTTTGGTTTGATGATTCAGATGACCCGTCACGTCCGATGGAATCACGGCTGGATGATAAGAATCCCGACAAATCTTTACGCAATCGTAAAATTATCGGTATGAACGTAGTTGAGGACTTAGAATATAAACCAAAGACTGATAGCTGGGAAAATGGCATGATTTACGATGCCCAGACTGGTAAAAAATGGAACTCATCGGCACAAATATTGCCTGACGGCGCCATGAAGGTAACCGGTTACTGGCACTTTAAATTTATTGGCCGCAGCATGAATTTTTATCGTGTACAGTAGTACCTCATTAAAGGTACTGCTGTATCACTTGTTTAATCTGCCCGGCTTGCATCACGCCACTTTGACGCCATTTATTCTGACCGCCTTTAAATAAAATTAAAGTCGGCACCCCCTGTATGTTATAAGCGCTGGCCACCGATGGGTTTTTGTCTATATCAATCTTGACAATCTTTACCTGGTCACCCAAGTCGTCTTTAACCTGTTTTAGAATAGGAGCCATCATTTTACATGGCCCGCACCACTCGGCCGAAAAATCCACCAGCACCGGCTGGTTAGCGTTAATAATATCTGCAAATGTTGCCATAATGTTCAAGTATATGTTGGTTAACAAAAATGGTGCGTTTCCGTTTTAAGCTTGGTGCCATGTAATAAATGTTACACTACGGTCGCGACATTAATGAAATGCAGGTCATTCTTTCAATGACTATATTCGCGGCAGTGATGATATAAAATTATGCAGAAGAATTATAAGGCGTTTGTTGTTTGTATGTTTTCGCTGTTTTGTAGCCTGAATATATTTGCTCAACAAGTGAATGAGCCTAAAGATATACCGGCCGAATGGTCACAACCTTACCAACCTTTTCGTATTGCCGGTAACCTTTATTATGTAGGCACCTATGATTTGGCTTGTTACTTAGTAGCTACACCAAAAGGTCACATTTTGATAAACACGGGGTTGGCAAATTCTGCAGGTATTATTAAAGGAAACATAGAAAAACTTGGCTTTAAGTTTACCGACCTTAAAATTCTACTAACCACGCAGGCGCACTATGACCATTTAGGCGCTATGGCCGAAATTAAGAAACAAACCGGCACAGTTTTCTTGGTTGATGAGCAGGATGCACAGGTAGCAGCTGATGGTGGCCAGTCCGATTACGCGTTTGGCAACAAAGGAGCAACCTTTGAGCCGGTTAAAGCGGACCGATTGCTGCATAACAACAACATCATAAAATTAGGCGGCACAAAACTTAAAATATTACATCATCCAGGGCATACCAAGGGTTCTTGCAGTTACTTGTTTGATGTTAAAGACGACACACATACTTATCGGGTACTGATTGCCAACCTACCGTCCATCGTTACTGAAAATGATTTTGATAGCATCCCGGCCTATCCTCAAATTGCACAAGACTATGCGTATACCTTTCGTGCGATGGAGAAATTAAAATTTGACATTTGGTTTTCATCGCATGCTAGTCAATTTAACCTGCACAAAAAACATCAACCAGGCGATGCGTACAATCCTGAAAGTTTCATGGACAACGACGGTTACCAGACGGCACTGGCGGAGTTAAAGAAGGAATTTGATAAGAAAATGAAGAAGCAATAAGCAGATTGAAATTCTTTAACGATTGTCGAAGCACTCGTTAAAGAAGCATCTATCAGAGAAAGGCGACTGACGTCAAAAGCAATTATACACTAAAAAAAACAAACTCATATGGACACCAATATTTTTAAACGGTTCACCGACATCAAACCTGTTGAAATGTCGCCGGGTTATATGGCTCAATTGATACATGCCGGGGGTAATACTTTGAATTTCTTGGAAGTAAAGGCAGGAGCAGTATCTGCCATTCATACCCACATTCACCACCAGTGCGCCTTTGTGCTCGAGGGGCAATTTGAACTTACCGTTAACGGCGAGTCGCAAATACTGGATGCCAACACCTTTGCTGTCATTCCGCCAAACGTACCGCACGGCGGCCGTGCCATCACCGACTGCAAACTGCTGGATATATTTAACCCTATACGGGAGGATTTGCGTGACTTGCAAGAAAAGCAGCAGTAATTGCGAAACGCACCTATTGAAATGGATACCGAAATTTCTTGAAAAGATTTTTTCACTCAAAAATTTGGAGTTGTGTTTCCTTTCGGTTAATTTAAGGTTACCTTAATTAATTGAACTATGGAACCGAACAATCGTCCAAACACTGCTCTGGGCTTTTACAGCCCAGACGGCTATTTTCAACCCATAACTGCTCTTAATACTGCTAACCTCGAGTTTGTGAGCAAAACTTTGTACGAGTTAGAGCAAATGCTTGATGAGAACGTACAACTAGAACATTACGAAAAATGTGCGCTGATACGCGACGAAATTATCAGGCGTGCTCTGGCCAGGAAAAATCGTCAGTCTGAGCAAAATTAATTGCACAAATTTTAAAACATTTGCTATAGATGAATGATTATTAATTAGTAATTAAATTAATTAACACATTCAACTATGGCAAATAACAAAAAATATGCTCTGATTACCGGCGGTACTTCGGGCATAGGCCGCGAACTGGCTAAAATTTTTGCACGCGAACATTATAATCTCATCTTAGTAGCCCGCAATGAGCAGGAGTTAAATACATGTGCGGCCGAGTTTAGGCAGAGCGGTGTAGAGGTAATTACACTGGCTAAAGACCTTTTTAACCGCGATGAGGTTTTTGCAGTTTATGATGAAGTGAAAGCCAAAGGCATACAGGTTGATGTATTGGTTAATGATGCGGGACAAGGCTACTACGGTGAATTTAAAGATACCGATATTAACCGCGAGCTGGATATCATCCAATTAAACATAAGCGCTACCGTTATCTTGACCAAATGCTTTTTAAAAGATATGGTAGCCCGCAACGAAGGTAAAATATTGCAACTGGCCTCTATCGCCAGTGTTACACCTGGCCCGTGGCAGTCGGTTTATCACGGCACTAAAGCTTTTATTTTGTCTTTCTCCGAAGCAATTCGCGAAGAATTAAAAGATACTAAAGTTACGGTAACTGCCCTTTTACCAGGAGCAACAGACACTGATTTCTTTAATAAAGCCGATATGCAAAACAGCAAAATTGTGCAGGATAAAAGTTCGCTGTCAGACCCGGCCGATGTTGCACAGGATGGCTTTGACGCTTTAATGGCTGGAGACGATAAAGTAACGTCGGGCCTAAAGAATAAAATGATGGTGGGTATGAGCAATGTTATGCCCGAAACCACGGTAGCCCACATGATGAACGAGCAACAAAAACCGGTTGATAAAAGCAACTGATAAGATACCTTAATTAGATGATGGCACCCTGAAATCGGCAGTAAAGCAGGTTCAGGGTGTTTTTGTTTACATGCTTTTGTTGGTGTAATACAATAGCAGTAAGTTTGCGACCCGATATAATTAATATGCCCATTACTCAAGCTCAACTTACAGATGTACCTGCATTAGCCAAACTGGTAAACAGTGCATACCGAGGCGAAACTTCAAAACAGGGATGGACAAGCGAAGCCCATTTGCTGGAAGGAATAAGAATTGACGAGGCTGAACTCAATAGCTACTTTGCACGTCCCGAAATTACCATCTTAAAGTACATAAACGATAACGGCGAAATCATTGGATGCGTTTACCTGGAGAAAACTGCAAATCAACGTTTATATCTGGGTATGCTTTCGGTAAATCCACTTTTACAAAACGGCAGTATTGGCAGGCAATTGCTGGCAGCCGCCGATGAACATGCGCAAGCCTTAAGTTGTACTCACATCAAAATATCTGTCATTACCACCCGGCACGAATTGATTTCCTGGTATCAGCGCCGCGGTTACATGCCCACTGGTGAAACCATTCCGTTAATTACAGAAACCAGCATAGCCAAGGTTCCGGTGGATTTGTTGATTATGGAAAAACCGGTTTAAGAGAATATAAAAAGCCGAACATCATCTGTTTTTATAACAACTGACGTTCGGCCCTTTATAACTGAAATCATCCGAAATTTAAGTTGTTAACTTCAGTGAGGCTGCTCTTTCAACGCCTCATATATCTCTGCGATAAGCAAACCACTGCCGCCGCCGTAGTGCTGAATTATTTTTACTGCCGGCCGATGCGCAGTAAAATAGGCACGTAGGTTCTCTTCAGATTCCGGCTCAATACCGCTGCATAGCATGACCAGGTCAAAAACCTCATGGTCGAATGCCTGCACTGCTTCTTTATCAGTAATCGCTGCCGTACCGTTCCATTCGGGATTATTGTTAATGAGCCGTATAACAGTCTGCATTATTTCAGGATGGCGCCCTATAGCCAGAATCTTTAGTTTTTCCATTGCGTTAATTAAAATGTCATGGGTATTTCCATCAGCAAAAACTCGGCCTCAGTATCGGCGGTAATTTCCAAGGAACTAATATCCCAGCTTCCCAAGCCATCACGGGTACCTAACTTTTGTCCGTCAATGGTAACATCGCCGCTTAATACAAAAGTATATACACCGCTTTGTGCCGTGTCTTTCAGGTTATAGGTAACAGACTTGCCCTGGTCAAATTTACCCATGTGAAACCAGGCATTCTGATAAATCCAGATACCTTCATCATCCGCATTGGGCGATAACACTTGCTGTAAACGGTTATGACGGTCGGCCAGATTTAAAGTAAGCTGGTCGTAACGTGGCTCTACGTTTTTTTGATTGGGGTAAATCCATATCTGTAAAAACTTAACCCTTTCATTTTCGTGTGCATTTTTTTCGCTGTGGTAAATACCGGTGCCAGCACTCATGGCCTGTATATCGCCCTTACGGATAATGGCTTTGTTACCCATACTGTCTTGGTGTTCCAGGTCACCTTCTAACGGGATGGAAATAATTTCCATGTTATCATGCGGATGCCTGCCAAAACCCATGCCGCCACTTACGGTGTCATCATTCAACACCCGCAAAGCGCCAAAATTCATCGCTTGCGGATTGTAGTAACTGCCAAAACTAAAAGTATGATAACTATCCAGCCAGCCATGGTTGGCGTGGCCGCGATTTTCTGCTTTATGTAATATTGAGTTTGCCATTGTTTGCTTTGATTATATCAACAAAAGTATAGCGTATTGTTTGCGCTGCACTTAATATAGGTTAAGAAATGAAATTCAATAAAAAAGGGTTGCCGTTTTCGAACTGGCAACCCTTTTTATATTTTCATCAGCCGTTACATCGCCGCATTCAAAGCAATAACCGCAGTGTCAAAATCCTGACGGTCAACCAAAAACTGAATGTTGATTTGGCGCAGCGCAAAACCGGCACTTTTAATATTTATGCCTGCTTTAGCCAATGCACTGGCTGCCTTCGCCAATAAACCCGGTTGGTCCATGTTAGAACTAATCAAGCAAACAATGGCCACTTTTTCGGCAGTTGCTTTTTCAAATTTGGCATGCAACTCGTCAAACAGTGCTTTGGTATAATCTTTTTCCCAAATAACAATAGAAATGCTGTTAGCGCTGGTTGCCTTGAAGTTGTAACTCACATTATGCTTTTTGAAAATCTGCATGATTTCCAAATCCGTACCCACGTTGCCCACCATCAGCGGGTCGTAAATATCCAGCATCATTAAACGGTTGGTGCCGGTAATTACTTCTACCTTTTTTTCGGGCGATACATACTCGCGGGTAATCAGCGTACCCGGGTGCTCGGGCTCAAAAGTGTTTTTGATACGCAGGTTGATGTTGTTAATCTCTAAAGGCTTAGACGCTTTAGGGTGTATGGCTTCCATACCCACGTCTGCCAACTGGTCGGCTACATCATAATTAGTGAAGCCGATAGGGACGCAGTTATGAATACCTACCAAGACCGGGTCGGCTGAGCATAAGTGATATTCTTTGTGGATGATTGCTTCCTGCGGATGCACAGCGACTGCAATTTTACTAAAAGTTACTTCCGAATAACCACGATCAAACTCACGCATAATACCCTCGGTACCTTTGGTATAGCCGGTAGCAATACAAATGGTGCTGGCTAAGTCGATATCTTTAAAGGCCTGCCTAATACGCTCATCAATAGTATAAGGCTCATGGTCATGAAATCCACTTAAATCTACTAGTGTAGCGTTGATGCCCATGCCTTGTAAAATACTAGTAAGCACGTAGGCCGAATGTGTTTCGCCGATTGAGGCCAGAATCTCGCGTGCAGCCTGTAAAATACCTTCGGTACTTACATAGCCCGACGCCAATATGCCCGAAAGATTTTCGAGGAAACCTTGTGCGTGACGAACGTGTTTTTCGATAAACTCATCAGCTGTGACTAAGTTCAGGCCCAGCGGCTCATATTTTTTGTTAAGTTCCTTCAGCTTTACAATCAGGTCTTCCAGCGCAGTCCTGAAATTTTCCTGGCGGGCGATCAGGTGGTAAACGCCGGGTTCGCCCGTCTTTTTATTTTCGAGCAACAAGTTGGTTACCCCCGAAAACGCGGAAACCACAAAAATGCGATTATATAGCTCGTTTCCGGTACGATTATAAAGGATAACATTTTTTATGACATCTTGTAAGGCACTCATCGAGGTGCCGCCTATTTTTTCAACAGTTAACATTAATCAATAACTTAAAAAGTGCGCTAATGTACTCCGATTAACGCGTCAAAACAATGCTTTTGTACAGAAGCTTAACTTTCTTTGGTATACAAGGCTCC
>CAJYSL010000193.1 GCA_913777515.1 uncultured Mucilaginibacter sp.
ATGCCCTGTCACGCGCCCAGGTAAAAGATTCGAGCGAGATGGGCACGCCATGGTCGGTCCAGTTTACCATATCGGTCGATGAACTCACCCGCCATTTGGTCATATAATAAAAATCCGTTCCGGGAATGTCATCGCCCGTATAGGTGTAAACTACGCCTTTATAAACCATAGGCGCCGGGTCGGGCGAGTAATGAGTTTGGATGATTGGGTTTTGGGCATGCAGATTTTTAGTACCTAACACCGCCAAAAGGCACAATAGGCTGAATGTTTTTTTATTCATGAGTATTTGTTGTTTAATAGTTATAAGCCGGAAAGCCTAATAATTATGCCGGGCGTATAAACAAAATAAAGCAGGTTTGAAAACTATGTATCAAACCTGCTTAAAAAAAGCAATATTTCCGACGGATTAGCTACCTTCTTTCAACATCAAAAGTTTCTGCCTTAAGGCCACGGTCGCGCACCACCAAGGTATCCTTAGTAGCGTACTTCACGTTCAGTGCTTTAAAGTTTACGGTGTAATCTAAATAAATGGCACTGCGGTCTATACCACCCAGGCTGTTTTTCTCGCCTTTTGATACAAACTTACCTGTACCAGCGATATCGAAGCTGGGTGAATTACCGGTTACCGTACAGTTACCGTTGTTATCAAAAGTAAGCAGCAGGTTAAACGATACGTTAGTACCCGAACTATTTTTGATAGTTAAAGGTAAATTTACCGTAGTTAAATTTACCGTAGTTGCACTTACTACCTCGTTATTTTCTACATACTGCGTGCGGCGGTTGGCCGAGGTTACCGTACCGTTGGCCTGTGTTACCTGGTCGGCGCCTCTGCGCAAATAGTTAGCCTGCCAAGGGTTTACATATTTTACAGCATATAGTACGTAATCTTTAGGCCGGGTAGTCCAGTTACTGGCTACCACACGCGACGGATTAGTAGTATTAGGTAAACCTCTCAAAATTGAATCGGCACCGTTAACACCGGTCATTACCAGCGGAATTACATAGTTACGGTTGATAGCCGTTGGATCGGCAAAAAAAGCATCTGTAAGCTGCACCTCTACCCCACCAATGATGCTACCCGAGGGGATGGTAATTTTGTTGGATGCCAGTTGGTAGTAACTGGAAGGCATCGCGTTGATTTTAGCACCGCCAACGTAATATAAATTATTGAGTAACGACTCGTCAACCCTGAAATCGATAGCCACGTCCTTTTTGTTGTCGTAAACGCCACCTATGGTAGCTTTAATGGCGATTTTACGCTGGTTGTCCAGCGTATTATCAACGTTCATGTCTTCGCCAAGTTCAACGGTTCTAACCGGGTATTGCGTAGCAAAATACACACTCGAGTTAGTATAATCCGGGAACGGGTTATCGCTGTTTTTGCAGGAGGCCAGCATCCCCGCTGCAACTGCCAGCCCCATATAAATTCTATTTAATTTCATGTTTTTTATTTTAAAAATCCGGCTGTTGTTGCTTTATTATTTCCAACCCTGGTTTTGTATTAGCTGATTGTACTTTTGCACTTCAGTAAGCGGAATAGGCCCATAATACATATAGCTCTGGAAAGAACGTGGTTCTACGTTATCTAAAGGCGTAATTACAGTACCGTTTACATCTAAGCCACGGGCTGTTTCATTCAGTTTACTTAAATCCACTTTCCAGCGGCGTAAATCCCAAAAACGGAAACTTTCAAAACTTAACTCCAAGCGACGTTCGTTGCGGATAAGTTCGCGCATTTTACTTTGGTCAGTTTTACATTCTTCCAGGTAAGCATCGTTAAACGATGCGTTCGGACTTAAAGCGCGTTTACGGATTGCTTTAATAACATCATATGCCGAATATGATTTGCTGCCTGTACCGGTTGGCCCGTAAGCCTCGTTTGCGGCCTCGGCATAATCCAGGTACATTTCGGTAAAGCGGATACGCGGGATATAATGGTTTCTTAAATTGAGCGCGTTGGGGTTACGGTTTACCGACATACGCAAACGCTTTTTCATGTAATAACCGGTACGTGTAGCGTTGGGCTTGTTGATAGCATCACTTGTAGTTGAACTGCTGCCGGTTCTGATAACCGTGTTGTTTACACCTGCAGTACTACCATCATAAATGATATAAGTTCTGAACCGCGGGTCGCGGTTTGCATAAGGATTGGCGGGATTATAATTTGCATTCGGGTGATTAATAGGATAACCATTAGCCATCGGGAATGCATCTACCAGGTTTTGGGTCGGATTCATAAAACCGGTACCAAATAACGATGGCGGATAGTTTTGCGCCTCTTGTTGGTTTGATAAATCGCTCGAACTTAGGTTTTGTCTCCAGATCATTTCTGGCGGATTAGATCCGCCGCTTTGGTTATCTACATCTGTATCGTAAAAAGTGCCACCGGTTGAAGGTAAGGCATTAGCACCACCACGGTAATCAATCAGTACAGATGCATAATTTGCGGCATCCTGCCATTTGGAAGTGGTTGGATTAAAGGCCGGGCTTGCAGCAAGCAATCCTACTCTGGCTCTTACTGCCTTTGCAATTAATCCGTTAAACAACTGCCTTGCAGCCTGGCCCATCACCCGGTTATAGGTTTCGGGAGTTTGGGTAAGATCTCTGAACGCTGTAGGTATTTGTGCTGCCGAACTAACGTCATTATACTCAACAGGCAAATAAGTTTCGGCGCTGTCCAAATCGCGGTATACCTGTTTTACACAATCATCAAAAGTGGCTCGCGGAATATTATAGTTATCCGTAGGGCCTTGATATTTATTGATAATCGGAACGCCCATCAGTTGCCCGTTGGTGGCTATACCGCCGTGGTTGCGCAGCAAAAAGTAATAGTACAAAGCACGCAATCCAAAAGCTTCGCCGCGCAGCCTGCGGTTAAACAGGCCGTTGGCTGCCGGGTCTGCCGCCCATTTAACCTTAGCAGAGTTTTCTAAAAATAGGTTGATGTACTGCATGGCCTCGTAGCTCTGATTCCATACCGAAGTCGGGTTGATAAGTGACGTCCATCCGCCGGTAGCCAGCAGTTGGTATGGCGAATTTAACTGGTTGGTTACCGCATCGTCTGTAGCGTACTCAGAGTTATCGTAATAATTGGGGATGAGTGTATAAGCGTTCACTAAAAACCCCTGCGCGTAGGTGGCATCAGTGAACATCTGCTCCACCGTTTTTATATTTTCGGGTTCAGGAGCCAAAACCTTTCTGCAACTCGTAACAGTTACGGCAGCCAGCCCTAAAATCGCTATATATAATTTCATGTTGTTTACCATTATTTTAATCAATTAAAAAGCAGTTCTTACACCCAGGTTAAAGAAACGCGTTTGCGGCGCCACGCCAATATTGGTTTCCATTAAGCGGCGCTCTTTAGCTACTACCAAAAGATTGTCTCCCTGTGCGTATACACTTAAACCATGTACAAAAGATCTTTTAAAAATCTCATTGTTAAAGTCGTAAGTAATTTGCACCCTGTTCAGGTTAAACCTGTCTGTTTTATACATCCAGAAAGTAGAGTTACGATAATTATTGGTGGTACTATTAGTGCTTAACCGTGGATAGGTAGCCGTAGCTGTGGTAGCCGGCGTCCAACGGCCCAACACTTCTTCAGAGTACTTTCCATTTGCGCTTGGCCAGTAATATGAACTGTTTTTAAACGCGATGGCGCCAGTGTTGCCTGATGCTAAGGCAAAAAGAGTCAACTGCTTCCATTTTAAGGTCAGGTTTACACCAAAGTTAAAAGGAGATGCGGCAAAACCATTGCGGCCTAAATTTACCTGGTCCCGAGTGTCGATTACACCGTCACCATTGATATCCTTGTACTTGATATCACCAGGCTGAAGTGTGCCGCCGAAGGTTTGTGCCGGAGAGTTTTTAATGTCCGCCTGACTCTGAAAAAAACCATCAGCCACATAACCAAAAGTATTATCAATCGGCGTATTAGTTCGGGCCAGGTAACTTTCGGCAGGTAATTCGTCTCTGCGTAAAATCTTGGAGTTGTAATACAATCCGGTAAGGCCCAATGAGTACTGTACTTCCCCTATTTTGCGGTTCAGATTAACGGCGAAGTCTACGCCTGTGCGCTTTTCTCTGCCAAAATTAAGCCAGGGTCTGAAATCGCCCTGACCGGCAAAATAAGACGGATAAACAGTGGCTCCCTGCGCCAATAAACCATCTGTAATTTGCGAAAAATAGTTAGCATCAAACGTAATCAGGTTTTTAAACATCCCGCCTTCCAGGCCTACCCTAACCTCGTTACGCTTAACAAAGGTGAGGTCAGGGTTTGCTGCCGATAAAGAACGGCTGGTATTACCACCGGCGCCTGCAGCACCATCGCGCCATTGGTAATAGCCCGCACCTATACGATTAGTGTAATTGAGTTCGTACAGATAATAATCAACTGCGCCGCTTACTCCAAACCTGGTTCCGGTCACATCAAGGTCTTGCTTTAATGACGAGTAAGAGGAAGTGATTTTTAAGTTATTAAAGAAAGAAAAGTTGTTTTTAAAGAAACTTTCGTCGCTGATGCGCCAACCTAAAGTAACCGTAGGCGAAATACCATCGCGACGGCCCTGTGGCAACTTAGCAGAATGTACCAAAGCTCCCGAAAAATCTACGTAGTATTTTTGACGGAAATTATAACCGGCCTGCAAGCCCAGATTAGTATTTTTTATAGGTTGATATATACCTAAACCATTATCGGCATCACCCGAATACTGGCTCATAAACCACCATCCCAAGGCGGTAGCCGTAACATTATGGTCGTTGGCAAACGTACGCTTATAATCAAACTGCGATCTGAACGACATAGTTTGCGTATAAACTGACCGACCCACATTTTCGCTGTTTGAGTTTTGATCAACACCAAACTGCCTTAAACCGGTAATAACATCAACACCATTTACTGTGTTCCAGGTTGGCTCAAAGGTGGCATAACCCAATTGATAAGCCTCAGAATAAGTGGTGTTAAAATCCATACTGGTTCCGGCAGAGAATGAAAGCCCTTTGGTAAAAGTTGATAAGTCGGCTTTTGCATTCAGGTTGTAAAGGAATGTACGTGATTTGGTTTTGATGTAACCCGCTGCCAGCATATCCGAAAACACATTTGTTTGCGCAGTTGACAATCCGCCCAATAAATACTGCCCGTCAATAATGTGGTTACTGTTATTAGCCAATGCAATTGCCTGGGTGTTGCTTGGATCGATGGCGCTGATTGGGAGAAGCGGAGAGAAGCGGTTAAAATTCGGAGGTACTGTGCTGGCAGCGCCCCAAAAATCACCACGCCCGGCGTAATTATCGTTCATATTGGCTACCGCGTTTGCTGATGCCGTAAGCCATTTAGAAATGTTCATGTCTACATTTCCTCTTACGTTAAAGCCAAAATCGCGGTTCTTTTTCTGTTCCCCGTAATTAACCAAACTACTGTTAGAGTTTAAACCTATGTTGGTGTAATAACGCGCAAACTCGTTACCACCGGCAATTTCGGTAGTTACATCAGCCCGCTGGTAGGCTTTCTTTAAGTAATCTGAACTGTAGAAGTTAATGTCAGAGTAACGAAATGGGCTTGTTCCGGCACGGGTAATATCAATTTCGCTTTGCAAATAGCCCGACGAACCCTGCCTTATAGCAATACCATCATTAGTAAGCGCTTCATTATATAAGGTCATATAATCGGCAGCTCCGAGGTATTTAGGATAGGCCTTGGGTACAAACAAACCGGCATTGGCACGTACATCAATACGCAGGGGACCAACCTGACCCCTCTTAGTAGTAATTAAGATAACCCCTTTAGACCCATTGCTACCATATAGTACTACGGCGTTAGCCCCTTTTAACACGGTAATTGACTCCACCTCGGTTAGGCGTACATCAGTTGCACGGCGTGGTATACCATCAACCAAAATAAGAGGAGCCTGCCCCCAAATATTGGTACCGGTAACACCGCTTACCAGGCTTTGCAAGTTGTCTAAACTGTTAGCACTGTAACTTTTTTTAAGCAGCTCGGTCACATTAATAGTAGAAACTCCGCCCAATAAATCATCTTTAGCTACCGTTCGGAAAGCCACATTTACCAGCGAATCAGGTTTTTCCTGCGCGTGAGTTTTTACCGCACCTGCAAAAAATGCGGCAAATAAAACACAGCAGGTTTTAATATATCTTTTCTTCATTGTTGTCGAATAATTAATGGATTACCAGCCCGGATTCTGTTTAAACTCGGCGTACATATTCACATCCTCCTGGCGGAATGGCAACCAGTAGTGGCGCTGTGTAAGCTGTCTTTCAAATAAAACCGTTTCTCTGAAGTTGGCTACTCTTGCGCTGCGAGGGTCGGCATATAATTCGGCTTTAGGCGTTGCCCTGTCAAACTCAATGGCTTTTTTGTAGGTGTAAGGGCGCTCGGTTAAAAGCAGCCAGCGGCGCAAATCGTTAAACCGATGCCCTTCAAAAGATAATTCTACGGCACGCTCGCGTCTAAGCTCGCTCATAAAGCTTGCTGTTGAGCCTAAAAACTTGTTATTAACACCCGGCATGCCTGCACGTGCACGCACTTTATTCACAGCAGCCACAGCCGAAAGCGAATAGCCCGGAGCTACACTTTGAGGTGTACCGTAACCATTGGCCGTTGCCTCGGCATACATTAAATATACATCAGCTAAACGCATCAAACTCAATACCACCGTGTTGTTATCCAACACCCCGGTGCCATCATAACCATTCATCAGTTTTGCCACCAGTTTTGAATTCATGTAGCCGGTCCAAACCTTTTTATTACCATCCGCAGTACGCATCAAGGCATTGCTATATAAGCTGGCATATTGCCTGAACTCGTTATTACCTACGCTTGCCGCATTAGTGACACACTTCTCGCCATCAATCATGATATCATTATAAAAGCGGGGATCGCGGTTACGCCACGGGTATTGCGGATCATAACCGCTCTCGGCATCGGCCTTTTCTGCATCCGGGATAGGCAAGCCGTTGGCCATACCGTAATAATCTGCGTAATTTGCTGTTGGATAAACTTTTATACCGCTTGGCTGAATTACTATCGGGCGATAATCGTTAACCTGGTTATACCGCCAGCGGCCCCCTGCGTTTACCATACTTTCGTGCATGATCGACTCTTTCAGGCCCGGAATAAGGTTTTGCTTTTGCCAGGTATAAAACACATCACGGATCTGTGAATATGGCGCTAACTCGTAACGTTGTGTCGACTCGATGGTCTGCAGCATTTGTGCAAAAGTATCGGCTGCCTTTTTACAATATTCAGTGTTGTATGAGGCATTACCGGTTGACTCACGATTCATTAACGGGCTACCGGCAAACAAATAGTTTTTAGCCATAAAGCCCATGGCCATAATCTTATTAATCCGGTCATTATTGTTCCCTGACGTAAGTTGGCCAGCAGTGGTTTGATCCCAGTCTAAAGGCAACAAATCAGCAGCCTTTTTTAAATCGGCGGCTACTTTATCCGCTGTGGCCTGGTAGCTTAATCTTGGTAGCTTAATCACCTCGTTACTTGGCAATACCTGATCGATGTATGGTAAGCCACCCCAGTATTGCATTACCTGGAAGTGGAAAAAGCCCCTGAAAAAATACAGTTGGCCGGCAATCAGATCTTTCTCTTCCTGCGTAGCATCAGTCATTTTATCCAGGTTGGCCAAACCTAAATTGGCTTTTCTGATGCCATACCATGAAAGTCCCCATAAGTTTCCTTTATTGGTAGCATCGGTAGAGTTTGATGCACCTGAACCATCCGGACCTAAAAAGTTGTAGAAGGCATTAGTCCAGGCAAAATAATTACCATTATCAATGTGGTAAGAGATAATACGGGTTTCGCCAAGTTCCCAAAACTCATCCTCGCCCAGGTTAAAACTATTGTGAAACTGATTTAAACTCAGCAGCGGGATACAGTTGTAAAGCTCTTCGGTGAAACCCTGAAAATTACGGAAGTTTTTGTAAGGGTCTGTTTCTTTTATATCGGCCAGAGGAGATCTCTCTAAATATTTTTTGCATGAGCTTAATGCACCGGTACCTAAAACGATTACTAAAGGCAGCAGTATTTTTGTAAATAATTTTTTCATGTTTTTATAATTTACAAGGTGATATCAAGTCCTAAATTGAAACGGCGTACGGTTGGATAAGCACCACCGCCCGAGCTGCCGCTAAAGTTAGATTCGCGGTCATCTGGCATTTTGGTCCATAACAGTAAGTTGTTTCCGTTTACATAAATCCGGGCAGTTTTCAACCCGATTTTTTTAACGTAGTTAACCGGTATGGCATAGCCTATCTCAGCATTTTTTAAACGCATGTACGAGCCATCGTAATAATAGCGGGTGCCCTCAGCGCCAAAAGCATCCAGTACGGTTTGACGTGGTGGAGGCACTTCGCCACCGCCGCCTTGCACAAAGTTGAATGGCCTTTCTACAAAAACAACGTTGCTCTTGCCCTGATAGTTAGGGAAGGTAATTTCGCGCGTTACATTAGTTACGCCGTAAAACTGTACAAATACGCTAAAGCGTTTCCAGTCAAAACCCAAGGTTGCATTGTAAGTATTTTGAGGATTACCGGAGAAACCATAAGGTGCGCTGTCTTTATTATCAATTACGCCATCGGCGTTATAATCAACGATATTGTAGTCACCAGGTAACTTGTTTTGGTTATTGGCATTACGGGTGGTGCTGCCGTAAATGTCATCCCAGCTGGTGATAGTTCCGTTATTGATGTAAGAACGAACCTGACCTATGGCAAAACCGGCTAACTGCTGGTAAGGAGGAGTTAACTCCGGATCATCGCGAAAAATAGTTTTATTTTCGGCATGGGTAGCCGCCAGGTTTGCCCATAAACGTAAGTTATTAGCAAATGAGTGTGTAAGATTCAATTGTAGTTCGTAGCCTTTGGTTTTTACTTCGCCTACGTTTACACTTGGTGCGCTGTTTACAAAGCCATAAAATGAAGGTATGGCCCGGCTTGCGCCCCTGACTACAATACCAGTACGTCTGTCATTAAAAAAGTCAACACTACCTGAAATCTGACCTCTCAGGAAACTATAATCAGCGCCTACGTTACGTTTTTCGGAGGTTTCCCACGACAAATTGGGATTACCCAGTGTACCAATCCTATAAAAAGTATAAGGCGAAGCACCGTTGTTTCTTCCTAACAATGCATTACCATTAACGCCGCCATATAAATAAGAATCGCGGAAAGGCCAACGTGGGCTGCCATTAGCAATAGCGTCATCACCTACCCTACCCCATGATCCTCTGAATTTCAGATTATCTATAAAGGTCAGTTTTTTCATGAATGACTCCTGACTGATTACCCAGCCTGCTGATAAGGATGGGAAAAAGGCAAAGCGATAATCAGGGCCAAATTGCTCTGATCCGTTATACGCACCGTCGGTTTCGAACAAGTATTTACCTTTAAAGGCATATTTTACCCTGAAAACCCAGTCTTCACGGAAACGAGGAAACTCTGATCCGTTGGCTCTTCGCTGACGTTGCAGCAAGGCTAAAGCGCTTACATCATGGTAGCCAAAACTGCGATCATAGTTTAAGCCTATCTGATAGTTAATTTGCCTGAAGGTAGCGTTTCTGTCTACCTCGCCCGGTGTGGTTAACCACGAAATGGGGTTGCTGATGTCAAGCTGTGAACCGGTTAATATCTGAGATTGCTCATATTGCACAAAACCGGTAGACGGACTGATGTATTTGCGCTGAGCGGTATTAAAACGGTCATCAATACCCCGGTTTCTTTCTAAAAAGCTGTTATCTAATGATATACTCGACCGGAAGCTAAGTCCTTTAGTTAATATATCCAGCTTTTGCTGTAAAATAAAGTCGGTTGTTAGCTGCGTAGCCGTACGTTCTTCTACACCCGAATAGGCCAGCCAGAAAGCAGCATTAGGCTGATCTTGCGTAGCAGTAGGATAATAACCGTAAGTTCCGTCTGAGTAGACCGGCTGAAAGCTATCCGGTGCAGTACGGTAAGCTGAAGACCAGTAGGCCTGATCACCGTCTTGCAGGTTATAGGGCAATTTGCGAACGCCTTTAGAACCAAACAATTTGGTTGAGAATGTGGTGATTTTGGTTAAGTTAAAATCAAGGTTGCTCCTAAAGTTGGTACGGTTATAACCAAAGCCGGGTTTATACCCACGATTGTTTTCAAAGGTTTTAAACAAATCGCCTTCGCGCACTAAATCAACAGCAGCAAAATAAGATACAAATTTAGATCCGCCCGACACGTTGATGGAGTTGTTATAGGACATTGCCTTGTCTTTAAACAGTTCTTTCTCCCAATCTACGTTAGGATAACGATCGCGCTCTGCATCGTTGGCAGGGTTGCGGTATTTATCAATAATGGGCAACGGTGTATAACCCGACCATACACCCTGATCTACCATTGACTCCCTTTCGATGATCTGGTTTTTAATCCTCAATGCATCATACGAATCGTATTTTGCAGGTAATTTGGACGGTATTTTTGTGGTTACATTAGTACGGAACTGTATTTGAGGCTTTCCTTCTACACCCTTTTTGGTGGTTACTAAAATAACGCCGTTGGCGCCCCGAACACCGTAAACGGCGGTAGCCGATGCATCTTTCAACACAGATACCGACTCTACCGAAGATATATCCAGCGAACTGATAGAACGCTCAATACCATCAACCAAAACCAGTGCAGCACTATTGTTCCATGAGCTTACACCACGAATGGTTATTTGCGGATCCTCGCCACCGGGTAAACCCGAAGATGACTGGGTAACCAGGCCGGGCAAGTTACCTGTTAAGGCCATACCTAAATTGGTTACACCACCGGTACGCTCCAGTACTTTACCACTGGTTTGCACAATGGCTCCAACAACACTGGCCTTTTTTTGCTGACCGTAACCCACTACAACTACCTCGTTCATCGATTTGTTGTCGGTCTCCAATATCACTTTCACCATTTCGTTGGGTGAGGCAGTTACCTCTTTGGTAACCATACCTAAAAAAGATACCACTAACACTATATTATTGCTGTTAGGTACCGTTAACGAGAAGTTACCATTTCTATCGGCAATGGTTTTGCGGGCATTGGCACCTTTGGTCGAAATGACAGCGCCGATTACCGGGTCGCCATTTTTTTCGGTGACATTACCTTTAATGGTTACGCTGTTTTGCGCGAACGTTGATGTTGCGTCAAAAAGCAGCAGCAGGAGCAGGAAAAGAAATCCCGCATATCGCTTTCTATGATTAATTATCATTTTTGTTGAGAATCAATGAATAGTTGGTTTATTAAAATGGTTGTATATCCTAAACCGGACTATAATACTGCATTAGATATTTATGCCCGACAGCTCAGCTTATTTTGTTTATTAGGCTACTATCACTAAGCTTACCTGTTAGTATTGTTTACCATATTACCATACTACCTATTTTATCTCGGTTCGAGCCTTCTGTAAGCGGTACAGATTTAAGAGATATTTTTTGAGGAGGTAAACCTTTTTTCATACTTATTAATTTTGAGTGAGTATTATTTCTGAGGATACAATAACCGGCGATCAGTTGATCAGCCGGTATGGTGATAAATTAGGTGGGTGCTTTCATTTTCTTCTTAGGTTATATCGTGTATATCATTGGTTCAAAATTCAGGTCGCCAAGCGTATCCGCTTTGGAGTCACTTATTGTATTTGAAAAGACTTGTTTTTGGCAGACTAACCCTAGCCTATGCGGCATAAATTTCTATCAGCAGGCTGTGCCATTATTTTACAATAAGGCCATTGGCAAACATCTGCCAGCTACTTAATAAGAACCGTTGAAAACAAGAATTTCAGTTATAATTGGTTGGCATTAAACCAAGGGAATCTTTGGTTACAATGCAATAAATCAGTGTTCCAAAGCTATGTTTGTACATGATTTTGCAAGTGTACAATTGTTTAATTCTATCATTCGTTTGTTCAAAAAGTAGCATTTTTGCTAATTTCAATCGATTACATATCGATTTTGAATAGAAAAATTGTCAAACCGGATTTTATCAGGTGTTATTTTGTCGAAATGACTTGCATGACGTTCATCTGAATGTTTGAATTTCCGTGAACATATGAGCGGTGAAAATTACGCCATTAAAATCAGCGGGGTACTCCTTTCCACGATACGTTATAAAACGCTGTGAATACTTGGAGCATGGAGAAGGCTTAATCCATCAAATGTATACTTGTAGTTACGCTGTTTACTTTATTATTCGTCAATTTGATGGACCAGATGTTCAACTGTACACATTATGCACTTAAAACCAATTGCTTAAAAATTGCATTTGCAATTAAATATGCTCAAAATACTCGTTGCTTTTTTTCTGCTCATCCCCTTAAGTTACCCTTGTGCTGCACAACGCCTGCATGCACGTCAGCCTGTTGAATTGCTGCAAGACCACGCTATTACAAGCAGCATCAGCATAACTCAGTACAAACATCATTACTTTGCTACGTGGATAGAAAAACAACCAGCCAACAACATTCGCATAGTGCATTTGGGCAGCGACCGCGATACGTTGACGGCTCATGTGGGCACCATCGGCAAAACCGTAAAGGCCGTATCCTCACCGCAGCTTTGCGGCACATCAAAAGGACTTTACCTGTTTTGGGCCGCAGCAAATAATAAACTTTATTACTGCCGTAACACATCGGATACAGGTTTCATGAAAGCAGAAGCCAGATTGTTAGATTTGCCGGCCAGCGTTGACGTAAAAAGAGGATTTGCTGCTACTCCCCTTTCTGATGATGTAGCCATTACCTGCGTAGACAAAAACAAATCGCCCGTAGTCATTATCGCGCAGCAAGATTCATTGGCCTCGCTAAAATATGAGATGGACTTACCCATCCACAATGCGCAAACAGACGTCGTTCCATCAGTTACGGTAGTTGCTCAAGATGTTTTGCGTTGCTGCTGGACCGACCATAATACTCATCAATTGCATTTTGCAGATTTAAATCTGAGCAAAAAAAGCTGGTCGCCGGTCACTAAACTCAGCGATTCAAAGTCAAACAGTTCGCCCATAGTTTGCCGTCCTTTTAACGACCGGCGGATATATTATTTTTGGAAGACCAGCAACAGCACTATCACCTACATTCAGGAGGTCAATAACCAACGCAGTGCACCACAGCTTTTAGACCTTGGCTTAACGGGCATCAAGAGCATATCAATTAGCTTAGTCGACCATAATAATTTTTTGATGGCCTGTAACAATGGGCAAAAAGGCTTTCAGCTTACTTACTTTTCGAGTTACAATCCGGCCTCGTGGATTAATGACCTCTTTTTCCCTGATAAAATGCAATACCGTTTGGGCGATATCGTGATTCCCGGCGCACACGATGCCGGCATGTCGGTGCTTAACGGTGTGGGCGGCCGCGACAAGCATTATGTAAACCGATGCAACACGCTTACACAATTGTTGGACGTAGATGCACAACTTAAAGCGGGCATCAGGATGTTTGATATCCGACTGGGTGTTTTGAATGGCGCGTTATATACCAAACATGCACCGGCCGGCTGCATGGAAGAATCAAAAGGCGGAGGCTGGGGCGAAAAGCTAAGCGATATCTTAAATGCCACTAAAAGCTTTTTAGACAGTAACCGAAACGAGTTCGTTATTTTAAACTTTTCTCATTTTTGCGACCATCCGCTGTCCATACGCGAACAGGCTTCGCAGATTGCAGCTACGTTAGGCGAGAAATACATTTACGACCTGAATGGTAAATACTTGCCTGATACAAAGTTGAGTGAGGTTGCCGGAAAAGTAGTTTTACTGTTTGAGAACAATGCATTCCCCGATTTAAAGGTATTCGGCTCAACTACGGCAATGCAATCATCCGCCACGGTTAACTTTAAAAGAGAGTATGCCAAAACTGACAATCTAAAAAGCTTAATAGAAAAAGAACAAGCATTTTTTGCAGACTTAAAACCCGCCAATCGTAACGATTTAATCCGCCTGGATTGGCAGCTGACCGAGCGTAGTAGTGAAGCAGCTTTGGTGTGTAATGTTTTCAGAGTTGAACGTTATATGCCCATTGTAGATGGATTGGTCTGGCTTACGAATACGCTCGAACGTAATAAGAGCATCTTAAACCTGGCCATGCACGGCAATAAGAGCCTCATTCCGCAAATGCATTTATGGATAAGCCAAAAACTTATCGACCGCAATAATAAACCTAATATACTTTATATAGATGCCGCAGGCAGTTGGATTACTGATTATTGCATTGAACTCAATCAGAGTTCATTATACAGTAATTAGCAAGCTTGGAGGTAGATTAAATTACAATCTAAATTGCAGGCTGGTCCTAAAGGCAATGCGGCCGGGCAGTTTGCCAGCTTCATCAACATGGTCGTTATGGTTGAGGCGATACAGCACATCAAAACGTAAAAACTTCAGCACGTTTTCAACACCATATCCAACTTCCATGTATGGTTCGCTGTGTAAGCTGCGGTCGTAACGGCGCAAACCGTTGCGCTGCCGGCGGGTATTGTTTTCTTCGTTTAAACTGCCTACCAGTATATTGAAGTCGGCCACGGTACGTAAATTCAGCGCTTTAAGCAAAGGCAGGCTATTGGTAAGCAAACCTTCCATGTGTTGGGTATAATTTAACGAAGCATACCTGTCGCTCGTAAATTCCAGGAAGCGCATGGTGTTGAAGTTAAACCGGTGATTTTCTAACAGCGGGAACGGTAACACCGATGGTATATAGCCCCCGGTTAGCGAATACTCCCCTTTGCCCAGTATGCCCATGTGTAGTTTTTGGGTTAGGTTAGCGGCAAACTTGTTGTAGTTAAAATCGCCGCCAAATACTTTGGCACCGTGAGTGTAACGGAAAGTAATGATGGGGTTATCCTCACCGTTGTTAATTAAAATCCGTTTGTTAATCTGCTCAGATTGCAGCTCCCTGCGTCCGGGTGTCCACTGCAGTTCGGCCACTGCTTCCGACACCTGGTAATCATGAATAATTTCGCCATCATCGCGCTTGCGGTAACTAAAGTCAAAAAGCGGGTCGAAGGTACGATGCCCAACGGTAAGCTGTCCGCGCAAGGTACCCGTTAAATCGTGCTGAATATATGTTTTAAACTCATCTTGGGTAAAAGGGCCACGTCGGCTTACCGAACCGTTACGGATAGAGGCCCTGAAAACGTTGTTCGACTTGCTGAAATTTTCGAACTGGTAACCGGTTTGTGCTAAATCGCGGCTGTATGATACCCCAACCTGTGTCCAAGGCTTGCGCGAAAATATGTAATCGGCCGAGGCACCGTAGTTTACCTTACGGTTTAAGAATGCATAACTGGCATAGCCACCCAAAATAACGCGGTTGCTAAAATAGCGGTTAGTCATGCCGCCCAGCCTCAGCACACTTCCCTGCAAGTCATTATAACTATACGTATAAAGGTAAGGCCCCAGGCTTATTTTACCTACCCGGTAATAACCGTTAATAATGGTAGAGGCAATATTGGCATAACTTTTAACAATAGGCAGGTTCCTAACGGTATCAATCACCTGGTACGTGCGTTTATCAACTGTGGTCAGGGTATCATAGCGGTGTTGTGCCCAGTAGTTTTCATCATTTTTAACAGCATTGTCGCTAATGGTCAAAGGTTCTTTAAACAATTGCGGAGGGAAGTCTTTATTAACCGTGATATTTTTATTAGCCAGGTAAAACTTACCGATAAACCCAGGCTGATTTTTGAGCAGGTTACTCACCTGTATAACCACACGCGTTCTTTCGGGCAACCAGGCATTGGTACCGGCCGGCTGTGTCATTTCTTCCTGGATGCGTATTTTGTCAAAAAAATCAAGGTTGGCATCTTCACTCACCGTTACATCAATCCGGTAAAGTGCGTAACTGTCCTGCGTAATCCACATCACACCGGCAAAAGCTAAATCGTGAGCACGTTTGGGTTTAAAGGTTATGCGGTAACAGTTTAGACCGTTGATGACATCGTTATTTTCTACCAGTTCATAATCATACAAAAGCTTCCAGCTATCGGTTACCGGCGATATAAAATCTTTACCGGCCAAACGCAGGTAGTTCTGGTAAAAATTGTATTGTTGAAACCCGGCACTCACAATCTGCGAAATCAATGTCGGGTCTTCTATACCCACCCCTTTAGAGCGGGTGCTTAATACTTGTTCTGTTTTGCGTTCGGGCTTACGGTTATAATAAATGTTTGAGATGCTCTCCGACATAAAAATCGGCAATATTACAGTACCATCGCTTCCGGCTGTTTTTTTCAAACTGTCGAGAACCGGCGTAAGCTGCTGCATAAACTTGCGCCGCCGTAGCTTTTCGCTTATTTTATTGATAGAAAGATCGATGCGTTTGTAGCTTTCAAAGCTATAACTCCGGAGCTTATCAAAGTTATTACTGTCTTTGTGCGCAATCACCTTACGCATAATATCCCAGGCCGGGTTTTCATAGCTATGCGGTGTTACAACTACTGCCTTAAGCATCTGATTATCGGGCTGTAATTGAAAATCTAATACTTTATCGGCGTGGGTCAGTATTTTTTTGCCGGTGATGTAACTTACGTAGGTGGCAAAAATAGAATCAGGAGCAGCGCCTGCCGGGAGGGCCAGGTTATATAAACCCGAAAAATCGGTTGATACCGCTTTGATTTGATGGGCAGGTAACTTAACCGAAATAGTTACATACGGCAGTGGCTCACCGGTTTTGGCATCGGTTACCTTGCCTGTGATTAATCGTGCAGACTGCGCCAAGCTTACCGAAGCCAGGCCCATCAAAACAAAAAAGAAAGTAAACCAAGTAAACAGCCTTATCACGTATATCAACAATCGGAAAATAACGTTCTAAAAATAAGCAGTTATCTGTTGATTTGCATCGTACCCGCCTTAAAATTTCCTTATAAACGTAACGGATATTTTACAGCGGAGGGGACGTGCTCAGAAAACTTAAATTCTTTTGAAGATAGGCTGTTGAGACATGACAACTCTCTAAGCACCCAGCCTCATATTGGTGATTACTGACTTTGCCTGTCAATACATAGCGATGCAGGGAATCTTGATGATTAAATTTTTCTTCATACTTTGAGATGCAAAACATTTTATCGACTCAAAACCTGAAAATACCTTCCGGTGAAAAATATTATATCATTAATTATCTGCTGCCTCTTTGCCCATATTGTGTCTGCTCAGCAAAAGGCAACGCCTATTCCACCTTATGTTTCAAAAGTATGGAGCCCGGATTTAGGCAACGGGCAATATAAAAACCCGGTCATCAATGCCGATTATTCTGACCCTGACGTTATTAGAGTAGGTAGCGATTTTTACCTGGTTTCATCCAGCTTTGAAAATATACCCGGCTTGCCCATCCTACATTCTAAAGACCTGGTAAACTGGAAGATTTTAGGCTACGCCCTCAGCAAACAGCCACCATTTGACCACTTTGATACGCCTCGCCATGGCGATGGTGTATGGGCGCCGGCCATACGTTATTATAATAAAGAATTTTACATTTACTACCCTGACCCTGACTACGGTATATACCTCACCAAAGCCACCAACCCGGCAGGACCATGGACTGAACCCGTATTGGTGATGCCCGGCAAAGGCCTGATTGACCCTTGCCCCCTTTTGGATGATGATGGCTCGATGTACCTGGTGCACGGATTTGCCGGTAGCAGAGCCGGCATCAAAAGTATAATTGCCGTGAACCGATTAAATAAAGCCGGCAATAAAGTAATTGATGAAGGCGTAATTGTTTACGATGGTCACGAGCAGGACCCCACTTTGGAAGGCCCCAAGTTTTACAAGCGCAGCGGTTATTACTACATTTTTGCACCGGCAGGCGGCGTGTCCACAGGCTGGCAGTTGGCGCTGCGGTCTAAAAATATTTACGGTCCTTATGAACGCAAGATAGCGATGGACCAGGGTAAAAGCTCCATCAACGGACCTCACCAAGGGGCTTGGGTAAACACGGCTACCGGCGAAGACTGGTTCTTGCATTTTCAGGATAAAGATGCTTACGGCCGCGTGGTACACCTGCAGCCGATGATTTGGAAAGATAACTGGCCGGTGATTGGACTGGATAAAGATGGAGACGGCAAAGGCGAACCGGTGCTGACTTACCGTAAGCCCAATGTTGGCAAGATGCTGGCCACGATGCAAAACCCTGCCGAAAGCGACGAGTTTAACACCAACCAGTTAGGTCTGCAATGGCAATGGAATGCCAACCCTAAAGCGCATTGGAGCTTCCTATACCCGGCCAAAGGGGTATTGCGCCTATATAGTGCGAAAGTGCCTGATGAATCTAAAAACTTATGGCTTGTACCCAACCTGCTGATGCAAAAGTTTCCGGCTGAGGAATTTATGGCTACGGTAAAACTGGAGTTTAAGCCCAACACTAAAATTGAGGGCGAAAAGGTTGGCTTGGCTATAATGGGGCTAAGCTATGCAGGTATTGGCATTAAACATAAAAAGGATGGCGACTACCTGGTGATGAGCACCTGTAAAAATGCAGACCGCGGCGATGAGGAAAACGAGCGGGAAATTACCAAGCTCAATTCGCCGACTATTTATTTGCGGGTGATAGTGAGGCCGGGCGCCATATGCAGCTTTGCTTACAGCGCTGATGGCAACAACTTTCACAGAGTGGGCGACACTTTTAAGGCAACGCCGGGGCGCTGGGTGGGTGCCAAGCTGGCCTTTTTCTGTACGCGCAACACCCAAATTAATGACTCGGGCTATGCTGATATCGATTGGTTTAGGGTAATGCCGTTAAAGTAATTTGTAAACCGAAGTCTATTTATAAAAAAGGCCTTTACTACCCTGCTGATTCGGGTTGGTAAAGGCCTTTTATTGATGTGCAATTTGTGAGCTTATTTACTTAACAGTGTAAATTGGCTTTCTTTAACATCGCGCGAGTTTGGACCAATAAATACTTTGAAATCGCCGGGTTCGGCAACGTATTTTAAGGCCTCGTTGTAAAACTTCAGGTCGTTTTCGCTGATGGTGAATGTTACCTCTTTACTTTCGCCGGGTTTAAGGCTGATTTTCTGGAAGCCTTTGAGTTCTTTAACCGGGCGGGTGCTGCTGCCTACCAAATCGCGGGTGTATAATTGTACCACCTCTTTGCCTTCAGTTTTACCGGTATTGGTTACCAATACTTTGGCGGTAATAGACTGGCTGGGACGGAGTGAATTTGAACTCAACTTCAAATCGCCGTAAGTAAAAGTAGTGTAGCTTAACCCGAAACCAAACGGATAAAGCGGGTCGTTGCTGACGTCAAGGTAACCAGACCTGAATTTGGTAAACCAGGCACCAGGCGCCAACGGACGGCCGGTGTTTTTGTGGCTATAATACAATGGCACCTGTCCAACGTTTTGAGGAAAAGTCATGGCCAGTTTGCCCGATGGGTTTACATCGCCAAACAATACATCGCCAATGGCATTAGCGGCCTGCGAACCGCCGAACCATACATTCAGTATAGCCGGTACATTTTCAGATTCCCACTTGATAGCCAACGGACGACCGGTAAATAGCACCAGCACTACCGGTTTGCCTGTTTTCAATAAGGCTGCCAATAATCTTTTTTGTACTTCGGGGATTTCGATATCGGTACGGCTCGAACTTTCGCCGCTCATTTCCGAACTCTCGCCCAAGGCCGCTACTACCACATCGGCTTTTTGCGCAGTTGCCACGGCTTCTTTGATGATATCTTCTTCGGGGCGGTTATCGCGCGGAATGTCACGGCCAAACATGGTTGCATTTTTTTGCAGCGTAGCGTCAGCCGTTAAATTAGAGCCTACACTGTACAAAATATTTACTTTATTACCGGCTACGTTTTTCAAGCCTTCTAATAAAGATAAAGCATTACTTAGCTCGGCATTAACGCTCCAGGTACCCGGCATATTGGCCTTGGTGTTAGCCAGCGGACCAATAACTGCAACGGTGCCTGATTTTTTTAAGGGCAAAATATTGCCCTGGTTTTTGAGCAATACAAAAGTTTGCGTGGCAACCTCCCGGGTAAATCGGATATGCTCGGGCGTTAATATTTCATTTTTAGCACGCTCTTCGCTGCAGTATTTGTAAGGATCATCAAACAAACCTAACTTATACTTGGCCTCCAAAATCAGGCGGCAAGCATTGTTGATGTCTGCCATGGTAACCATACCCTGTTGCAAAGATTTCTTTAGCGTAGTCAGGTAGCCTTCGCTCACCATATCCATTTCCATACCGGCTTTTAACGACCGGGCTGCAACCTGCTGTAAATTACCCAGGCCATGCTCAATCAGTTCACTCACGCCGGTATAATCGGACGTTACAAAACCTTTGAAACCCCATTGCTTGCGTAGCAAATCGGTTAACAACCATTTATTGGCGGTTGCCGGCACGCCGTTAATGTCGTTAAATGATGCCATTACGCTACCCGCACCGGCATCAACGGCTGCCTTATATGGCGGCAGGTAATCGTTATACATCCGGTCGAGGCTCATATCGGTGGTGTTATAATCACGACCCGATTCGGCAGCGCCATAAAGGGCAAAGTGTTTTACACAAGCCATAATGGTGTTATTCTTGGTCAGATCGTCGCCCTGGTAACCACGCACCATTACTCTGGCAATCTGCGACCCCAGATAAGTATCCTCGCCGCTGCTTTCGGCTACCCTGCCCCATCGTGCATCGCGCGAAATATCAACCATGGGCGAAAACGTCCAGTTGATACCATCAGCACTTGCTTCGGTGGCTGCTACGCGGGCTGTTTTCTCAATCAGGGGCAAATCCCAGCTGGCTGCCAGGGCCAGGGGTATCGGAAAAGTTGTTTTGTAACCATGTATCACATCCTGCCCAAATATGAGCGGAATTTTAAGGCGGCTTTTAGTTACAGCAATCTGTTGTGCCTGGCGTACACGGCCCGGCGTGGTTAAACTGAAAATACCGCCCACCTGGCCTTGCGCTATTTTACTTTCAACGCCGTTGCTTACGGCCTCGCCGGTTTTGGCTTCGCCGCCGGTAACCAGGTTTAACTGACCAATTTTTTCGTCGATCGTCATTTTGGCCATTAACTGGCTGACGAAAGTATTCATCTTGGTTTGTTGTGCGTTTGCAGTAAGTTTAGGCTGCGCCTGCACTATGCCTGTACAAAAGGCAGCAATATATAAGAGCGTAGTTGCTTTTCTCATCGTTTATAAATTAGTTTTTCAATAAATAAGGAGTTAATTCTTTAATCCATATCTGGTAGCCGGCCGGTTTCATGTGCAGCATATCATCCCTGAATAACTCGGGGCGAAGCTTACCATCGGCCGTATGCATCTTGCTGTCTACATCAATAAATTGGGTAGCTTTGTAGTGGGTCAGGAATTCTTTAATCAGCGCATTAGCATGCACAAAGGTGGCACCGAATTTTTCGCGTGAGGGGCTTTGTTTAATAGAGATGTAAATGACAGGCACACCAGGCTGCTGGTTGCGGATATTGGTAAAAAACGTGGCAAAGCGGCTCAACGTTTCTACAGCACTTGCGCCATCAGCAATGTCATTCTCTCCACTGTAAATTACGATTTGCCTGGCGGCGTACGGGTAAACAATATCCTTGATGTAATAATTGGCCTGCACTAAGTTGCTGCCGCCAAAGCCCCGGTTAATAGCGCCGTAGCTTTTAAAAACCTGTTCCAGGTCGGTCCACATAGTAAACGACGAACTGCCTACGAACAAGATGCCACCTTTTGCCGGGGCATTGATACTGTCTTTAGCCTTAAACTTTTGAATGTCATGCCAAAAGGCCGGCTTTTGCTGCGCCATGCAAACAGCAGATATACTTATAAGGCAGCTTAATATAAATAACTTCAATCTCATTTATTGTACTTTAATAAGTGTGGTGGGTTTACTAATACCATTCTCGTTAAAAGCTTCCACACTGAAATAATAAGTCTGGTCGACATTCAAGCTTTTCAAATCCAGCTGATTTTCGCCGTATAATAACCACGAACTATACAGCTTATCGGGAGCTATACCCCACTTTATATTATAACCCTGGCTGCCTTTTACCGC
>CAJYSL010000194.1 GCA_913777515.1 uncultured Mucilaginibacter sp.
GGCGCAAAGAAACCGCCATAGCTGTAGCAATAGCCATCCTGTTGTTTTTGCCCAACCTATGGTGGCAATACGCCCATCATTGGCCGGTGGTTGTTCACATGACTAAGCTGAATCAAGAACAATTAAAGTACGTCAAACCTGCCGATTTTATAGTACCGCAGATCCTGTTGCACGGCACCGCAGTAATTGTGTGGATAGTAGGTTTACTGGTATTGCTCTTTCATCCAAAATTTACCAAATACCGCTTTGTGGGTATAGCTTACTTACTGGTTTTTGCCTTTTTGTTAAAGATGAACGGCAAAACCTATTACCTGCTGGCTGCCTACCCGATGCTGCTTGCTGCCGGTGGTGTAGGTATTGAACACTGGCTTAAAAATATCGCTTTACGGATTGTTGCTTCCATCTTGATGATAGCGCCTAACCTGTTGCTTCTGCCAGTCGTGCTTCCGGTTTTATCCATTAACCAAGCCCTCGCCTTTTTTGATTATTACCGCCGGCACTTAAAATTTATGAATTTTGCCATCACCTGGGAAGACCACAAAAAACACCGCACTACTCAAGACTATGCCGACATGCTCGGCTGGGATGAAATGGCGCGTAAAACGGCAGCCGTCTACCATCAGCTTACACCGGCACAACAACAACGCACCGTTATTTTTGCCGATAATTATGGTGAGGCCGGCGCTCTGCACGTGTACCGAAACCATTACCAATTACCGGAGGTGGTTTGCCTCAACAGCAGCTTTGCCTTATGGGCTCCCGAAAAGCTCAATGCCGATTATATGATTTATGTGAGTGACGATGATGATGTAAGCGACTTGAAGCCAATGTCAGAAAGCTACCAGCGCGTAGGAATTATTGAAAACCCTTTAGCCCGTGAGCACGGTACCGGGATATTCCTGATTAAGCATCTAAAACCAGGACTGGATATTATTTACAAGCAAGACCGGAAAGAGAATAGATTGGAAAATTAGAGTCAAGAATCAAGATACTTAATTTCCATCCAATCTCTCTTGATTCTTGACTCTGTATTCTTGACTCTAAACAGGCTTAATCGAGAACCCTGCTTTCTCAAAGTCTTGCCAGAAGGCGGGGTATGATTTTTCGACTACCTGCGGGTCTTCGATTTCTACTTCGGGGATGATGAGAGCCAGTGGTGCAAAGGCCATCGCCATGCGGTGGTCTTCGTAAGTTTTAATGGTGATACGCTCAGGAATGAAGCGTTCGCTGCAATCCAGTTTGTACACCTGTCCTTTTTCAATCAGCTTAACACCCATTTTGCCCAGTTCGTTTTGCAGAGCGGCAACGCGGTCGGTTTCCTTAATTTTTAAAGTTTCTAAACCGGTAAAGGTGGCCTCGTGATTTAAGGCTGCACACACCACTATTAAAGTCTGCGCCAGGTCGGGGCACGATTTCAGGTCGAATATTTTGCGCACTACCGGCTTCGGGTCTTTACGCAGGTAAACACCGCCATCCTTAAATTGGGACGTGATGCCGAAGTTGGCCATCAGTTCGGTAATCACGCTATCACCCTGTAAACTATAAGACGTCAATCCGGGCAAAAACAGTTCTGCCTCATCAGCCAATGCAGCTACCGAATACCAGTACGATGCCGCGCTCCAGTCGGGTTCTACCCAGATGCTGGTTTCACGATACTCCTGAGGGGCGATGCCAATCACATTATCAGTCCAGGTGTGCTGTATGCCCGCCTGCTGCAGCATGCTCAAAGTCATTTCTACATACGGGCGCGAAGTCAGTTCGCCATCAATATGTAACTCCAGCCCCTGCGGCAAGTTGGGCGCGATGAGCAGCAATGCGGTAATATACTGGCTGCTGATGTCGCCTTTAATCGTAACCTGATTTGTTTTTTGCTCAAAGCCGCCTTTGATATGCAATGGCGGATAACCGTCCTGCTCGGCATAAGTAATATCGGCACCTAACTGGCGTAGCGCATTTACTAAAATGCCAATCGGGCGTTGTTTCATCCGCTCGGTACCGGTAAGCAACACCTCTCCTTCCTGCAAAGTAAAAAAGGCGGTTAAAAAGCGCATGGCAGTACCGGCAGGACCAATGTTTACTTCGGTAACTTCCGAAGCAACCGGCACTGTTTCATTGCCGGAACCCGCATTGGCAGGCTCACGTAAAATTCCGGAAAGCGTTACGGCATCGGCAGCATCCGACACGTTAGTCACCTGCACTTTACCTTTGCTCAACGCTTCAATAACCAACGCACGGTTGCACTCGCTTTTAGACCCGGTAAGTTGTATCGTGGTGTTAACCGTTTTATGACTGCGGCTAACAATAATATTTTTAGACATAATTACTTTTTTAGCATCCGGCCGGCCATCGTCCAGCTCATGTTCTATTTGATAAAATCCAGTTAGTGGCAAAGGCAGTAAATGCTTCATTGACAAAAGGGAATACCGTTACGTTTGGAATGTGGTTAACCTCCATTAGAAATTTTTCGCCATCACTACTTACCATATAATCCACCCCTACGGTTTGCAAATTGAAATGCCGGGCAATGTTGCGGCTATCCTGCAAAAGGTCTTCATCAACCGGCATCTGGTCTGAGCCTTCGTTATGAATGGATTTTAACCAAGTGTCGCCTGTAAGTTTTATTTGCCAGTATTCATCACCAACCAGCATAATCCTTACAGCTTCGCCGGTGATAAATTCTTCTATCACGGAAGTTTCGGTACTGGTCCAATTACCCGTAAACTTGTGTTTATCCTCACCGCAATGCCAGATACCCCACTTAGCCACCACTTCGGTATCGGCCAAATATTCCTGACTGCCAATTAACATACCCCGCTTAATCCCATTAAACTTTGACACGGATAAAGCTCTGGCCAATCCGGGAATACGCTGCCGCAAATCCATCATACCTAAGGCGTTAGGCAAGCAAGGCCCTCTCCACAACACTAACAGCGAAATAAAGTCAAAATCGTGCTCAAATATGCCATGAAATATTACCGCAGAAACAAGCAGATATTTGTCAGCCACCGAAGGGCTTTCTACCCATAATTCGCCCTCGATTAACTTAACATTAGGCAGGATATCATAATGAACAATCAGGTATTCAAACCCAAGTGATTGCTTTATAGTTTGCACATCAGTGTCTTTCAGGCCAACTATCAGGATGCGTTTCTTTTCCACAGGGGAAGGAGGGATTTTTATTAAGTTAAGTGGTATTATTAGTAATGTAACACCACTTAACAAGATTTAATTTTAGTGAGTTAATTGCTCATGAACTGGCGTAGTACCCTGGCCTTTGTTCATGATTTCGGTTTGTTTACGGATAGATTCGCCGTGAATCAGCTCCAGCATTTTCTCAGTAAACTCTGGGTTTAAATTCAAAGCCTTTGCATAGTTGGTACGTTTTTGCAAAATTTCGTCCCAACGGTTTACTTGCAAAATGGTGATGCTGTTATCTTTTTTGTAGTTACCAATCTGCTCTACGATTTTCATGCGCTCGGCCATCTTTTGAATTACCAGGTCGTCAATTTTATCAATCTTTTCGCGCAGTTCAGCTAATTTATCTTTTACCTCAGTGCTGGCTACTTCAGGTTTACGTAAAGTAAGGCGGTCCATTAAGTCGCTTAAAGCAGCCGGAGTAAGTTGTTGTTTGGCATCAGTCCAGGCAACAGATGGGTCAATGTGCGACTCAATCATCAGGCCTTGCATGTCTAAATCCAGTGCTTTTTGCGACACATAAGGAATCAGCTCGCGGTTACCCGAAATGTGGCTTGGGTCACAAATAATAGGCAACTCTGGTGCATGGGTTTTTAAGTTGATGGCTAAATCCCACATCGGTTCGTTACGGAAAGCAGTTTTTTCGAACGATGAAAAACCACGGTGAATAGCCGCCAGTTTAGTTACACCAGCACGGTTGATACGCTCTAAAGCACCAATCCATAATGACAAATCGGGGTTAACCGGGTTTTTAACCATTACCGGGATGTCTACACCTTGCAGGGCGTCAGCAATTTCCTGAACGGTAAATGGGTTAACGGTCGAGCGGGCACCTACCCAAAAAATATCAACGCCGGCTTTTAAAGCTTCTTCAACGTGTTTACCGTTAGCCACCTCAACGGCGGTAGGTAAACCGGTTTCGGCTTTAGCGCGTTTTAACCACTCCAGGCCAATGCTGCCAATACCTTCAAACTCGCCCGGGCGGGTACGCGGTTTCCAGATACCTGCACGCAGGGCAGTTACTTTGCCGGTGTTAGCCAGCAAATGAGCCGTTGCTACTAATTGTTCTTCAGTTTCGGCGCTACAAGGACCGGCAATTAATAAAGGTTCTTTTTTAGCCGAAATCCAGTTGTTAAGCGGCTCTACTTTCAAATCAAGTTTCATAGTGTTGGGGTTTGTCCGGGCGTTTGTTGGTACAGCGTCCGGTAGTAAATTATTTTATGGGGTTATTTTATTTTTTTATTGCTTTTTCTTGTCTCTGTCCCACTAACGGTCTTACCGACTTACGGACTCATCGACTTTAATGAACAGGCTCCTCGTATCGCTCGTACTCACCTAAAATGTTAAAGTTTTGCGTGTATTTGAGTATCTGGCGTATGGCAGTATCGTAATTGCTGCTTTCGTTCCATTCAATATCTACATAAAAATTGTACTCGTTACGCCTGCCTAATATGGGCATGCTTTGTACTTTGCTCATGTTGATATTTTGCTCGGCCAAAATGTTAAGCACCTTGGCTAAAGCCCCGGCCTGATTAGCTACCTGGAAGCATAATGATGCTTTGTTAGCTTTAACCTTGCCGGCATTTTCATGGCTGGTAAAAATCAGGAAGCGGGTAAAGTTCTTTTTGTTGCTTTCGATGCGGCGCTCCATAATTTCCAGGTTGTACAATTTGGCAGCCAGGCTATTGGCAATGGCGGCAGTATCAGTAAGTTGCTGGTCGTGCACCCGTTTAGCACAAGCAGCAGTATCATTACTTTCAACCACTTTAAGCTGCGGGTACTCATCAATAAAATCAACGCACTGGCGCAGGGCAATAGGGTGTGAAATTACCGTTTTGATATCCTCAAACTTTACACCGGGCAAGGTTAAAAAATGAAGCTGTATAGGCAGATACACCTCGCCCACAATAGGAAAGTTGTAGCTCATGAGCAGAGAGTAATTGGGCAAGATGCTACCGGCAATATTATTTTCGATAGCCATCACCAGGTAGTCGGCTTCGTTATTTTTAAGCGCCTCGAAGGTTTGCTTAAACGAATTGCACTCCACCGTTTGGATGTTGGTACCGAAGTACTTAAAGGCCGCTTCTTCATGAAACGAGGCGCGGATACCCTGTATGGCCACTCGTGGCGTTTTAATTTCCATAACCCTGTTAAAGCAAAAAAGTCCCGGCTGTTGGGCCGGGACTTTTTAGTTTGTTTATATGTCTTTGTTAAGCATATCAGTCCCGGCTCTTACTGCTAAAGTAAAAGTAATAGAAACCAAAACCGAATGCGTTGTTTAACTTCATTATTGTATTGATGGCGGTAAAACTACGAGATAAAATTTAATTGTCAATAGAAAAAGTAAAAAAATATAAAGCTATATATCTTTTTATCATCCCTTCGTTACGCCTCGTCAAAAACGCGCTGCAATTCGTTGATGTCCAACTTTACCATCTTCATCATGGCCTGCCCTACCCTTTGCGTTTTTTGTGCATCACCGCTTTGCATCAATTGCGACATCTTTACCGGCACAACTTGCCAGGTAATACCATATTTATCGGTTAACCAACCGCAACGGATTGGCGTACCGCCGTCCACCAGTTTATCCCAATAATGGTCAACCTCTTCCTGGGTATCGCACTTGATAAAAAATGAAACAGCAGGCCCGGGTGCAGTAAACCCAGCGTTACCGTTCAGGAAGATAAATTCGCGGTCGTTCAACTCTACCGTCATAGCCATCACCGTACCCGGTTCGCCGGGCATCCCCTGGCCATAACGCATTACGTTACTCACTTTAGTTTGAGGGAATATGTCGGTATAAAACGCCGCTGCTTCTTCGGCCTGGCTATTAAACCATATACATGTACTGATGGATTGCATAATATTTTAGGTTAAGCAAATATAAATACCCCAACACATATCAGAAATAATATTTCAGCATGCTGATAAAGTTTAGCACCGTAAAATCTGACAGTTAGTAAGATTAATTTATGAGAAAATATAAATATCTCATGGGTTAAAATAAGACCAATAGTGGCTAATATATGATTTAATTATAAAATAATCACCCACTAACTTTGATGTAAACCAAGGCTCAATTATAAACCGCCGATCTAAAACAACAGAGTCTAACCAACTCTCACACAATATATTTTATTCTCAAACATTCATCACATGACAGTACGCATTTATACTGCCCGGTGAATTGCATTACTTAATAATTAGTTCTGAGTAGCTCATCCTAACCCGTGAGGCTACACGAAAATAAACCCAAAGATTTTTGGCTTACCAAAAATTTTATGCCTTTGGGACAACCAACAATACTGGCAGTCGCATAAAATGCCAACTTAACCAAACCAATTTCTATTTTATGAGAATTTCTATTCTAAACTTGAAGTATGCAGGTTTAATGTTGCTTGCCGCCCTAAGCTGCGCCAGTTGCAAAAAAGACTACAACCAAATTGCAGACAGCAGCGAAGGCGCTGCCGAAAACCAGGTAAGTGCAGCTAAAAAAGGTGTACAAGCTATTCTGGCTGTCGAAACGCCGCAAACTGCAGCCAATGGCACTTTCTATTTAATGAGTAAAAAAAGCGCTAAAGTGATAGATGTACCCGGCGGCCAGAATGGGAACAATACCAGCGTATGGCAGTGGGGCGGTACCGGCGGTACCAACCAACAATGGAAATTAACCGCGTTGACAGGTGGCTATTACAGTATTATAGGTGTGGAGAGCAATCGGGCACTCACTGCTGCAGACAATAACAATGGCGGCAACATTCAAATTAATGACTACACCGGTGCTACCAATCAGCAATGGCAGTTTACCAGTGTAGGCAGTGGTAACTACAGTATTGTAAACCGCGCGAGCGGCAAGGCGCTTGATTTATGGGGATCTTCGCTTGACGACGGCGGAGATGTTAACCAATACGGCTACTATGGTGGCGAAAACCAGCAATGGGTTCTGGTAAAAATCAAATACAATGGTCAACTGGGCTGGAGATGGACCTCAACCGACGGCGTTCCGGCCGATGCTGTTACCCGTATTACCAATGCCATGAATGACTGCTGCGCAAGATATAACGCCGGTGCAGATTGGGACGCACGCATCATCAATGTAAGCTATAACTCCGGAGTTCCGACTGCCGAGGCCAATATAAATGGCGACATGCGGTTTGGTGCAAGTGAGGGTTTTCAGAATGTGCGTACGGCGATGCACGAGATGGGGCACTGCTATGGTGTTGGACAGTCGGGCACCTGGTATAGCTTAACTAACGGTGGCGGCTATTCGGGTACCAATGGCACGGCGGCCATTAGGGCCTTTGAAACACCAACCAGTAATTTAAACTCGGGTGGCGGTCATTTCTGGCCTTACGGCATGAATCAAAATTCGGAATGGTCGGAAACTAATGCATTCCGTCACGTAAAAATTGTACGTTCAATGGATTTAGACGGCGTTTATTAATCAGAGTTTCTTATATAACCACGAATCCCCAAATTATTATTCATTTGGAGATTCGTGGTTTATAGCCCTCATTCAATTTTACCGAATTTTCGATGCAAACCGCAAATTGCTAAAGATCAAAAAGTAATTATTAGCGGTTTAAAGTAGGCTAAGTTTAGTTAAACTATATCCAAACGCTACATTGAAAACCACTTCAATACAAAACATGACGAAATATTATTTTCCGCAAAGGTTAAAATAAGACACAAACTGGTTATAAAATGCTTTGCACCATTTCATCAGCGCCTTTAAATTTGGAATAGTAAACAATTGTAAACGGTCTTTTTAAGACAAGTGCTTCTTCATATCTTTTTCCTGTGGCAATAATGGCTGTCCGATTGGCTAAAAATATAATGTATTGATAGTCTTTGCTGCTCACTATTGAGCCCGTTTTGGTTACGAGCATAAATAAAAGCAGGTACAAGACAACAATACGAAGTAGCTTCAGAACACTTGAATCGACCGTCAATCACATGACAACAACTTAACCAAACTAATTATTTTGAAATGAGATTTCCTGTTTTAAACTTAAAGTACACCGGTTTAATGTTCTTTACGTCATTAAACATCGGTCAATTTGCCAATAACGACAATCGGATTGCAGTACATGACAAAATCTCCGCTATGCACTCCGCGAACCATTCGGCCAAGCAGTCGCAAACCATGTTAACAATCGAACCTCCTCAAACGGTAACTAATGGTACTTTTTACATTATGAACTGCAATAGCGCTAAAAGCCTAGAGGGTACTGATCAAAACAAAATAACGCAGAGCGGAGGTACCGGTGCAGCTAATCAACAGTGGGTTTTACATTTGTTGAAAGGCAATTATTACAGCATTACAAATAGTCAAAACAACCGTGCCCTTACAGCCACTAAAGGTGCCGAGGCAAACACCGTAACTGCTAGTGACTACACCGGCGCTACAAACCAGCAATGGAAATTTACAACATCGGGCAGCGGGCATTATCTTATTGTAAACAGGGCCGATGGCAAAGCACTTGAGGTACCGCAGTCGGCGTTAAATGATGGCAGCGAGGTAAGCTTGCAAACCAGCGGCAGCGGTGAAAATCAGCAATGGATTTTAGCCAAAACTAAATATAACGGACAAGTAACATGGCATTGGACATCAACCGAGGGCGTGCCTGCCGATGCTGTTACGCGTATTACAAATGCCATGAATGATGCCTGTGCCCGCTACAATGCCGGAGCCGATTGGGAACCCCGCACGCTTAACGTAAGCTATAATCCGGGCGTGCCTACTGCAGATGCCAATGTGATTGGTAACATCCGCTTTGGTGCCAACCCAAGCTTTCAAAGCACCCGCACCGCTATGCACGAGATGGGCCATTGCTATGGCGTGGGCCAAACCGGTAACTGGTCGAACTTGACTGATGGCGGTACTTATAGTGGAGCAAACGGTATTGCTGCCATTAAAGCCTTCGAAACTCAAAACAGTAAAATTAGCGGTGGTGGAGGCCACTTTTGGCCGTATGGATTAAATTACGATAATGAATGGTCGGAAGCGGGCGCCTTTAGGCATGTAAAAATTGTGCGTTCTATGGATCTGGACGGCGTTTACTAATTGCACTACACTGTATAAAATACAAATCCCCGAACGCCTGAACGTTCGGGGATTTGTATTTTATTGCCCGCTGCAAAATCATGCTTCGGCAAACAGTGTGGGCCGAGACCCATAAAGTTAACCTTACACTTCAGCTACGTGCTTATTCAGCTTGCTATAATAACTCAAACTGTCGCACAATTCTTCTTCGCTGCAGATATGGTCAATGCTGCACTCGCCTATGCGGTGCAACAAAGTGCAGTTAATGTCGTCGCCTTGGTTTTTCTTATCCTTTTTCATGAGGGCGTGCAGCACCGAGTGGCACGAATTGTCCAGTTGATATTTAGGATAAAGGCTGTTTAATACCTCGGTAATCTCATTCAGTTCATCCAAACTTAAACCGGCTTTTTTGTGAGACAGCCAGGCTTCGCAAATCATGCCGATAGCTACAGCCTCACCATGGGTGAGGTGATTTTCGTCGTTCTGAAGCGAATAAGTTTCAACCGCATGGCCAATGGTATGACCAAAGTTTAAACACTTACGGAAACCTTTTTCAAACGGGTCGGCAACCACTACCTTGTTTTTGATCGCAACCGATTGGTATACTAACTCGGCTGTCGGCAATTGTAATGGCGAGCCCAGTGCTTTCAATTCGTTCCAGTAAGCAGCATCCTGTATCAGGCCATGTTTCAGCATTTCGGCATAGCCGGATAAAATCTGGCGTGATGGCAAAGTTTCTAAAAACGCATGCTCAATGAATACTGCTTTAGGCGAAGTAAAAGTACCGATGATGTTTTTCAAGTTATCAAAGTCGATGCCTGTTTTACCCCCTACCGAAGCATCCACTTGCGATAACAAGGTGGTGGGCACCTGCACGAAATCAATACCGCGCTTGTAGGTCGAAGCGGCAAAACCGCCCATATCTCCTATCACGCCGCCGCCCAGGTTTATCATCAGGCTATGGCGGTCGGCACCAAAATCAATCAGCATTTTCCAAATGCCCGAGCAAAAATCAATGTTCTTGCTTTCTTCGCCCGCACTAACTTCTATTACATCATACCTGTCGTTTAAATGCTCTAAACGGCTTTGCAGCAGGGGCAGGCAATGCTCGCCGGTATGTTCGTCTGTTAAAATAAAAAAACGCGTGTAGTTACCCTGCTCAATAAAATTTACCAGTTGGATAAGGGTTTCATTAAAAACAACAGGGTAGTCTATACTTTGAATTGTATCCATAATTATATCACCACAATTTTTTTAGACCGGAATTCAATCACATCGCCTTTTTTAACTTTTAAGCGTTTGCGATAATCAACCTGGCCGTTATACTTCACTTCGCCTTCGGTAACCACTATTTGTGCTTCACCGCCGGTATACACTAATCCGGTGGCCTTTAATAATTGTATTAGAGGGATAAAATCGCCGTTTAGTTTAAATTCAATCATGGTGGCGGCAAAAATAAACTATTAGTGTAGAAAATGAGTTATATAGATTGATTTTCTAATTTTGCACGATGCTTGCTCAACGTACCGATTTACCGCAACCCGAAAGGGGAACGCTATCTTTTGAAAATACAGAGATTGCCTTTAAACATGCCTCTAATAACGATTTAAAACGTGCATACTGGCTTTTTACGGCTATCAACAATAATTTGTTAGTAAAAATTGGCCCCGGCATAACCAACTTTGCCATGAACATTGGTTTGCCTATCAAGGGTATTATCAAAGCCACCATATTTAAACAATTTTGCGGCGGCGAAACCATTGCCGAGTGTAATGCTACCATTAAAAACCTGCAATCGGGCGGTGTAGGCACCATCCTGGACTACTCGGTTGAGGGCGAAGAAGAAGAACACGTTTTTGACGAAACCCGCGACGAAATCATCCGTACCATTGAACGTGCCACCGGCGACCCGGCTATTCCCATCACTGTATTTAAAGTAACCGGCGTGGGCCGCTTTGGTCTACTCGAAAAACTGGATGCCGGCACTCCCCTAACCGCAGCCGAAGAAGCAGAATGGCAAAAGGTGCAAAACCGGGTACTGGCCATTTGCCAAAAGGCGCATCAGGCAAGCATTCCGGTAATGATTGATGCCGAAGAAAGCTGGATACAAAAAACGCTGGATAAATTAGCGCTGAACATGATGCGCCGCTTTAACCGAGACAAAACCATTATATACAACACTTACCAGATTTACCGCCACGACAAGTTGGTCTCGTTAAAAGTTGATTTTGACGTCGCCCGCACCGAGGAGTTTTTGTTAGGTGTGAAGATTGTACGCGGCGCTTATATGGAAAAAGAACGCAAGCGTGCGCAGGAAATGGGCTACCCATCACCCATCCAACCTGACAAAGCATCGAGCGACCGCGATTACAACGAATCCATCCGTTTTTGCGTAGAGCATATTGACCGCATTGCCCTGGTAGCCGGTACCCATAATGAAGATAGCTGCCGTTTGCTGGCCGATTTACTGAACCAGCACCGCATTCCGCATAACCATCCGCATGTTTATTTTTCGCAATTGCTGGGCATGAGCGACAACCTGAGCTTTAACCTGGCCGACGCCGGTTACAACGTGGTAAAATACGTACCCTACGGACCGGTAAAAGCCGTACTGCCCTACCTATTTAGACGCGCCCAGGAAAACACCGCCATAGCCGGCCAAATGAGCCGCGAGTTAGGCCTGATTATTAAAGAGAAAAAGCGAAGAAAGATTTAATCAGTAACGGATGATGTCGGTATCGACCGGCGTATAGCCTAATTGCCTGCTCATGTTTACAATTTGACCTTTGTGATGAAACTCATGCGTAATAACATGAGTAAAAAGCATCAACGGAGACAAGCTTAACTCCGAGCCCTCACGTTTGGGCAAAATGAGCGGCAACTCAAGGCTATCTTTAAATTTTTGAAGAAATCCAGCCACTATTAAATCAACCTCACCAAACATAACCTTTGCAGCCTGAAGATTACGACAATCTTCGGCTGTAAAATAGGGCCTTTGCTCCTGCTGCGCAAAATTTGCCAGCCAACTCACATAAGTGGCAGCCACATGAGCCATCATGCCGGCCATGTTTTCGTTATTGAACGAAGACACCTTTTGGCCAAAGTGCTCAGGGCTGATATGCTCACAATAATTAAACAATGCCTCCCTGGATGATTGCACCAATCGATATTGCTGTAGCAGTGTTGAATCCGCATTCATACAAACGTACTTTATCAATCCAACAAATGTTCGCGCTGGGCGAAGGCCTGTATGGTATCGGGCGCTTTCATCAAAAAAGTTTGAATGCCCAGGGTTTGCGCAGCAGCTAAATGTTGCGGACTATCATCGATGAATAAAGTTTCTGTCGGGTCAAGGTTGTTTTCTTGCAGTACCTGTTCAAATATGGCAATTTCGGGTTTACGCTTACCGGTGAAATGCGAATAGTAGATTTTCTCGAACAGATGGTCGTTACTGTCGAAGTTGAAATCCTTCTTCAGATATTTTAGGATGAAATCGTAATGTATTTCGTTGATGTTGCTGAGTAAAAAGGTGCGGTATTTGTCTTTCAGTTGCAGCAGCAAATCGTGGTTACCTTCGGCAATGCCCACTAAAATACTGTTCCAAGCGGCATCAATTTCGTCGTCAGTTAAATCAGGATTATTGGCTTTTTTGCGGATACGGTCGCGAAACTGGGCTGCGGTAATTTGTCCGCGGTCAAAAGCGTCAAAAATGGGATCTTGCTGTAAGTGACCAAAAAACTCATCTACATTACTGATGCCCAGCGCCTTGAACGACCGTTGCACCCTGGCAAAATCGATACTAAAGATAACATTGCCGTAATCGAATATGATGTTTTTAATATTTTGCATAAATAGTGTTTGGGTAATTGCCGCAAATATCTAAATTTGCACCCAGAAACAAAATTTCCATCACCTCAAGAGCTGCGCCTATAGCTCAGTCGGTTAGAGTAGAAGACTCATAATCTTTTGGTCCCTGGTTCGAGCCCAGGTGGGCGCACAACAGAAGCCATCAAAACGCTTCAGAACCCTCTAAATAGCTTATTTAGAGGGTTTTTTCATTAATTATACCCTTGCTAACCCCAAAGAAAGCCAAACTTCTGAACACCTAACTGACTACCTAAGATTAGTTTTTACCTTAGGTGTTCAAAAGCGACTTAACGAGCTGAATAGTAATCTGTTAAGTAAACTAAAACTCACAAAAGCGAAAATACCGTGGGCACCTTTTGAACACCTGAAAGCGAAGCTGAAACAGGATGCAACTAATTCATTAATCATTAAAAATGTTATTGTATGAAAACATCGCAGTCATTCCGCATTTACTTTACGATCAAGAGTGATAAGGAGAAGGATGGCAAAGCACCACTATATGTAGTGGTTACTATCAACAAGGAAAAATGCTTTATTGCCTT
>CAJYSL010000195.1 GCA_913777515.1 uncultured Mucilaginibacter sp.
ATCACCGTATATACCGAAAACCAAATAGGTTTACTGAATCGTATTGCTATCATTTTTACCCGTCGTAAAATTAATATTGATAGCCTGAACACTTCTCCATCAGAGATTGACAGCATTCACCGCTTCAACATCGTAATTACCGAAACTGAAGATGTGGTACGTAAACTGGCCCGTCAAATTGAAAAGCAGGTAGAGGTATTGAAAGTATACTACCACACCAATGCCGACGTTATCTGGCAGGAAATGGCCCTGTATAAAGTACCGGCGGACGTGATAGCCGAGAAAGTTGCTGTAGAACGCTTACTGCGTGAAAACGGTGCCCGTGCAGTAGTAATCCGTAAAGATTATGTGGTATTTGAGACTACCGGTCACCGCGAAGAAACAGATAATTTGATTAAAGTGCTGCAACCGTTCGGACTCATCGAGTTTGTACGTACGGCCCGCATCGCGATCATTAAAGACAGCGAAGGATTTAACCGCAAACTGCGCGAATTTGAACGCAGAGAACCGGGAGAAGATGTCATTGAAAACGAATACCTGAACCAGAGAGATAAGGTATTTACCATGTAAGGCTTCCTTACACCACTAACAGATAAATAATATACATACAATAGAAGTCGGAAAACTTAAAACCGAAAAGCAAAAACAAATCAAATCATGGCAAAATTAAATTTTGGCGGCACCGAAGAAAACGTAGTAACCCGCGAAGAATTTCCGTTATCAAAAGCACAGGATGTTTTAAAAAATGAAGTAGTAGCGGTTATTGGTTACGGTGTACAAGGTCCGGGCCAGGCGCTAAACCAAAAAGACAATGGAATTAATGTAATTGTTGGTCAGCGTAAAAATTCAAAAACCTGGGATAAAGCAATCAGCGATGGCTTTGTACCCGGCGAAACTTTATTTGAGATTGAAGAAGCTCTTGAAAAAGGAACTATAATTTGCTACTTATTAAGCGATGCTGCACAGATTGAACTTTGGCCAACCGTTAAAAAACATTTAACTCCAGGTAAAGCCCTGTATTTTTCACATGGTTTCGGTATAACCTTTAACGAGCAAACCGGCATCGTTCCACCAAAAGATGTTGACGTGTTCTTGGTAGCTCCTAAAGGTTCAGGTACTTCATTACGTCGTATGTTTTTACAAGGCCGTGGCTTAAACTCAAGCTATGCTATTTTCCAAGATGCTACCGGTAAAGCATCTGACCGTGTTATTGCCTTAGGTATTGCTGTGGGTAGCGGTTACCTGTTCGAAACCGACTTCAAAAAAGAAGTATTCAGCGATTTAACCGGCGAGCGTGGTACTTTAATGGGTTGCATCCAGGGTATTTTTGCTGCTCAGTACGATGTGTTACGTAGCAAAGGCCACACTCCTTCCGAGGCTTTTAACGAAACTGTTGAAGAGTTAACTCAATCACTGATGCCATTAGTTGCCGAAAACGGTATGGATTGGATGTATGCCAACTGTTCGACTACTGCTCAGCGCGGTGCGTTAGACTGGTGGAAAAAATTCCGTGATGCTACTAAACCGGTATTTGAAGAATTATACGAAAGCGTTGCTACCGGTAAAGAATCTCAGCGTTCTATCGACAGCAACAGTCAGCCAGACTATCGCGAAAAACTGAATGAAGAGTTGAAAGAATTACGCGAAAGCGAATTATGGCAAGCCGGTAAAACCGTACGCAGCCTGCGCCCTGAAAACCAGGAAGTAGAAGCCTAAAAGACCTCACCCCGACCCTCTCCAAAGGAAAGGGAGGTTAGTAGTGAATATTTAAACTAAAAAAATTAAGATTATAAACCCTCCCCTTTGGGGAGGGTTTTGAAGCGGTTATGGGACAAACATTGTTTGATAAAATATGGGATGCGCATGTGGTGAGCAGCAAGGAAGGTTTCCCGGATATTTTATACATTGATACTCACTTTATACACGAGGTAACCAGTCCTCAGGCTTTTGATGGTTTACGCCAGCGGGGCTTGCCTGTTTTTAGGCCAAAACAAACGGTAGCTACCGCCGACCACAACGTACCTACCTGGGACCAGCATTTGCCTATCAAAGAAGAGCTTTCGCGCTACCAAGTTGACATGCTAACCAAAAACTGCGCTGAATTTGGTATTGAACTGTATGGTTTAGGTCATCAATATCAGGGCATAGTACACGTAATTGGTCCGGAGCTCGGTATTACCCGTCCGGGATGTACTTACGTTTGCGGCGATAGCCATACCTCAACCCATGGTGCCTTTGGTGCCATTGCGTTTGGTATCGGCACTTCGCAGGTGGAGCAGGTTTTGGCTACCCAATGCTTATTACAGCAACGTCCTAAACGCATGAAGATTGAGGTGAATGGTACTTTGCAAAAAGGCGTAGGTGCTAAGGATATTATTCTATACATCATCTCTAAAATATCTGCCGCCGGCGGTACCGGTTATTTTGTGGAATATGCCGGCGATACTATCCGCTCCCTGAGTATGGAGGGCCGCATGACCATCTGTAATATGAGTATTGAAATGGGCGCTCGCGGTGGCTTAATTGCTCCCGACGAAACAACGATTGAATACGTAAAAGGCCGCAAATTTGCCCCACAAGGCGAAGAATGGGATAAAGCAGTTGATTATTGGAAAACGCTCTACTCTGACGAAGATGCTCAGTTTGACAGCGAACTATACTTTGACGCTGCCGACATTGAACCGATGATTACTTATGGCACCAATCCGGGCATGGGCATCGGTATTACGCAACATGTACCCGAAACTGCCAGCTTTGAGGCCAAAGAACAAGGCTCTTATACCAAGGCCTTAAACTATATGGGCCTGCACGAAGACCAAAGCTTGTTAGGTAAACCTATTGATTATGTATTTATCGGTAGCTGTACCAACTCGCGCATTGAGGACTTACGCCTGGTAGCCGATTTTATTAAAGGCAAACAAAAAGCTGATAACGTAACGGTGTGGGTAGTGCCCGGCTCTAAGCAGGTACAACAACAAGCCATTGCCGAAGGCTTAGACAAAATATTTGAAGCAGCAGGCTTTCCGCTGCGCGAACCTGGATGCAGCGCCTGTTTGGGCATGAATGAGGACAAAATTCCGGCTGGTAAATATTGTATATCTACCTCCAACCGCAATTTTGAAGGCCGCCAGGGACCAGACTCACGTACTTTCCTGGCCAGCCCACTAACCGCAGCAGCAGCAGCAATTACCGGAAAAGTAACTGATATCAGAGAATTTCTTCAGCAAGAGGAGTTAGTAGGATAAGCAATGGCAACCAAGATATTTAAACACTTACAATCATCTATAGTGCCGTTGCCTATAGAAAACATTGATACTGACCAGATTATTCCGGCCAGGTTTTTAAAGGCCACCACACGTGATGGCTTTGGTAATAACCTGTTCCGCGACTGGCGTTTTGATAAAGAGGGCAATCCCAAAGAGGATTTTGTACTCAACCATCCTAATTACTCAGGTAAAATTTTGGTAGCAGGTAAAAACTTTGGTTGTGGCAGCAGCCGCGAACATGCGGCTTGGGCCATTGCCGACTACGGTTTTGACGTAGTGGTAAGCAGCTTTTTTGCCGATATATTCAAAGGCAATGCCCTAAATAATGGTTTACTACCAATACAAGTGAGCGACGATTTTTTAAAAAAGCTTTTCGACGCTGTTTATGCTGATGCGCATGCACAGGTAGAGGTTGACTTAGATAATCAGTTTATCAAAATAGTAAGCACAGGTGAGCAGGAAACGTTCGAAATCAATCCTTACAAAAAAGCTTGCCTAATTAACGGATACGATGATATTGATTATATCCTGAGCAACAAACAACTGGTAGAAGAATTCGAAAAAAGATAAATTAAGGTTGACGCCGACATAACGGCGATACTAACCAACAAACACATGGGCATTAAAAAAAATATATTAGTTATTCCGGGCGATGGCATCGGGCCAGAAGTAACAACCTGGGGCCAGGCTGTATTGAAACAAATTGCTGCCAAATTCGGTCACGAATTTACTTTTGACGAAGCACTAATGGGCCACGTAGCTATCGAAGCTACCGGCAATCCATTACCAGATGAAACACTTGAAAAGGCTAAAGGCAGCGATGCTATTTTATTTGGTGCAGTAGGCCATGCTAAATACGACAATGACCCGTCGGCTAAAGTGCGCCCCGAGCAGGGCTTGCTGAAAATCCGTAAAGAATTGGGCTTATATGCCAACCTACGTCCTATCGTTTTATTTGACGAGTTACTGGATGCATCGAGCTTAAAACCGGCAGTACTGCGTGGTACAGACATCCTGTTTTTCAGGGAACTTACCGGCGACGTTTATTTTGGCGAGAAAAAACGTAGCGAAGACCGCAACACCGCATCCGACCTGATGATTTATCACCGTTACGAAGTAGAACGTATTGCCCGTAAAGCGTTCGAAGCGGCACGTGCCCGTAGCAAACGCTTATGCTCGGTAGATAAAGCCAACGTACTCGAATCATCACGCTTGTGGCGCGAGGTGGTACAGGAACTGGCTAAAGAATATATCGATGTAGAAACCGAGCATATGTTTATCGACAATGCGGCCATGCAGCTGGTTAAAAACCCTAAAAAGTTTGACGTAGTATTAACTGCCAACTTATTCGGTGATATTTTAACTGACG
>CAJYSL010000196.1 GCA_913777515.1 uncultured Mucilaginibacter sp.
ACATCATCAAAAATAAACTTATTGCAAGGGTCTTTGCCGTGGTCAAAAGGCAAACGCCGTTTGTCCTCTCAGCTGCCTGAAAAAATTAAATTATTCCTTGCTTTTTACTTAGAATACAATGAGGCGAAAAAGTAGTTCATATTTACAGTCGGATGTCCAAACCGCAGAATCTCCTTCAAAATTTATACGGCGTCGAACCCATCCTAAAGAAATGGCGCCTACATCCTCATAACGCGCTGGGTGCAATTCATTCATCGAAAATTGAATCATTGACTTACGGACTCAACGGACTTACCGACTCTAACTCCAAGCAAAGCGTCTAAAAGGCAATGAAAACGCCTTTTTCATCGTTAACTATTAAGTAAAACCAAAAATACCAGTGTATGATAACCACTTGGAAAAAGATGATTTTATGGGGCTGTATGGCGGCTTCGGGCGTGTTGATGGCGCCGCGGGTGCAGGCGCAACAGTCGGTTGATTTGATTATGGACAATTTTACCAGTTCGGTATTGTCGCAAACTACGGTGTTGCTCAACAACAATGCCATCGAGGCGTCTATGCGCAATGCACGTAGCAAAAGCGGCAAAAGTGCGGCTGCGGCAGGGGCGTCGGCACGCAAGGTCAACCTGGCCTACACGCCGTCGGCAGCGTTGCAGCAGCAAACGGTGCAAAACCTGGTTGCCAAAATGCAATCCAAAAATACGCAAGCGGCGCAAGCTGTTAACAACGCGTTGGGCAGCGGCAAAGCCAGTTACGGGCAGTTGTTTACTGAACTGGTGCGCGAATCGGGACTGCCGGCCAATAATGCCGCCACCGCGCTGGCCGCCTACCTCGAAATTGGCTACATGATTGTGAACAACGTACAAAACGGCATCACCCCGGCGATGGACAGGGCGCTACAGCAGCAGTCGGACGGTATACTAAGCCAAAACCGCAGCTTAACTTCGCCCACCACCATTGCCAAACTGGGCGAAGAGCTTAAACTACAAGCCATCGTACTGTATCTGGGCTGGCAAAGCACCCTTAAAAACCCGGTACAATTGCTGCAGTTCCGCTCGGGCATTGCCCAGCAGTTTAGAGCCATGGGGCTGGATATGAGCAAAGTAAAACTCACGGTGAATGGGTTTGAGAAGAGGTAGTTGGGGGAGTAGTTATTGAGTTATTAGGTTATTGAGTAAGTTAAAGCCAATTAGCGAATGAGTGAATGAGCGATTGTTTTTGATACTTGGTTCTCGTCTCTTGGTTCTCGTCTCTCAATTCTCTCCCCGCCCTGTCATTCCGAGTGATAACGAGGAATCTTGTTGCTCGCGATAGTTGTTTGGGAGGGAAGTCGACTTTCGCAGGTTTGATGAATGCAATCAGACAGGGTATACAATCACTTAAACAGGTACTGTCGGGTAGCAAAATTACCTTTCTACGCACTCATCGCAAGTATCATGATTTCTCGCTGTCGCTCGAAATGACAAGGCGGGAGAGGTCTGAAATTTAACTTATTACCATCAGGAATGTGTTGGTTTTAAAGTGTAATCATCACTTTAACCCGTTATCTTAGCCTCGCCTAAGTTGCAGTATCAACCAACCTATGCTCAAATTCGAACTCGAAACTTCATCATCCGCAGTGGCCATTACCAAGCCCATTAACCAGCCGGTGCGGTGGTTTAAGATATCGCGGGTAGGGTGGTTTGGCAGTAAACGCCGTTATACCGAAAAGGGGACGGATGTGGTTTTTACGATCGGCTGGGCAAACCCCTCTAAAAGCTGGTTTGCAGACCGCACCCATGTCGAGGTGATTGGCAACGTGCCGCTGGTGAGGCTCCGGGCCGAAGTTTTGTTTGGTCAAGTTAACCTATGCGATTACGGCCGTGGTATCGATATCGTCAGGTTCAGTAAAAACGAATACGCCATCCGCGATGCTGACTACGAGATGGCACGCATTTTCATTTATAAAGCTACGCTCGGTTATAGCGATGCTGATGACTACATGCTGACGGTATTGGACGAGGGCGCGGATTTAACGCCGCTATTTTTATACGTGTTTTGCATCAAGTTTGTGCTGGTTGGCGATGATGCGGGAGAGATCAGAATCGGGTAACCAATGCCAACGCTTTTACTTTGCGCCTTTGGCTGGATAGCTTAAGTACAATCACTCATAACAAGTACAGCCATTAATTCTTAACCAAAATACTGGCACCAGCAATTTGCAGTTTAGTGCCGCCCTTCGTAGGTTAAAATATTATTAATATCAGACAATATGCGATGTTATCAAATGGCTTAATGCACTACCTTGCTGCCGCAATCTAAACGCTATGATGAAAAAATCAATCACACTACTGTTCGTCCTCCTGGCATTTAAAAGCTTTGCCCAGCATAACGTGTACGTATCTAACAACGGCTCGCAAATGAATGAGGATCAACTGCGGTCGGTCTACAATACGGTCAGAAAAACTGTCCCGCCGGCTTACGACCTTAAAGTTTTGGTTTACCACAAGGTGATTAAAAACGATACGATAATTAACTATTGCAACTTCAGCACCTCGAACATAAGGTCAGCCGCAAAGTCAGATTCGGAAGTAATGAAAATTGATTTTAAGCAAGATTCTACCTTTTTGCTGCTTGATCAAAAACTGCCGTTTTTTAAGCTGACTGATATGGACGGCAAAGTGGTAACCTCTAACGACTTTTTAGGCAAGCCAACGCTGATTAATTTTTGGGCAGAGTACTGCACGCCCTGTATAGCAGAAATGCCCGATTTAAGCAGGCTTAAAGAAAGATATAAAGACAAAGTGAACTTTGTTTCGATTACCGAAGACCGGACTCAAGCTAACAATCTGCACGACTTTTTAAAAGACAAGAACTTTAATTTCCAGGTGTTGCAGGATGCCGAATGGTATAAAAGGCAACTCAGACTGGCCTCCTTGCCCCGCAATCTGTTTATTGATAAAAACGGAATACTCAGAAGCATACAGGTAAACTATCCATTAGGCGCCAAAGGTGAAGCTCTTGCTTTGGATAATAAAGACAATTTCTTCGTCCGGATTCTTGATTCGCTGATAGCGCAGGCTAAGTAGTGGGCTGACGGCTAGGGTGTCGTCCTGTTTGGCGGGAGGTCGGTGATAAGACTCGACCTCAGGCTTCAGGCGCACATTTATCTACCTGTAATCAGACTTGCCTTTCCCTCCCAGTCATGCCGATGCCTATCGGCATCCCACGCGCTAGGTAGAAAATTTGCATTGCACACGCGATTAACCTGCCCTGTGAGATGCCGCTATGCATCGGCATGACTGGAGTTTATAGAGGCGATTAGCGCGAGAGTATAGGGAGTTAACAGGCACTTACTGTAAATGCGTTTACTACGTTATTAAATCAGCAGCGTCAAATCAATCGGCAAACCTCACCGAATAGACCTGCTGATCTTGTGTATCTTTTATAAAGGAGAGATTGAAACGGTGGTTTCCCAACAGAGTTATATGTAAAGGAATGTATTGTCGATTTTTTAAACTGGCTGTTTTTACAGTAATTCCATTGGTCAGGTTGATTTTGTATAAACTGTAATGGTTTAGATAGTAGAGCGTATTGCCGTCGGCAGAAAAAGGTGCGTTAATAGTATTGGAAAGATTGGATTTTAAGTTTGACACCTTGCCTGAGTTCAAATCAATTAAAATTAAATTTGACATCGTTAAAAGCATATTACCCGTATGTTCAGTAATCATGGAGAACGACAGGAGGTTGCGAGCTTTATTTATTTCAAATGCTTTTACACCTAAAACGCCTCGTTTTTGAAACAAGACTTTATGGCCGGCAATTATTTTCAAATCACTGTACACTTTATCACCGTCGAAATCGGTTTTAGCCCTGGTTAGTTTGACTGCTTTGAGCACGCTGTTTACCTGCGGGGTGATGCGCAAAGTTTCTTGCTGGCCTGCGTGATGAAAGGTTTGATGTTCGAGGCTGGGGTAGGTTTTTACTTTGGCAGGGTTGAGTAAATCCACGTCAATGGTGCGTACGGCTGTGCCGTTGGGTTTGATGTGTTGGGTTGATTGGGGGCTGGCTTGCCCGGATCCTTTACGAGCAATTGCTGATAAAATTATCAAAGAAATAAGAACCGTTATTAAAGAACGTCGACTTGCGGCGTTATGTTTTAGGGTTTTTGATAACCTCATGTTGTCGGTAAGTGGAAATAACAGATAAATATAAGGGTATGCCTTAAGGATCTGTTACAAAAGACTTGTAAATAAAATCAGCATTACGGGTATTTTATGAAGCAATGAGGCGTTACTTGTACTTTGTTAAAAAGTTATGACTAACATTTTTGTAAGAGTTAACGGAAGTTATTATTCTTTGACCAACTCATTTTCTTGCGCTAATTAAAGGGAGATATTTCTTAAAATTTATCATCCGGGCAGCCAAAAAATATCTGAAAGTTATAGTGCCTATTGCTACGGATTACTGTTAGATAATTTTTACCTGATTTTTTTACAACCGAATCATTTTTATTGATAAAAGAGTAAAAGCCGGACGTATCCATAGGAAATATAAGGTCTGTACTAGCATTACTCAACATCACTGTTTTAGCGCGATGATTTTTGGGATCAATAAATGTTCTTAATACTTTACCAGAATAAGCGCTCGTGGCAAATTCTTTTGATTCAGCACATTGTAGTGAATTCTGACAGCTTGAAGTAATAAGCATAAACAAAAAGGAAAAATAAGTCGCTTTTTTTATGTGCTTCATATTATTGTATTTAAATCTGATTCTTTATAAACTGTTGCGCGTGTGTATGATTGACACTGCAAGTTAGATGACCGTAAATTTTTTGAAGGCGCGAACAGTCATTAACTAACCCGTCATCTATAAACTTTAGTCTTCAATCGAACAAGTTTCCCTTTGAGAAGATGCAATCTGATTATTTGTGCATGATGAGGCGCTTTGATGCCGGAGTTTTTTTGATTTAGGAAGCTACTTCAAGATTTCCAGCTTCATACAAATCGTCAAATAAGTATCTGTACAGAGTATGATCTTCCCGATCAATTATTTTTACTTCCTGATAGGCATAATCAGATGGCTTGCTCGAAAGTAAAAATTTATGATCTATATACTCATATGTCGGCAAACTCTGTTTTATTAAAGTAAGAGCTGTATTGAAATGATCTTTTTCAGGGTCGAAAGCTTTGTGATTTGACGACACAATTCGAAAGGTTATTGGACGATATCTTGATATGTTTCTAAAAAAAGCTGCTTCTTCAAAAAAAACAGTAAAGCATGGATGAACCAGTGAAATTTTTATTCTGAGTGAACTTATCAAAGTAAGATATTCGACAATCCTTGAATTTAATTCAATTGAAATGGTAAAAGAAGGGAATGGTAAATGATTCTCTTCAATCACCTCAAAATGATCATAAGCATTTTTTATATTAACGATTAGGTCTTTGATATCTGCAGGTAGATCACAATTTACTACTTGAAATATTTTCAACTTAACAAGTTCGTTTACTGATTGACTATTCGTTTGAATACTGTATTTTTTTAAAATAGGATTTGAATAATTTTCAACAATTACTTTAAGTAGCTCGTTAATAAGCATTTTATTTTTTTTCATCGGTCAATTTTGTGATGTGGAGTGCTAATACTTTACAGATGTTAATCCAGCAACTTCACCGGCGCAAACATATAAGGTATAATTCGTGCTGTAGCTGCGTATGGCTGATTTGAAACGACGTATAAACAAATGGGAATTTAAATCAATATATTACTACCGGTTAAGGAACTATTTCTACTGAGTGGAATGCCGATATTCGCCCGCATAACAGATTTTAATCTGACCACCAATCCGTAATATTTCCTAAACACATATTTTGCAAACAGACATCTTACTTTTCTACATCATAAACGGTGATGGTATAATCAGGCCCTTGGGAAAGGCAGTATTCTCTGGCGCATTTGATGTTGCCGGGACTGATGTAGTCGGGGTCTTTGGCTACCCTAAACGAAATCTGATCGCCTTGCTGTAACCCCATATCGGTGAGTAAGCAATAGTTTTTAACCGATACTGCGTTTGGGTGTCCTTGCCACCGTACACCGTCCAGTCCCTTGGTCGTAGAGTTCACGCTGATTACCGCGGTGCCGCACCGTAGTGCCGCAATCTGGCCAAAATACACCTTACTAAAAATGCCGTCTTTCTCGCACGAAAAGCATAGCATTACCAGTAAAGCTAAAAGTGATGTTTTTAAAAATTTGTGAGTCATGTTTCGGCAGTTAGGTTTATTACTTAGACGCAATTATATATTTTAGTTTAGCAACTACTTATTAAATATTTTTACTGGTAATAAGCTCAGGAAAAGCTACCGACTCGTCTTGCCGGCGGTATCAGGCGGGCAATAATATATAGCATCGCAACAATGGGTTTCCAGATATTGATTAAACTGAATGTAAAAAGCGCCTGCTTTTTTCTGCAAGCTATCGCTGAGGCGGTTTCTTAACACCGGATCCTGCATGGTAACCCTCGCTGTTTTGTAATAGCCGGATTTGGCCACAATAACACTATCACAAAACTTTAACCAGTTAGCCGACATATCTGAGGACCGATGCGCATACACGCAATCGCAAAACTCCTGACCCATCACCTCCGGATTGTTGGTATATGCATTGCGTCCCTTGGTGAGGTAATAGGAAACAGCACCCAAAAGGAGTATTATCACCAAAACGAGCAACCACTGGTTTTTCATATTATGGAAGAATTGAAAAAAAGAAATGCACTTTGAACGGCGCGAGGTAAGCACCTATGGTTATTGCCAGCGAAAAATCACATTTGCAGCGCATTGTACGCTTACTCTTGCGCTTTCTCAACAAATATCTCATCAATAATCTGTTGTGCCTCTTTTTCGTAAATGTGTTTTGCTATGAGTTCTTTAAGATCGTCTGCCGCGCCGCTGCTGATGGGGTAATCATTGTCGCGGCAGGTTTTTACAAATTGCCGGTACAGGTCGGTTGCTTTGGCAACTTCGCCTTTACGCAGCGTAGCCAATGCCACGTTAAACATGGCGTAAGTGGAATTCTTTTTTAGCGCTATAGCTTTATTAGAGTATTGTATGCATTTATCAAAATCGCTGGCGCAGTAGTACGTCCAACCCAAATTACCCCAGGCCGATGCATAGGCGCTGTCGGCAGCAATGGCTTTAAGCCCATGTGCAATAGCTTCGGGATAGTTTTCAAAATGTGTGTAAGCCCGGTTTAAGCCTACCATGCAATAAGTATCGGTTGGGTTAAGTGCAACAGCCTTTTCAAAATAATCAATAGCCTTGGTGTAGTTTTTGGTCGTCAGGTAACAGTCGCCCAGGCGCGACAGGGGGTAAACGCGGGTTCTGTCCAGTAAACTGGCAAAAGTAAAATCAAGTAATGCATTATCAACCTGATCATCATAAGCATAGGCATCACCCCGGTCTTCAAAAAAACGGCCTTTTTTGGGCTCAAGCGCAATAGCCTGATTGTAAAAGTTGATAGCTGTTTTATATTCCTTTTTTGCCAAATAAATATCGCCTTTCAGGTCATAACCGTCGCCATCGTTCGGGTTGTTGCGGATGGTTTGGTTAACGTAATACAACGCACTATCTAACTGCTTTAGCGCACGATAGGCACGGGACAAGTTGTAGGCGCACCATTTGTAATCGGGCTTAAAAGCATACATTTTTAAAAAATTGTCTTTAGCCTCGCGCTCCTGGTCCATATCCATCAGCAGTTCGCCTTTGTCGTAATTGGCCTCCAGATACATCGGGAACAGTTCGAGTGCACGGTTGTAGTCGGCCATGGCATCAGCTTTTTTATTGATGGCGGCGTAGCAGTTTCCGCGCAAATCATACGTAATGGCATACATTGGTTTGTTGCGGATTACGCGGTTGCAGTAAACAATACCTTCGGCCTGCCGGTCATTTTCGTAAAGATAATTGGCCAGCACTATGTTGGCAAAAAACGCGGTAGAGTCTGTTTTGAGATAGGCGCGCACCTTGCGTTCGGTAAGTTTATTGGGCGTAAACACATCCAGATAAAAAGTGAGCCGCCTGCTAAATGGCGTTACTCCACTTTTGCTGAGCAACTTTTCAAATTGTTTCATCTGCAGCGAATCGGCGTCACCAAAACTTATCTTTACAAACTCGTATCCCAGTTTGCGGTCGTTAGTATTGGCAGCGGGCAGTTGCATCATTTGCAGTATGCCCACCATTTCTATCGCCAAAGGCGGTAAAATGCGGTCTACCTGCTTGTCGTGCGATAGGGTTTTCATGGCCGACAATAAATCGTCAACACCTTGGGCAGTGCTGTCGTGCTGTATTTTACTGATAGCACCGGCCATTAAAACCTGAAAATCGTAGGCCGGATTAATGCTTTCGCGGGCGGCAGGTTTAAAAAAGCTTCTGGCGGTAGTATCTTTCCGGGCGGCGGCTTGCAATACCGTGCTGCACAGGCACAAAAGCGCGGCTAACAATAAGTGACAGGTTTTAAGCATGGCTAAAAATAATATATTTTGACAACTCTGTAATAGTGGGGATGCAATTTTGCAGAGGTGTAAATTAAAGCTATGATAAAGCATAATTTTACGTTACCGACCGATAAGGTTCGGCACGCAGCAAATGGTTGACTTGGGTATTTCAATTACAACGTTGTAATGAATACTGTAAGCTGAATAGACCAACGCATTAGTTAAATGGAAGAAATTTGATGATGTGCTTTAAGTTATATTTATAGTCTTTGTTGTAGCATCTGGCTGGTATATTGTAGCTGTCGCTGTAACAACTTAATTCGGTTAGAGCACCTTTGATTATCCAGAATTCTCCGTATAGCTTAGCCAATCTAATATTTATCATTCCGTCACGAAAGCGAATAGCCATATTTTTGCCGAACGATTTATTTAATTGCTTTATTCTTCTGGATTCCGACTCAAGATAATCGACTTTATCCCACTCGTTTTTAAAACTTAAAAAGTTGACATTTTTGGTGAGTGTAAAATAGGCATCCTCAAATAAAACGCATTGCCCAAACAACCGGCAAAGAAAGTCGGCTTTGCTAATGTCTTGCATTGAGGTATTGGCGAGTACGTCGGTGTTTTTAAGCGTTAGATAGTTTTGAACCGGCCTGCCATTCGGTAATTCCTGAAGCAAAATGACAATATAAACTGAGTCCCTTACCGACTCGGGCGCTTGGTTGACAGTTGATTGCGAACGGGCTTTATAGCAAAAAATAAAAATAAGCAATGCAATTGTTGGCACCAGTTTTACCAATCTTGGTTTCTCGTTAATTTTTGTTGCCCGGTGGACCGGCAAATTGTGATAGTTCATAAATCTTCTATTTGCGCAGATAATTTTAGTAAAGCGAAGCCCCGAAATACCCGTGTCTTCATATAAATGAAATCCTTACTCAAATACCAGTTCACTATAGATATCATTAAACTTTTCGGCGCTGGCTTTGACTACCTCTGGCGAACGCGCAATGTAACCGATGATGCCGGCACCTTGCCATTTTTTTAGTAAACGCTCTGATATATAAGTTCGTGTTAACATAAACTGGACGGCAACCAAATCCAGTTCCCAATCAAAATTCTGGTTAAACACTATCTTTCTAGCCGATAGTGCCTCCCCAGTTTCGTAAAAAACATTGATATAATCGTCGTAGCTGTTAACTGTAAACTTTTTTCCATACTTCGCTTCGTGTTTATCTGTAGTAAACTCGCTCTTTGAAAAATCGATGGTTTCATCACCCCAATCATAATCGTAAGCAAACCAATAGTAACCGTGTATAGGCTCGCCGGTTTTCAAGGAGGTAATAACGGTAGGCTGAAAAACATGCGGCGGCAGGTGAGATTCTTCTAATATATTTTTCAGCTTTTCGCTAACATAAAAGCCCCTTATATTAAATTCCATGTAGTCCGTCAATTTTCCTTTTTTCTGTAATTCCAGACCCACCAGGGGGTGCGCAGCGTACTGTTTATAAGATGCCCAGTTTTTCCACCAATTTTTTCTATCTATTCTTGGAAGTACGTGAAATATTTCTTTATGCCATTGATTTTCTGTAAGGTATAAGTCCGAACCTGTTAATTGTCTTATGCCTTTTACTAGACCAATTACCTTGGGTTCAACATCTGCTTTTAATTCAAAATATTGCATAGTTTGGCGTGTTGCGGTTTAAAGATATGATTTGATGTAATAAAACCGTAGTTATGGATGGGGACATTGAAGAATGTGAAAATAGTTAAAAGTTACTCACCCGGTCATGCTGATGTATATCAGTATCCCTCTCGCTATGTAATGGGTAGTGGTGTTGGAAATGCAAATTCGTCAACCCATCCCGTTAGATGCCGATATGCATCGGCATGACTGTTCTGTGCTTAATTACTGAGTTTACAGAAGATAGTTTTATCTCACACTAAGCATTTATCATCAGTACACGGGTATACTCTTCCGTAAGAGTTGCTTTCATTGTTAAGCAAGCCATCAAAAAGCGATAATGATCGAATACGGTTTGTGCTTCGGGATTAAATCGGTGGCCATCCTGCTGGTGTTCAATCCAATGCTCTTTAATGTAATTAAGTTCGCGGTTCAACAAGTCTTGTATTTTAGCATCGTTATGGTAATCAGCCATAATACGCTTTATTTCTTTTTGATGATCTTCGGATAAATCACTGTAATCAAATTGATGATCTAAGTTTGCGTCGTGTAACTGGCACATTAACAATATCATGTAATCTAAAAAGTGGATAAAATCATCTCTTTTAATATTACTTCCATCATCGTCTTCGTTAAAAGCATCTAATTCATATTCATCTTCAAAATTACCGTATTGAAATATGAAGCCATAACAACTGGCACTGGCGTTCGTAATTTCAAATAAAGTCTCAATACCACACCGCCTTAGCAAAGCCGCCAACGCTTCGTCAAATTCCTTCCATTGCAGCTCCGGACCCGGTGAGTGGTTACGTAGCAAATCGTCATACCACCTTTCGATTTCATGTAAGTGGCTTGGCAGCAAATCTTCAAAGTGATTTTTTACGGAATCAATTACCTGTTGGTAAATAACGTTATAACTATTACCCCACTTAGCAGTCCGCTCGGCAATAAAGTCGGCAAACGATTTAGCGTATTTTGTGGTAGCGGTTAAATCGTCGTATAATTCATCTTTGCCCTGCTTCGAATTTAACGCGTAAAAATAGACGTACCTGCTCATTTTGGTTTTTAATGATTTAATAACCTCGCTAATATACTTTCTGACGGGCAATATCTACCAAGAAAAACATGCAGGTTGCAAGCTCTGCTTTCAACTCAAGTTTTAGTGAGGCTTTAAGATGCAGCAAAAAGCCCCACCTAACTCCTCCCCGGATTACCCCACCTAAATCCTTCCCAAAGGGGAGGACTTTAAGAAGCATAGCAATCAAATTTTCGTATTCACTCCCATCAAAAACAACCAAGCTAATCAAAAGCTCCCTCTTTAGGGGGCTGGGGGGGTAGTGTATTATTTATTAAATTATAAATATTTGTTATTAACTAAACAAAAACGTAAATTAGGGGTAAATAAATATTTGGATTGATGGGAGTGGAGCAGTTAAGTATGGCGCATTTAAGGCGCATTCGTTGGTTTGGCAGGCAGGTGGGATTGATGTACGTATCCAGGCAGTTATTTTGGGTGCGCCTGCCGCAAAAAGGTATAAGTATCAAAAATACCCGTTGTTTGCCGTTGAGCAGTCACGAACGGGCACCGGGGTGCAGGGGGATGAGAGTGGGTAAATGGATGATTAACCTGTTAAACTAAACCAGCCTATGCCTATCCAAAAACCGATTGAAAGCGTGGTGAACCAGCTTTCGGAAAAACCGCAGTTTATTTTTGCCAGCGCTGCCGAACTGAACGACATACTCGACCAAACCAAACGGTTCCCTGTAGTGGGCCTGGTGGCCGAAACCGCCATTAACCTTAGTTACGGGCTGTCGCACTCGGTACACAACGACGTGCCGGTATTTTTGTACTTTTTATACAAAGCCGAGCATAACCGCGACCGCACCGCCGACCAGGAAATACTGGTGCAACGTGCCCTGGGCCTGTGCAAAGAGTTTATGCTCAAACTGTCGCAGCAGCGGGGCGATAACAAGGGACGCATTTTCCGCATCAAGGCGGGGCAGCAGGTAGAGTTTAAAACCATTTATCATTTAAACACCTTTGATACCCTGACGGCCGGCGGCTATATTACCCTAACCCTGCAAACCATGTATCACGAAACTTTATGAAAAGCTTAGCCCAGGCCGAGCGCCTGCTGGGCAGGCGGCTCAGCAAACCCGAACTAATACTGTTTATCTGTTACAGGCACAACACCAATTATACCATGGCCCAAAGCGGCGGCAACCTTATGATGCAGCCCCGTGTGGCTGGCTTTCCGCAGCTGATGGCCAAGCTGCTTTATCAACCTTATCAATTATTGCAAGCTTATGCCCCGCGCAAAACTTCCTTATAATTTTAAGCAACCACAGGGGGCAGGCCAGGCCGTGCCTTTAACCGCAGCGGTGCAGGCCTGGCTTTTGGTACGCGGTCTGCACGGCGGTCCACACCAAAAAGGTCAGCCCGTGCCGGTAAAATACCGAGCTATGGGTGATGCCGGGGAACAGGCACAATTGATGGGCGCGCAAGTGCTGCAGGAGATGATTAACCTTTTTAAATTTTAATTACCATCAGCAATTATGGCATTATTTGTAAATGTAAATTACCAGTACGATGCTCCGGTGTATAACCCGAGCATTAATGGTTACGAAACCTTCGGTACCATCACTTTTGATGTGATGGACGATACAACCAACCAGCCGGCCGATGGTAACGGATTGCAGGTGCTGTATACCGAGCTGGATAACAACTTTTCGCACGGGCAGTATACAGCTACCATTTACGGCACTTCGCAAGTGATCTATCCTTACCAGGTATTGCGGAGCACGGGCTATCAAACTTCGTCAATCACGGTCACCGTTGATCAGTACATACAACCGGGCGGGGCGTCGGGCCCGGGTGGCGGACCAGCCATTACCGACGTGCTGGTTTTGATTCCGGCGCACATAGGCGGCGGTGTTGGTTTGGTGCTGATTAAGGCGACCAACGATAATATGAGCAACCTGCAGTATATTATTGATGTGACCACTGTTAATCCCAGATTTTTTGGTTTAACCGCCGGTTTGCACGTCATCAAGGTTGTAGACCGGCTAAGCCTCAAGCAGGCCACGCTGAACTTCATCATGCCCGAAGATGAGCCGTTTTTGGTTGGCCGGCCCGTAAAAGAAATTTTGCCTGGTTTTGACAGCTGCTGGAATGCCGCTTTTAATCCGGTGGTGTTTACCTATCAGCGCCGGGATTTTAAGGTAACCGACGTGCAAAATGACGACGGTCATGCCTGCATTTATACCCGCGAAGCTGTAATAGGACTTCAAAAAGGCGACGAGGTTTACCTTGAAGCTATGCCGTATTTAGGCTTGTTTAAAGTGCTGAGCGCTACGGATACGACTGTTACCCTCGATACAAAATTTGACAAGGCCGCCACCGGTTTTATGAACAGCGATACCCTGCGCCCTTACTTTAAAGTGGTAAGCCAGCTAACATATACCGACCCCGAAACCGGTACCTTGCGGCATAGCGAGTACCGCCACTCGCCCAACCCACGCAACGGCCGGGTAGAGGCCGACTACAGCGGCGTACTGCGCAGTTTGGTTAGTCCGCAAAGTCTGAGCAATTATGACAAGATAAACTATAACGACCAAAACCTGTGCGCAAGCTACACCATTAGCTACCGCGAGGATTGGGAAGGCCTGGCTGATGACCGTTGGTTTGGCGTTGATGGGACGTATTACGTTACCTATTCGGCTATGCAGGTACAGGCGGCCGGCGGCGGCAACATGGCGCCATTTGTACCTTATAGCGAGGGTTCGCAGGCCAGGTTTATCACCGATTTTAAAGAACCCGCCTATAGTGTAGGTTACCCGTTTGATATTGGTTTTATTTACAGCGAGCTGCTGGGCGAGCATGGGTATTACCTGCACATTACCATGCTCGATATCAATCGCCGTACGCTGGGCGATCCTGTTACCCGCGATTTGAAGAAGCAGGTAGGTTTAAACCGTTTGCTGCTTAGCGCCGATAGTTATCACGATAACTGCTGGTACCTGCGTATCAATGTGAGGCGCAACGGCGCCAGCGGCCCTATACAGGTAACTGAGGATAAGGTGATCAGGATTGACCGCGCCATTGACGTGAACTCTGTTTATTTACGCTGGATAGGTTACAACGGCTCGTGGGAGTACTACCGCTTTGTGTGGAACCAGGAGATGAGCCTCAACGTGCAGAACCCCGTAACCGTAAAGCGTTACGTATACGATTACGAAAATACTCAGGGCGCCGAAGACACCATCAGCAAAGAGGCCGCCGCCGGCATCAAGGTTTTTGCCGAAGACCTCTCGGTAGCCGACATCCGCGGACTACAATCCCTCAAAACCAGCCCCAAAGTGCAATGGCTCGCCTCGCGCAACCCCCTCCAATGGCAAACCGTCATCGTAGCCACCGGCTCTACCGTAGAGTACGAAACACAGATGGGGACGTATGCTTACCAACTGCAGTTTACCTTGCCGGGGGTAGTGGTGCAGACGATGTAGGGTGGGTAGAGCCAAGAGCTAGGAGCCAAGATTTTGCAAAGCGGTGTAAGAATGCTTTAGTTGCCTTCGTATTGATCTGTATTTTTTAAGCTTGTGGTTGGTGTTGTCACCAACCATCGTTTTTATTTAGGGTGGAGGCGAAGTTGATAGTCCTACTTATAACTACTTTTCCTTTGAGGTCAAAGTTGATAGTCCTGACAATCACTACACCTCCCGCGGCGAGGTTGGTGACAACACCAACCTCAGGCTAGCGAAATATTCCGAAGAAGTTAAATTTTTATCCAGGATATACTTCGCTGGCATTTATGCCTTTAATAGCTTGTGGTTGGTGTTGTCACCAACCACTCTTCATTCGGCCTTTTGTAAGTTAGTGCTCTCGCTTGTAACCGCTGCCTATCCCGCGGCGAGGTTGGTGACAACACCAACCTCAGGCTGCAAATTGTTCCGAAGGTATCAAATTTGTAACCAAACTGTACTTTGCCAGGATAGAAACCTTAAT